>NZ_JBCLQK010000001.1:0-496223 GCF_041223505.1 Adlercreutzia muris
CAAGCGCGCACCGATGGCCAATGGATTTGCGCACTGACGCATTGCGGAATCACCACCCGAGGATGCCGCAATACTCACGCACATGGCTAGTCCTTTCTGGGCCAAGGCGCGGGGACAACCGTGACTTTTCGGATGCGCCTTCGGCCGAAAACGCTTCGACTTCAAGCGGCAAACAACGCTCTCCGAAAAGAATAAAGGGCGTGAGAGGTGACCGAACTTATGGCAAACTCGTCAAAATGTCGCGTTCGACGAATTTCTTGGTTTGTCTCGGCTATCCGCTACGCACGGCAATTGGCGTATTTGCCGTGTTCCCGAACCTAATCGGCGCCCTAGGCCAAACAGCGTGTTGGTGGCCACCGACTATCGCGCTCGCCCTTCTGCTCGTCGCCACGACCCTATTCGGAGAATCGTTCGTGATGATGACGTGGTCTCTAGAAGCGTCCAGCATTTTCCGGACGATCACCGGAAAGGAGAAAGGCGGCAATATGAAAACAAGGGAGTTTTATAAGCCGCATATCGCATTTCAAGGATGGAAGCTAGGCAACGACATTGGCCTTGAGTACCCTTTGCGCGATTACCCGCATCGACGCACCTGGAACGTCTGCGCAATCGCATCTTTGGTCGCTATGGCTGTCGCGACACTAGCTGCGGCTTACGGCCTAGGGGGAACATCGTTGACGGATGTCTTGCTCACGTGGCTAGCAGTTCTCCCGCCCATAGTTATATTCCTCGGTGCGGCCATCGCCACAACCGCCGCCTGCCCATGGCGTCCGTCCAGCGAAACGCGCAACTCAATGAGAATCGTCGGCTTAGTCTCCTGCGGAATTCTCCTGGTGGTAACAATGGGGCTAACCTTTTGCTATCTAGAAAGCAAAGCGGGCATATTCCTAATACTAGTCGCTGCGTCCAACATCTACGCCCTCATCTATCTTTGGTTCTCCAGCACTAACTACGCTGAAATGAATGCGAACTTCGCTGCAATAGCCATACAGGGACTGATCGGCAGCAAAACGGCAGAATCAATAAAGAGAGAAAGGGAGAGCAAGGAGCAGAAACCAACGAGCGACGACAAACAATCTAGAGCTTAAGGAGGACATCCTATGCCAAAGCCGGATCAATCGTTTTATCTAGCGCATTTCACGAAAGATGCGATAGCCGCCGACCCGCAACACAGCAATCCAGAATGCGCTTCTGCACTGGATCGGCTTGTGAGCATTCTTCAGGATCGCACAATACGAGCGAACACTATTCCGTGGACCAATAGGCCGTTAGATTGAGAGAAGACCCCCAGACCGACCACTTCCAACTCCCAACTGCGGGGATTCAGTGGCTTCTCCTCAATAGAGTTTCCTCCACCTGGAGGCATCAGGGGTCTGTGCCTTGCTTGCCTTCGTTGGCCCAAAATGAATATACCACTTATCTTTGAGCCAGAAAATAACTTCATCATTCTTCATTACGGCAAACGAGATCGCCGGCAAAATGCCGAACGCCACGATGCCGCCGAACGGGACAACCCGTCGCCCCAAAACGCTCGGATCTAGGAGAGATGCAACATTAGCCATAGATCAGAGGAAGGAACCGGATAACATACGTCGCGAACCGTAAAAAGAGGCTATCTAAAATAACCTGATGGCGCAGGAGTAAGACCCGTCCTGACCGTATACGACGCAAATCTATGCTGCAAATCCGTAACATAAGGTGAGGTTATGCGTCCAATTTTTTCATAGCGCACCTTTGTATTCCCTTCTTCGACCTCTATCACATTTCGTTCTGCCTCCTGCTCAACGATCAGACTCCTCAAATCGAAATCAATATACCCTTCTCCTGCAACAAAGAGAACGACGCACTGATTCGATCTGGAAATGACCGCGCCATTTTCCAGATACGGCGGTCGCGATAATCGCTTAATATGCCTCGAAAAATTCCTAGAGAGCCTCCCCGCTTCAAGCATTCCGACAATTTCGTTCTGATCGAAAGACTTTTCATCATGCGCAAAATGGAGCGCCTTATCTTTCACCACAGGATAAGGGACGATAAGCTGCTCGTACTTTCCCGGCTTTCCCTTCAACAGGAACAAATCAGGATTATCGTTTCGCGCTAAATCACATTGTGCCCTTATGTTCACCAAATACTCGTCCTCGCCTTCTTTCCTCCCTCTATACAAATCTCCGGTGGCAAAATGCGATGCAGCATCCTCCAAAGGCAGCTCAACGAATCGCTCGCCCTCTAAGATCTTCTCAACAAACTGATTGGATATCTCCCCTTCTTCTTTATAGCGCCGATCGCACTCATCCTTCAACCAAGTCAAATCAACAACAGAATACGGGAAGCGATTCATGAAGCAACGATTCATGATTTCAGTAAATTCGTGGGCACTTGGACCATACTCTGAATCATTATCTTTTTGCGCCAGCCGCCAAAGATCAATCGCCCAATCGTTATCAATCTTGCTCATATCAGCCAACATGCGTCGTCGTGCCCCAATTGCGCCCTTCAGCCACTGCCTGTAAACAAACAAAGCAGGCCACCGATTGCACCAATCGCCCAATAATGTATCGATTTTTTCAACTGTTAGATCATTTGACTTAGATACGACGTAGGGATCAGAGATGGGCGGATTGGCCTCCATCAATTCTTTTTCTGCATCTCCCTTTGCAGTAAGTACGAAAACGGGAATAAACATCTCACGCGCCTCGCATAAAAAGTGGGCCATCCGATCCGCCCGAAGGCTTTCGATCTGCCGTCCCTGATATCTTGCTTCAACAGGATCGAACGTCATCGCATCGAGGTCTTCTTCCAAATCCTCGTCCCCATCCGCAGTAGAACCTCCTCCACTATCGAAGAGGTAGTCACAAATAACAAAAGCTACATCATATAACGCCTCTAAGCTCTCCACGGAAGGTTCATTAACGTTGCAAGCAACGTAATATCCTGCTTTTTCCAGAGAGTTCTTGACCTGGTGAATCGCTGAGTCCGCCCTGTTAACTTCATCGTCGAATATTACAACGGTACCCTTGAAGAGAGACAGGAATTCGTAATGCTTGCTTGCATGATTCGGTAGGACAGTTTCCCGCTCATCCACTTGACTATTCATGGCATCCTCCAGAAAAATCAATCAGAAAATTTGCACCGGGGAGAATCTTCTCTTCAGCGTCCGTAATCAAATCTATTGTAAAATTATATCTATCCAAAAGCTGTCGTGCAATATAGAGACCAAGTCCTCGCCCTTCTTCTCCTTTGCCCGAATAAAAGTCTTCGAATATATATGGCTCATCGCTTTTCAACACCCCAGGACCATTGTCTGCGAAGACAATTCGCGCTCGAGCCGAATCCACCACAACGAGAATCTTGCGTGTCCTTCGAGTTGTTTTTAACCAGTACACGGAGTTATCAAACAAGTTGATAAACACTTGCAGAAGTACCGCATCTGTTGTCTTAGCAATGAGGCTGGCCTTCTCAGGCACTATCTCCCACGAAATATTATTTCTAGCCATCAGCTCTGAATAAATTGAGCCAACCTCAGCAATAACAACAGAAACATCGAGATCACGCGCTCTTCTTTTAGCGGAAGGGAACAGGAGCTGAATATCACCAAGAGAGTTATTTACAAACAAAAGCTCACCATGTATTTTTTTGAAAAACAGCTTAAGATCGCGCAATGGCGGTAGTCCCGACTCCTTCAGCCTCTCTCGCATGCTTTTCACTTGCTCAAGCACACGACTAAGAACCTGCTTCAGATCATGGGAGGCTGTTTCCACCGCTAGCCCAACCGCTGCAAGATTCTCGACTTTTTCGATGCGCTTAATATATTGATCAATATCGTTTCGATAGCTTCTTTCGACAAACGAAATCTTTTTCTCGAGAGCTGGATCGTCGATTGATAAAGCATACTCTCGAAGGTCTTTCATCAAAGCTAATGGTTTCCCAGCCTCAAGTTCAGCCTTTTTTGCTCGGGCCTGCTTCCCATCAAGATAATGCTGCATTGGGTTTCTCTGTATCCAGAATAGAATAATCTTAATTATAAGTTTAAACTCTTGAAAATCAGACGAATCCTCTATGAGTCCCTCACGATTCGTCTTGTCAATTAGATGACGGTTGTCACTATGCGATATATACACACACCCAATCATTTGATCGTTGCTTGGAAATGCACTCGCCTTGATAGTCCCTCTATACACATCTATCCCTAGCCAGTCATCTTCCTTGTCACCGTAGGGAAGAACACGGATACCATCTCGGTACAAATAGATTCGATGCTCCTTAATGCGCGCCTTTTCATTCTTGTCCAAATAGTACTTGGCACCATCGTTCGGTTTTGCGTTGAAGTCGAATAGGTAGAACTCAAAGTTGAAATTACCGCAACTTAGATCCTCAACGCGCTTTCCCGTTTCTTTCCAATACGCCTCGACAAACTTGTAACCATTCAGGCGCTCGTCCGTCAAATCAATGATTTCTGAAAGACCATTCAATTTGAAAGTAACACGACTCGAAGCCTCGTCAAAATGACCATCAGTTACGCGGTAAACCGCCTTATTCTCAATTAAATCCAGTAACTCGGTTTGGCTCCGCTCGAAATCGCTCACAATGCGACCGTCTTTCAAAAAGACGATCTGAAAATCCGTCTGTTTTCGTCGCGAGAAGATAGGCATCAAGCTGTTCACCTTTCGCCAGGCCCTTTGAACCTTGCTTGCGCTCCAATCGTTTTCCAATGCAGAAATGCTGAGTCGTGTGCCATATGGTTTACGACGCTTTTCCCCGAACGGATCCTGCCTTTCCGAAGAGATCGTTACGGGCGGCTCGATCTCCGTGCAAGTCACTTCCAACTCATCGAGAAACACTGCACCATCGGTCTCTAGATTCCCTAAAAACTCGTTGCCATATTGCGAAAAACCATAGTATAGCTCCCTCTCCCCCTTCTCTCCTTGACCCGTAATACGTCCGACTTCGTCTCTTTGCGCACTACGAGTGACAAGTTTTATTTCTTTTCCTAGCTTAAACGCAGAAAATCTTCCAATCCCTTTTTCTCCCTGGAGTATTCGCCCCTTTGGAGTATAGGGGTTTTCTCTTTTGCGCTTATACTTTTCCGGAGTAGCAGGATTAAGCCAGTGATTCTCCACAACTTCCCTTGTCATTCCATAACCATCATCCTCGATCACGATCTCCGAGTTATCCATAACTTCAAAATTCGGTCCAAAGTTGTTGAATTCCACCGCAACCCACTCAGCATCTGCGTCATAGGAGTTTTTGATCAGTTCCGAAAGCGCAACACTTTCATCCTTTATCAGCTGATCGCCAAGCATCGTCAACAAGCGAGCATACGGTCTGATTTTGAGAGCCTGTGCTTCCATTGTGCACCTCACAAGAACGAAGACGGACACTATCGACGTAGGGATACCTAGTTATCCGAGTTGACAACTTCGTTTATAATAACTTAAAGCTATTTTATCACTCAAAAGAGGTTCAACTTGGCAAACATACACCCATTTCCAGCACGTATGGCGTCAGATCTTGCATCCGCCCATCTGAAGCAAATAGCAAGTTCGGCCGAAGATCGCGCTTTAACTATTGTCGACCCCATGTGCGGCTCAGGCACAGTGATAAGAGAATCCGTCAATCTCGGTTTTAACGCACTTGGTTTTGACATGGATCCACTTGCTGTTCTGATGAGCAGGGTCTCCACGAACTCATACGATTCAACCGTCCTGATGAGTACCGCCAAGACGATTGAATCGATGGCAAGAAAAATAGTCGACGTCCCCGTTCTCTGGGATGACGAGGAAACACAGGAGTTTGCTGAATTCTGGTTCGGAGAAAAACAACGCGAACAACTGTCACGCCTTTCGATAATTATCTCAGAAATGGAGCCATCCAACATCAAAGACGCTCTGGGATTAGCCTTAAGCCGCCTAATTGATACCAAGTCGCCCAAAGCTTCTTTAGCATCTGACACATCTCACAGTAGACCACATCGCACGATTTCCCCCGAAGACAATGATTACAATGTATACGATGGCTTTTTATCTTCCGTTAAAAGGATCGCTAAATTGCTCGATCATCCGAGATACCCCGGAAGCGCCAAAGTTAAACTGGGCGACGCACGCAAGCTAAACATACCGGACGGTTCTGTTGACGCCGTTATCACATCTCCACCCTACCTCAATGCAATTGATTACCTGCGCGGCCATCGTCTTTCATTGATATGGCTTGGCTATTCGATTCCTGAGCTTCGTGCAATACGCTCAGACAGCATTGGGGCCAATCGCGCCATTTCTGCCTCTGCAGACGAAAGAGTATTGCATTTAGTCGAATGCATAAAACAAGATGAAGAGAACATCTCAGACATTAGCTTGTTGCCAATAAAAATGCTCCAGCGATATGCATATGACCTGCTTGCATTCTCGTCGGAGATAAAAAGAATCTGCAAGGCTGGAGCATCTGTGGTGATTGTTATCGGTAACTCATCAATAAAAGGCAACTTCATTCGCAACGATCTCCTCATGGAGAAGGCGCTGGAAGCACACGGAGTCCGTCTTCACGAAAGAGCGACGCGTGAGATACCGGACAGTAGTCGTTATCTTCCTATTCGCACATCCAACCAAGACTCATCACTTCATCGACGAATGAGAGAGGAAGTTGTTCTGCTCGCCTATGTTTAGCACAACAGACCAAGGGGTTCTGAGAAATTTGCAGAATCATAGCTTTGATACTCTTTAGCGGGCAGTATCACTTGGCTTCTCCCCGCCTTCGATCTAAAACTGGAAGTAAATAAACGGGTTGTACGAGCTGGAGACCACCGACATGCAGCTCAGCACGAAGACGGCCAGAAGAGCCACGTCGGCGAGCACGTTCACGGCGCTCACGGCGCGGGCGCGGCCGGCGGGCACGGGGCCCTCGCAAACCACCTGGCAGGGCGGCACGGTGGTGTTGCCCTTCTGCGGGGCGGCGACGATGGCGCGATGCGAGTCGCCCTCGGCCCAGGCCTGGATCTTCTTGCGCAGCCACGGCGCCCAGGGCAGCGACCCCACGATGAAGACGGGCACGAGGCTCACGTAGCTCCACGACTGCAGCTCCCAGAGCGTGGAGGTGCCCAGCCACCCGTAGGCGCCGAACATGGCGCAGAACCACTCCCCCACATTCGTCAGCCCCGTCACGGCGAACAGGAGCCATCCGAAGAAGAACAGCACAATGCACCAGATGTGGCTCACGAACCGCGGCAAGCGGTCGAGCACCTTCATGACGAAGAACTTCTCCAACAGAATGAGCACGCCCCAGTACAGGCCCCACAGAAGGAAGTTCCACGCGGCGCCGTGCCAAATGCCCGTCAGACCCCACACGATCATGGTGTTCAGCACGAAGCGCGGTGTGCTCACGCGGTTGCCGCCGAGAGGGATGTACACGTAGTCGCGGAAGAAGCCGCCGAGCGACATGTGCCAGCGGCGCCAGAACTCCGTGGCCGACTTGGACGTGTAGGGGTAGTTGAAGTTGCGCGGGTATTCGAAGCCCATCATCTTGCCCAGGCCGATGGCCATGTCCGAGTAACCGGAGAAGTCGAAGTAAATCTGGAAGGTGTAGGCGGCCACGCCCGAGAAGCAGCCGATAAAGCCGATCTCGGCCGCCTCGCGGGGCAAAAGCGAGTCGGCCAGGACGCCGGCGGTGTTGGCGAGCAGCACCTTCTTGCCCAGGCCCACGCAGAACAGCCGCAGGCCCTGGGCGAAGCCCTCCAGCGTCGCACGGCGGTTGTCAATCTCGTGCTCGATGTCGGCGTAGCGCACGATGGGGCCGGCCACCAGCTGCGGGAACATGGCGATGTACATGCCGAGGTACAGCGGGTTCTTCTGCACCTTCACCTCGCCACGGTAGACGTCCACCACATAGGTGATGGCCTGCAGGGTGAAGAACGAGATGCCGATGGGCAGCGCCAGATTCAGCTCGGCGATGAACTCCTCGCCGATGGCGCGGTTGATGTTCTCGGCCAGAAAGCCCTGGTACTTGTAGAACCCGAGCACGAGCAGATTGACCGCGAGCGCCGCCACGAGCCAGAAGCGCTTCGGCGCTGTCTTGCCCTCGCCGCACTTGCCTATGATGAAGGCAAACAGCCAGTTGAAGCAGATGGAGACCACCATGAGCCACACGTACACCGGCTCGCCCCAGGCGTAGAACAGAAGCGAGAACAGCAGCAGAACCACGTTCTTCGCCGGCCGCCACGGCATGGCAAAGTACACCGCCAGAAACAGCGGCAAGAACGCGAACAGGAATATCGTGCTGGAAAAGACCACGGGTAAACTCCTCAACCTCGTAAAAGTCTGCAAGCCATTAGGGTATCACCGTCATTCGAAGAACCGCGGATTCCTCTCGCAGAAGGTGCTGAAATTGCCAGGGTCGCCGACGAAGAGCACGGTGTCGGCCCCGCTTTCCCGCAAAAGTTCTCCCAGGCTCTGGTCGGTTTCCGCCGTGGCCTGAAGCGAGTTGACGCACGCCACCTCCGCGAACCCCGTAGCCAGCGGGCGCAAAAGCGCGAAACCGAACGAGTCGCACACCAGAAGCGCCCGGCCCTCTCCCGTTCCCTTCGCCGTCGCGAACGAGTTGTAGAACAAGTCGTAGAAGCGCCAGTGCTTGTTCTGCACGTCGGCACTCGCGTAAAGCGCGTGCTCGTTGCCGCCTTCCGCGGTATCACCCTTGGAAAGCTCGACGTCCGCGAAGTCGTAGGCGAGCTCGGTGGGCTCGTCAGTCACCAAACACAGCGAATTGCGCGCATAGGCGCCGGAGTACAGCGGCCCTTCCACTGGTGCTACCTCCGTCGGAAGATGGGTTTTGCCAAGAGCATCGGCGATCTGGTTGTAGGCGTTCGCCGCCCCCAGGGCCCGCCAATGGTGATCGCTCCGGAAGAACTGCTCGTAATAGGCATCAAGGTCGTCTATTTCCGAATGCAGCACCTCAACGGCGTCACCATCCAGGGCATCGGCTACAAACGCGGCGCTATCCGTTGCTGTGTACGCCGCGCCGAGGTAGGCGCGCGCCGGGTTGGGAGTCGCCGCCTCCGACCGGGCAACAAAGTACGAGACAAACTTAACGCCCTCGTGCGTCCGCGTGGCGCCATCGAGCCCCTCGACGAAAGAGGCCAGCCCCGCATCCGAGGCCGGATCGACCGTCCGAGGCCACTTGCACACGGCCTTCTGTGCCGGAATGTACAAGTGATCGGCGCCGAAGGACGTCGGGTAGCACTCCCAGCCCCACAGCCCGTTGGAAAGGGCAATCGCCCCTCGCTGCCATGTGGCGTTGGTCAGCAGCGCCGTCGCCTTCATGGGAATGTAGTTGCCGATCTCCTTCTCGGCATTCTGATGAATGCTCTTCAGAAGCGATCGCAGGCCCGTGACGCTCGAGAAATCCGTCTTCTGAACACCGCCCGACAAATAGGTGGCGTCCTCACTCGTCAGCCAACCAGGGAGTTCGACGCCAATCCTCTCGACGGCGAACAAAATCGTCGGCCCCGCCAGCATGAGGCAGAGAACAGCGGTGAATAAAGCGCCCCTCAGCCTGCAGGCACCGTTTCGGATGACACCCGCCTTCGCCCGATCAGCTCGCATGCTTCGTCTCCGTCCCGCCCATGGGCGTCGTGTAGGCGTCGTCGATCTTGTACAGGCGCATATCCCCCTCGGAGAGCACGGGAGTAAAGCCAGGCGTATCGTCGTCAACCGAGGCGATGCCGACCCACTGGGCCTCCTTGTAGCCGCCATGGCGGCCGGGCTGCTTCTCCACGTTGCCCTTGTCCAGCTGCAGAACGTAGCGAATGCCCGTGTTGCGCACGGCTCGCTGGACGTCCTCATTCGTCGCCAGCTCGTTCAAATGCTCGCGGATGAGCGCACTGTCGGCGCTCTCGCCATCATCGCCGAACCCGCGCAGGCTCTTGTAGTAAACGGGCATGCCGTCGGGACCGAACAGGTACACGCTCCCGTCGAAGGGCTCGTTGGCGATGAGCCCCGTATCGCCAACGATGGCCTGGACCTCTTCGGCGAACTCGTGCTCCTCCCAGCTGAGATGCCGGAACGCATGGGGGTTGTACAGATAGGAGACCCGATGGCTGAAGCTGCCGAAGGCTGTGTCCCACTCATGATCGCCCACGTTGATGGTCGGGCAGAAGACAACCGCCATCGCAACGGCCGCGGCAACGCTCGGCCACACAAAGCGGGCCGCCTTCCTCGAGGCTCCCCGTCGAACGGCAAAGCGCCTGACAGCGCCGAGTGTCCCATCGAAGCCGTACACGAACAACGGCATGCCGGCCAGCGCCACCATAGCCGCTATGCGGTACTGGTCGCTGTACCAAAAGCCCGTGAGCAGATTATCCCAAAAACCGTCCGTGGCCGCGCAGAAGAAATACATCACCAGACACAACCCGTAGCCAACCGTAAGCCAGAGGTAGCGCCGATGGCGAAGCGTCCTCGCAATGCCCGCGAACACAAGCAGCGCCACCACCGGCTGCACCGGATGTTTCATCAGCCCCAGCAGCACTGCATCGAACAAAGTGCGCTTCACGCTGGAGATGCTCGGCCAGTTATTGTGAACCACGGCGTACAGCGCCGGAAGGTTGAACGCGAATACCCACAACGCGCAGATGAGGACGGCCGCGACGAGGGCGAAGGCAATGCGCCAGCCCGCAACGCCCCCAGCCGTCCGTCGCCAGCGCAGGGGCAATCGACTCGCCTCCCACACGCAGTAGGGGGCGAGCAAAACACCCACGGTAAAGACGACGTTGGGCTGCATGACCGCGCCGGAGAAAAGCCCAGCCGCAAAAAACGCCGCTACCGCAATCCGTTTCATCCGGCCCACGGGCTTCTCAGAGCACAGCAGCAGGAAGAGCGCCACGCAGCCGGGCACCAGAGCGAACGAGGCGAGGTTGGGGTACAGAGGCCCATAGACAAGCATTCCCCAAGGATAGGCCTCGAAGGCGACGCATCCCAAAGCCCCGATCAGCAGCTTGCGACGATCGGCGCCGAACAGCTGGAAGACAAGAGCGCAGATCCCCATGGGAGCGACCACGAAGGAAAACGCGCAGTTCATGGCATTGATGGCCACGGGGATGGATCCGCCTGCCGCAGGAACCACCATAGCTGTCAGCATATGCCACATCTCTGGATAAAACGAAGTAGTCGGCGCAAAGGGTCGCGCCACATCCTCCATGGCAGAATAGTAGCCGACCTTCCCAATGGGATCCATCATGCCCGAGTCCAACGCCCCGCGAATCGTCCCCAAGTGGGACACGTTGTCGAAAGCCTGCATAAAGGCATCAGCCCCGTCCATGGGCTTGAGGAAGAGAACCGTGGCGGCCACGAGGGGAACGACAAGGTAAGCAGCAACGATCGGAAGCCAGAACCAGCGGGCATGGGCCTTGCCTCGGGGCAATTTGGGACGTACGGCATGGGCGGCGCGCAAGCGACCCCTGTGGGCAACGCAAGAGCAGGCAAAGGCCACGGCGGCAATGAGCAGCCAACCGCCGCAGATGGTCAGAGCGCTCGTCGCCACCTCGATGCGCTCATACACAAGGCAGAGAGCGGCATACCCCGCCACGGAGATCCCGGGCGCAAAACCGACGCACTGCAGCGGGGCGAAACGGGCGGCCCTGGCGAACAACAGGCCAGGGACGAACAGCAGGAGGACGGCCAGGGCAAAAGCGAGCGAGAACGACAGCCACATGCTAGCGGCCGCCCTTCGCCGCAGAGCGCTTCAACAGCCGCTTCGCCCGCCGCAGAGCCTTGCGGGGAGCAGCTTTCCAAGAGCGCCGACGGTATTTCCCGGGATCGTAGATGCGGAGGAACTCCTCGTACTCTCCCTTGTTGTAGTAGTACGCCTCGTCATGAGCGGGAACTCCCAGGGCGTCGAACCACTCGTCGGCCAAGCGCTGCGTCAGAAGCGTTCGCGTCGGCTCGGCCAGCGTGCGCACGTTCCACAGCGCCGCATGGACGCAGTAGTTGAGATAGTCCCGCTCGAACCGCTCGTACAAGTCCCACGCGCGCAGCTGGCCGCCCAATGCGCAAAGCGCCTCGTAGAAGCAGCCCCAGCTCTTCTCGCGCGTCACCGATAGGGAACCGACATCTTTGCGATGATGCACCAGCACGTCCTCGATGATGCCGATGCGCTCGGCGCGAACTACGGCGCTGAACACGAAGAGCATGTCGTTGGTCGTGCGGATCTCCTGGAAGCGGAGCCCGTACTCGCGCACGAAGCTCGCGCGGATGAGCTTGTCCCACGACCAGCCGACGAACAATTTGAAGATGTCGCGCGGAACATCTGTCCCGGCAAACGGGCGGGGTTCGGGCAGCAGATCCTCATGAATAGTCCACGGAATGGACTTGCGCTCGCCGGTAGCCGGATACAGTTCGTCGGAACGGAACACGAGCACATCGAGATCATCGGCGCGAGCTGCGTTCAGCGCGCACTCGAGCATATTCGGCTCGAAGAAATCGTCGATGTCGAGAATGGACAGGTACTCCCCCCGCGCAACATCGAGCCCGGCATTCCGGGCAGAACCGGCACCTCCGTTGGCCTTGGAAACCACGACGATCCGATCGTCCTCCTCCGCCAACGCGTTCAAAAGGTCGCCCGTGCCGTCGGTGGATCCGTCGTCCACGCAGATGACCTCGATATCGCGAAGCGTCTGGTCGAGAAGCGACCGCAGCGCCTCCTCCGCGTAGGCGGCCGCGTTGTAAATGGGCAGGATGACCGACACGCTCGGGCACCCTGCTGCCCTTGTCGCCTCGGCCATACTACTTGAGCACCTTCCGCGCCCACACGCGCGCCGACTCGATGGCCTCCTTGCGACGGGCCTTCTTGTTTCGACGAGCGATATAGCGCTTGGCAAAGGCCTGCGGATTCGCGAAAATCGCCTGCAGATCGTTCCACTGCTTCTCGCTGAACACCGCCTGATCCAGCTCGCCCGCATCGCGCGCCCGCAGGAAGTCCTCGCGGATGCGCTCGCAATACTCGGGGATGAACGACGAATCGATGCGAGAGAGCGTGAAGGTGTAGTTGCCGAACCGCTTCAACCAGAACATGGCCTTGAAGCGCTCCCACACATCGGCATCCTTCCGCAGCAGATCCTCGATGTAGTCGTATTCCACGTTCATGCAATAGACTTTGCCGGTGTCCTTCACCGAAGAGTTGGGGTTGTCCCGGCGATTGCGGTAGTAGGGCCTGTTCACGATCATGGCGCGGCGGCCGTAAACGAACGTCTGCATCCAGAAGCCGTTGTCCTGGAACGACGCGCCCGGCGTCTCGTGGTGGCGGATGCTGTGCTCTTCCAGAAACTGGCGCCGATAGATGCCGCTCCACGTGTTCATGATGAAGCGGAGCGCCTCGGGCTCTTGGCTCGGATCGAACACTTTGTTGTACCAGGTGTCGGTCTTGTCCAGATGGTTGTACTTCAACTCCATGTCGCCGTTCTCCTCCCGCGTGAAGCGGTAGAAGTCGGCCTTCACGAAATCAAGATCGTGCTCGGAAGCGATGGCGTAAAGATCCTCGTACATGGTCAGCGCAATGAAGTCGTCGGGCTCCACAATGCCGATGTACTCGCCCGTCGCGCGGTCGAGACCTCGGTTCATGCCCTTTCCGTAACCGCCGTTGGGGCCATCGAGCACGACGATGCGGCTGTCTCGGGTGGCGTATTCGTTGATAATGGCGAGCGAGCCGTCCGTCGATCCATCGTTCACGCAGATGATCTCAATGTCTTTGAGTGTCTGGCGGCAAATGGAATCGAGGCACTCGCGAAGATAGGGCTCCACGTTGTATGTGGGCACGATGATGCTGACTTTAGGCTGACCCATGAAATTGCTCCGAAGCTTTCTTTCTAATCGCGCTTGAACAGATCGCGCGTGAACACCTTGTCCTCCACGTCGGCCAAGTCCTCGCTCCAGCGGTTGGCGAGGATGACGTCGCAGTCGCGCTTGAAGGCATCCAGGTCGTGGGTGATCTCGCTGCCGTAGAACTCCTCGGCATCCAGCGTCGGCTCGAACACCACCACGGGCACGCCGCGGGACTTGATGCGCTTCATGATGCCCTGGATGGAGCTGGCGCGGAAGTTGTCCGAGCCCGTCTTCATGGTGAGGCGGTAGACGCCCACCTTGGGCTGCGCGACGCCCTGGTACACGAGCCGCGTCACGCGGTCGAGCACCTCGTCGGCGATGTAGTCCTTGCGGGTGCGGTTGGCCTCCACGATGGCCTCGATGAGGTTCTGGGGCACCTCGTCGTAGTTGGCGAGCAGCTGCTTGGTGTCCTTGGGCAGGCAGTAGCCGCCGTAGCCGAACGACGGGTTGTTGTAGTGTCCGCCGATGCGCGGGTCCAGCCCCACGCCCTCGATGATCTGGGAGGCGTCCAGCCCGCGAACGCAGGCGTAGGTGTCCAGCTCGTTGAAGTAGGCGACGCGCAAGGCCAGGTAGGTGTTGGCGAACAGCTTCACCGCCTCGGCCTCGGTGGCGCGCATGATGAGCACCGGCGTCTCCGCGTCAAGCGATCCCTCAGCCAGAAGAGCCGCGAAGGTCTCGGCGGCGCCCGTCAGCTCCTCGGCGTAGGGCGACTCGCTCGGCACGCCGACGATGATGCGGGAGGGATGCAGGTTGTCGTAGAGCGCGTGCCCCTCGCGGAGGAACTCGGGGCTGAAGAGGAACTTGCCCTGCGGGTAGCGCTCGGTGATGTCCTTCGTGTAGCCCACGGGCACGGTGGACTTGACGACCATGACGGCCTCAGGGTTCACCTCGAGCACCAGCTCGATCACCTGCTCCACGAAGCTCGTGTCGAAGAAGTTCTTGTCGGAGTCGTAGTTGGTGGGCGTGGCGATGACGACGAGCTCCGCCTGTTTGTAGGCCTCCGCGCCGTCGAGGGTGGCGGTGAGGTCCAGCTCGTGATTCGCGAGGTAGTCCTCGATCTCGGCGTCCGCGATGGGCGAAAGGCCCCGGTTGATGAGGTCGACCTTCTCGGGAACGACGTCCACGGCGGTCACATGGTTGTGCTGGGACAGCAGGACGGCCAGGGAAAGCCCCACGTAGCCGGTGCCGGCAACGGCGATGTTCAAGGTGAGCTCCTATCGTCTCGGGTTTATCCGCAAAAGTATAGCACTAGGAGGCGCGGCCTCGAAGCGCATCGATTTCCTCTAGCAACTCATCGCATTTCGTCTTGCCGGCGAGCTGCTGCGCGTAGGTCTCGTGCATGAGCACCATGAGCGCCTGTTCCACGCCGTCGTCTTTGAGCGCCTTGAAGAACGCGCGCTGCCAGGGCGAGCGCACGGTCAGCTCGTTAAGCCCCAGCTCCTTCATGCCGCGCTCGCGCAAGTACGTCGCCGTTGTCTTGAAACCTTCATAGGAAGTCATGTTGCGAAACATGTAGGTGATGCTCGTCGCGGCGCGGTTCGCGAAGCTGATACGCGGCAGCACATGGCGCCGCTCCAGCTCGCGGCGGGTAGCGACCCACGTTTTCACGGGGTCGAGGGCCGCAGCCTCCAGCGTGTTGGTGAGCGCCGTGCCCTGATTGCGCCGATACGTGACGAGATCCTCCTCGACCACCGTGATGGCCCGCGCCGTGCACAGGGCGCACACGGCGAACTCCACGTCGTTGTTGCTGCGGCTCGCCGCGTACCGCAATCCCTCTTCCACCACGAACGATCGGCGGAACATCTTGTTCCACACCACCATCGTGGTGAAGGTGAGTATGTGCAGAGGGATAGTACCGCGGTTGAAGGGCCGTTTAGCGGGTACCTGCTTCTTCACGAGGTACATAGGCCCGTGAAGAATCTTCCCCGTATCCTGGAACAGCTGGCGAGCGCCGCAGACGCAGATATCGGCGCCGTCGGCCTCGCACTGGCGGTACATCTTCTCGAGCGCCGTCGCATCGAAATAGTCATCGGAATCCCAGAAGACCAGGTAGTCGCCCCGGGCGATCTCGATGCCCTTGTTGCGTGCCACCCCGGCGTACTGGTTTTTCTGGGTGACCACGACGAAACGGGAGTCGGCGGCCACATACTCGTAAAGGACGTCCAGCGACCCGTCGGTAGAGCCGTCATCCACGCAAATGATCTCGATGCGCTCAAGCGTTTGCGCAGCAATGGAATCGAGGCACTCCCGCAGATGTTTCTTGGCGTTGTACACCGGCACGACGACGCTCACTAAAGGCCGCGCCTCCACCGCACCCTCGCGCTTCGACTCGGCCAGAACCTCCGGGCCGAACACGGCCTCGATGATGCGGTCGGTGGCGTGCCCATCGCAAGCGCTCATGAACTTCTGCTTGAAGGCGATCACGGCCTGCCGATCGAAACGCTCCTCCAGATCAGCGATGTAGTCGACGACTCCCTGAGTGTCTTCGACGACCGGGCCCGGCGTCAGCTCGTCGTAATCGTAGTAGAACCCGCGCCAATCATCGTAGTCGGCTCGGTCGGGGGCGAGAAAAACCATGGGGCGCTCGAACAGCGCGAACTCGAAGACGAGCGACGAGTAGTCGGAGATGCAGACATCCGCACAGCAGAGCAGCTCATCGATAGGCAGCTCTTCTGACACATCGAAGGCGAACTCGCGGCATTCAGCGGGAATGGAGGGACGCTTCTTGACGAAGGGATGGTGCTTCACCACGAGAACGTAGTCGTCGGACAAGGCGCGCTCCATAGCCGACACATCCAGATACTCGGGCGCCGAGGCCTGGGCCACCTGCCCCCGGAAGGTCGGCGCGTACAGGATGATCTTCTTGGCCGCTGCCTGGGGCACAACCCTCTCGAGGCGTTGCCGGCTGCGAGCGCGAAACTCGTCGTCGAAGAACACGTCGGTGCGGCTCACGCCCGTCGGGCTCACGACGCCCTCGTTCGCAAGATCCATGGCCTCTTCGTAAGCCCACACTACCTCCGGGCTGCTCACCGTTACAAGCGAGAGGTTGCGATAGTAGGGATGGCGCCGAATCTCCTCGCGCGTCGCCCCGAACTTGAGGTCGGCGGTGCTCATCCCCCACTTCTTGAAGGCACCGCACCCGTGCCACAACTGCACGACCGTCGTCTCCGGCCGCAGCGGCACGCAGCTCACCAGACTGGAGGCGTCGTTGAGCACGACATATTGCGCCGTGGCCATCGCGCGGACGAAGCGGACGCAGTTTCTAAAGTACGCGCGAAACCCGCGGCCCTCCCCCAGCGTCATCAGCCGCAGCTGCAGGCCGGGCACGCGAGCGAGCCGGTCATAGAGCACTTTGAAGTTGTCGGAAAGGCCGCCCTCCTTGTTGTCCAGGAAGATGACCGTGCCCGACGCAACCGGCTCCTTGGCAGCCTTGCGGTAAAGATGAGGGTAGTACCACGAGAAGAGGGCCCCTCGGGCCGCTCGCCTTCCCAAGCTTCTGACGGCCGCTTTGAGGCGCTTGAGCATAAGGGCCTTCTCCTTCCGAGCCCAGATCGGGCGCTTACATATCCCACTTTATGACGGTTTTGCCCATGGGCTTGCGAATGTCCGTCTCGAAGGCGGCGGACAGATCCGCCACCTGACGGGCACCCACGACATCGCCGACGAGCGCACCGAGGTAATCGACGACCTCGGGGTGCTCGCGGTAGAGCGCGACGGTCCTCTCGAAATCCTCGCGCCCGCTGCGACTGCTGCCGAACAGGCGAAGACCCTTCTCCAGCACCATGCGCGTGTTGATGGGCACGTTGTTCTCGGATACGCCGAGCAGTGACACGGTCCCCTCGGGGTTGATGCGGTCGATAATCTGCTCGATGGCGGCAACGGATCCTTCGCCGCCGGCGCATTCGAAAGCGTGGTCGACGAGCTCCACTTCGGTCACGTCGTCGACCAGATGCGTCTCATCGGCGAAGGTGAAGTCGTGCAGCTTCGACTCATTGCGGCCGAACACGACGATCTGCGCATCAGGGAATCTCATATGCAGGAGGAGTGAGACGATATAGCCCATGTTGCCGTCGCCCCATACGCCGATGCGGCTGCGGCGCCCATGGGCGATTTCATCGAAACGCGAGATGGCATGGGTGGCCACGCTCACGAGTTCCGTGAAGGCTGCCACTTCCGGGTCGATGCCCGACGGCAGGAGCACCACGCGCTCGGGCGGCAGCACCATAGCCTCCTGCATGAAGCCGTCGAAGCCGCTGCCGCAAAATCGGCTTGTGCGCAGGTAGTTCTCGGCAATGAACTCATCCTGTTCCACCGGAGCGTTGGGTAGCATCACCACGCGATCGCCCGGGCGGAAAGTGCCAGTGCCGTCGCTGACCACCCGACCGATACCCTCATGGATAAGCGCCATGGGCAGCTTCCGGTCGAGCACGGCCCTGTCGCGCGTTCCCTGGTAGTAGCGCTGATCGGCGTTGCAAATGGAGAGGTGCGTAGGGCGCACCACGACCTTGCCCGCCGTATCCTGCGACACGACCACCGGCTCGAAAGTCCGCGGCGCCACCAGCCGATAGACGGTGTTTAGCATCGCTCGGCCCCCAGCAGCGCCTCAGCGATGCGCAAGTCCTGCGGGTAGGTGATCTTCATGTTCTCAACATCGCCGCGCACGAGGGCCACCGGCTTGCCGCGCAGAACGAAGGCCTTGCAGGCGTCCGTGAGAATGGCACGCTCCTCTCCCGTGAGCGACTCGAGCGTTCGCTTCAGCTCGGCCATGTTGAAGCTCTGCGGCGTCTGCCCCTGATAGAGGACACTGCGATTGGGGATGGCCGAGATGGTCGCGCCGTCAACGCTCTCGACGATGGTATCCGTGGCGGGGATGACCGTATCGCATGCTCCGTGCTCGCGAGCCGCGGCCACGTTCTCCTCGATGATGCGCAGGGAGACGAAGGGGCGCACCGCGTCATGGGTCACGATAATGGACGCCTCATCGGCGCCGCATTCCTTTTCGAGATGGGCGATGGCGTTCATGATGGTGTCGTTGCGCTCGGCCCCACCGGCGATGACCTCAACCTGGTCGACATACTGCGGGCAGTGCTTCGCCACGATGTCCCGCGTCTGCTTCACCCACGTCGCCGGAGTAAGCACCAGCACCTTATCGAAGCATCCGGCCGCGCAGAACTTCTCCAGCGTGTGCACGAGAATGGGCTTATCCCCCAGAAAGAAGAACTGCTTCGGCTTATCGGGGTTCCCCATCCGAACCCCCGACCCTCCGGCAAGAATAGCAGCAAACTGCATGGACGCTCCTTTTTTGGTTGATGCAAGGCAATGGCTTCCCGTCATTCTAGCACCCTTTGCCCTTAGCAAAGCCCGCTTGCATCCCAGCCTACGTTTTGCGCATATGCGCGGCGCTGTCGGAGAGGAATGCGAGGGTCGTGGTACCATAAACCCTTGATTCGAAGATGTACGAAAGGATTCAGCGGTGCGCAAGATCGCCATCGGCATAGCAACCCTTCTTCTGGCGGCGCTCTATGCGCTCTGCCGGTTGCTGCTGCAACAACAGCGCATCGTTTGTATTAGTCGGCAGAGCGATAGCGCGCCGGTCGACTTTCGGCTCATTAAGGAGTATTGCGAGCGACGCGATCCGCCGTGGGGCGTGGTGATCCTCGCCAAGCAGCTGCGCAATCCGGCGGCCTACCTGATCGAAATGATCCGCCAGGTCTACTACATCGCGACGAGCCGCGCCGTGGTGTTGGACTCCTACTGCATCGTCGTCGGGCTTCTGCACGACCGCATTCGCGTGCCCGTCATTCAAATATGGCATTCCCTGGGCAACATGAAGCGGTTCGGCTACACCGCCTTCGGCACCGAGGAGGGGCATTCCGAAGCGACGGCGCGTCTGATGCACATGCACGAGGGCTACGACGCCATCGCCACCTCGTCCCTCAGCTTCGCCGACGAGTTCGCCGCCGCATTTAACGCCGCTCCGGCCAAGCTCTTCGAGGCGCCCCTCCCCCGAGTCGATCTCTTGCTGAACGAACAGCACCGCGCCCGCCAGCGAGAGGCCATCCTTACCGCCTATCCGCAGCTGCGCGGTCGCGAAACCATCGTCTACTGCCCCACTTTCCGCAAGCAGCCAGCCGCCAACGAAGCCGAGGCCGCGGCAGCGCTCATCGGTGCTGTCGACTTCGACCGCTTCAACTTCGTCTACAAGCCCCATCCCGTGAGCAAGCAGGTCATCGACGACCAGCGCGTCGTCACCATCCCCGGCGGCCAATTCGATGCCCTGTTCGTGGCCGACGTCATCATCAGCGACTACTCCACCGTCATCTACGAGGCCGGCTTGCTGGACATCCCCGTCTACTTGTACGCCTACGATTGGGATACCTACCGCGAGAAGCGCGGTCTCACCATCGATTTCGAAAACGACGTCCCGACCTTGTTCACGGGTGACCCCCGCGCCATCATGGAAGCCATCGAGAGCGACGCCTTCGATCACGACGCCTTCCAAGCCTTCGTGCGACGCAACATCGCTCTACCGCCCCGCGGCACCTGCACCGAGCAGCTTTGCGAGCGCATACTCGCCCTGGCCGAGAAGCCGGCCCACTAGGGAGAAGAGCCATGTGGGCAAGTCTCTTCCTTTGCGCCGCCGTCATCGTATTTGCGCTGTACCTTCCGGGCTACCTCCTCCTTCACGGAGTCGGACTTCCCCGCACGCTTTCTTTGGGAGCGGCGCCCCTCGTAAGCGTCACGGGCTTTTGCTTGATCGCCATAGTCTTGGGATTTGCCTCCGTTCCATGCGGATGGCCGAACGTGTTTCTCCCCGTGCTTGCGGCGGGCGTTCTGGTCTTCGGCATCTCGTGGCAACGATGTCCGAAGCCCGCTGCTCCCGACCGCAAGCAACTCGCACTCGCAGCCTTCTATCTCACCGTCGGCGCCCTCGTCTGTCTGTACGTGTTCGTGAAACCGCTCGACAGCCCCGAGTCGTTCTACTGCCGCTTCGACGACCAGACCCATTACAACCTCGCACGACACTTCATCGACACCGGCGACTGGTCAGCGCTGCACCACAGCGACGGCGCTACCTCCCACATCGCTTCGTCTAGCTACTATCCTTCCGCTTGGCACCTTATGGCCGCCCTCGCCTTCTCCCTCACCGGCATCGATCTCCCCATCATCTTCAACGCCCTGAACGCGGCGCTGGCCGGCCTCACCTACCCGTTAAGCTCCCTGGCGCTCATGACGGCGCTCTTCCCCCGACGCCGCTCAGTCGTCGCCGCCGGCGCCGTCGCCACCATGGCCTTCGCCTGCTTCCCCTGGGTTCTTCTGCTGAAAGGACAGCTCCTCGCCAATCTCATCAGCTTCTCCCTCGTTCCCGCGGCCTTGGCGCTCGTCATGCGTCCCTTCGACGAGGGAGGCCTCAAGCATTGGATGGGCATCGTCGCCGCCAGCATTTTGACCGTGACGTTTTTCGGTCTCGCCCATCCCAACGGGCTGTTCACCGCCCTGGTGTTCCTCGCCCCATTCCTCATCCACAAGGCTGCCGAGGCCGCACGCCGCAGTCCGCGCCTCGCCCCGAGCAATCCCTTCCGACGCGCGCCGCTCGTATGGCTTACCGGCGCGGTGCTGTGCTACGCTATCTGGCAGCTCATGCTCTATGCCCCGCCGCTTCAGCAAGTGGTTCTCTACGACAACACCGGCAACTTGAACCTCTCCTGGCCCGAGAGCTTCTATGCCGCCGCCGCGTTCTCGCTCTACCCCGAGCAGCCTCCGCAGTGGATCCTCGCCGCCGTCTGCGTTATCGGCGTCGTGGCGCTGGTGCGCCGCCGCCGGGTGTGGCTCGCGTTGCCCGGCACCTACATGCTGCTCGTATACGCCGCCCGCCGGTGCGTGGATGCAGGCTACACGCTGCGAACCTTCCTCGCCGGCTTCTGGTACAGCGACCCCTACCGCATCCTCTGCTGCGCCGAGATCTTCCTCGTGCCCGTGGCCGCCGCGGGCCTTGCCGCCATCGCCGGCTTCGCAGCGAGAAAGGCGCGACGCCTCTCGCCGAAGCCTGCATTGGTGCTTGTGCTGGCGGCGTTCTCGCTGGTCAACTTCTTCCCCGTCTTCGTTGCATCCCCCGAACACGACCTCCCCCGCGACGTGGAGGAGTCGCACTTCGTGCCAACCGTCGGCACGGCCTTCGGCTATTTCCATCTGCTCTTCGAAGAGGGCTACGATATGTCAGAAGAACAGATATACAGCGCCGACGAGGAAGCCTTCGTGCGCAGGGCGATGGAGATGATTCCGCCGGACGCCCTCGTCATCAACGATCCCCACGACGGCAGCGCCTTCGCCTACGGGTTAAACGGGCTGAACACCTACTACCGCCACATCGACCTGGGCACCGAAACCGAGGCAAGTCCCCTCATCCGCGAGCACCTCGCCGAACTTGCCGCCGACCCGGAGGTGGCCCGAGCCGTCCAGGATGCCGGCGCCGCCTATGTTCTGCAGCTCGACCACAACGTTCCCTTCGAGGACGGCGTCTGGCTCATCCAGACCAACGAGGACAATCGGAAGGACTTCGCCGGCATCGAAGCCGTAGATGGCGGCACCCCTGGCTTCGAGGTGATCATGGAAGAGGGCGATATGCGCCTGTACCGGATCGTACCGCCAAATCAGTAGTTGCTCTCGTAGTAGTCCACGGCCTCCTGAATGGGGCCGTCGAACTTCATCGTGCCCTTGTCCAGCACAATGCCGCGCGTGCAGAACTCCTGCGCCGCCGAGGAGGCGTGGGTCACGAAGATGACCGTCACGTTCTCGTCCTCCATGATCTCGCGCACGCGGGCAAAGCACTTCTCCTGGAACTGCTTGTCGCCCACCGAGAGCGCCTCGTCCACCACGAGGATCTCCGGATCGCTGGAAACCGCGAAGGCAAAACCCAGGCGGGCCTTCATGCCCGAGGAGTAGGTACGTACCGGCTGATCGATGTACACGCCAAGGTCGGCGAACTCAATCACCTTGGGCTCGAGGGCGGCGATCTCCTCGTTCTCCAAGCCGAGCGCATGGCCGCGCAGATAGATATTCTCGCGCCCCGTCAGCTGCGAATCGAAGCCGGCCGTCAGCTCCAGCAGAGCGCTCACGGCGCCGTTGACGGTCACCGTACCCTTGGTGGGGAACGTCACGCCCGTGATCATCTTCAGCGCCGTCGACTTCCCCGCGCCATTGTGCCCGAGAAACGCCACCGCCTCGCCTTTGCGTATCTCGAAGGTAAGGTCGTTGCTGGCGTTCACCTTAGTGATGAGCTTGCGCTTGTCGCGACTGCTGAACACGCTGAAGAAACGCTGCCGATCGTTCTCGTACAGCTTGTACGTCTTCGTGACATGATCGAATTTGATGGCAACAGGAGCCTGAGGATCCACCGAGCTAGAGGACATCGGCCACCTCCTCGTGAGTGCGGCGGTAGATGATCGCCGTGGCAATGGCGGTCACGACGAAGACGATGACAAACCCGATGATCGCCTCGGGCTTGTCCCAAATCCACATCTTGTCGTACACCGCGCAGCGATACATGGTGACGATGAAGGTGATCGGGTTGAACATGAGAATGAGCTCGATGGCGGGAATCCCCAGATTGAACACGTTGAAGATAATACCCGACAGCCAGAACAGCGGCGTAGAGAGCGTCTTCAGCAAGTTCATGAAGTCCTTGCTGATGGCCGAAAGCAAGCTCGTCATGAGGGAGAACATGTCAAAGAAGACGAACATGAGCACCATGGCCACCGGCAGCTGCAAAAGATACAGGTCAAGCGGCTGACCGCAGATGAAGTGTATCGCGAGCAGCGCCACCACAAGGCCGATCTGAATGACGAAATTCGAGATGCTGTAGATGGTCGGAATGCCCGCCAGGGGGAATTTTATCTTCGTGACCAGATACGAGTAACGGCTGAACACGTTGACGCCCTGGCCGATCATGTCCTGGATATAGAACCACGGAATGAGACCGCCCACCAGCCAGAGAACGTACGGCACGTCCGACCCCGTCTGATCCGCGCTCTTCAGGCCAACACCCAAGGCGAACCAGAACACTAGGATGTACACCGCCGGCTTCGCAAAGAACCACAGGGGGCCAAGCACCGCGCCCGCCGACGTTTTCTTCAGATCGAACAGCCCCAGGCTCAAGATCTGCTTGCGCCATTGCCACTGTTCCTTGAGTATCTCCGAGAGCGTGCCCACGATCCTCGTTTCTCGCGACCAATATCGGCAAGGGCTTATTCTACCACTGCTTCGCCGCCATCACATTACCCATATGCGATTCATCGACCGCAGGGAGCCGTGGCGTGGGACTGCACTCGGGTGGGAGGGGTCGAGGCAGCGGCAGTTTTTTGCGAGACGCGCGGTTTCTTCCTCGGCGACTGGCCAGCTTTACCGATCAGACGCGCACTCGATCGTTCGCCCCGCCGGCCGCGGGGCGCCCTACCGCCCGTGCTTGCCGTACCAGCGGGGCTTATCCTCCTGGCGGGTGTGACGGCCGTGGTAGTGGTGGCGCAGCACCTGGTCGAAGATGCCGATCTTCCAGAGGATGAAGAACGATCCCACGAGCATGACGGCCATCATGGCCCACACGGCCACGCCGTGGGTGGTGGACATGACCCAGGCTCCCATGCCGAGCAGCGTCGTCCACGCGTACACGATGACCACGGACTTGCGCACGCCGTAGCCCTTGCGCAGAAGCATGTGGTGCAAATGCTTGCGGTCGGCCTGCTGGATGGGCTTGTGGTGGTACACGCGCCGCACAATGGCCGCCGCCGTGTCGGCGATGGGAATGGCCGCGATCACCACGGGCACCGCCAGCACGATGAGGGTCGGCGAGCGCATGACGCCCATGAGCGAGATGACGCCGATCATGGCCCCCAGCATGAGCGAGCCGGAATCGCCCATGAAGATGCTCGCTGGAGCGAAGTTGTAGCGCAGAAAGGCCAGGGCGGCACCGAGGAGCACGATGGACAGCATGGCCGTCTCCTCCAGTCCCCGCCCGAAGGCGATGAGGAACAGGAAGAAAGACGCGATGGCCGCAATGCCGGCAGCCAGGCCGTCCAGGCCGTCGATGAGGTTGATGACGTTCATGAAGCACACGAGGTAGAGCACCGTGAGCGGATAGGCGAGCCAGCCGAACTGGATGAAGCCCGCCCCCAGGGGATTGGCGATGCTCGACAGCAGAAGCCCCGAGGCCGCGATGATCGACGCACCGATCACCTGGCCCAGCAGCTTCATCTTAGGGGGCAGCGAGTACACGTCGTCCAGAGCGCCCACCAGCACCACCACCAGAAGACCGGCCATGACGCCGACGTGGTTGATGGTGCCGTGGGTAGGATGCACGTAGAAGCCGGCCCAGCCGAAGAGGAACTCGCCGGCCACCTCCACCAAAAGCGCCACGGCAATACCGCAGGCCATGGCGATGCCGCCCATCCGCGGCACCGGGCGCTTATTCACCCGGCGCGCGTTCGGATAGTCAACGGCGTCCAAACGCAGTGCGAGCCTTCTTGCCAACGGGACGCAGAGGTACGTCACGGCGAAGGCAATCAGGCCCAGCACCAGAAAATGTCGCAGTGTTACTCCCACGCAGGCCGAGAGGTTAGAACTCGAGGCCCTGCAGCCACGTTGTCAGCTCCTCGAGAGCCTCGTCGGAGACACCCATGCGCTGCTCGCGCTCCTGGAGGTACTTCTCACGCTCCACGAACATGGCCAGCTGCGCGTCGCTGTACTCGGACAGCTCCACATCGCGCACCTCGACCACGCGCTTGGCGAAGTCGGGCAGCTTGTCGTTCATGGCGGTGATCTTCACCACATCGCCCGTATGGGGCGCCTCGACGTAATAGCCGTCGCCCAGGTACATGGCCACATGGTGCACATCGCCGTTCTCGGCGAAGAACAGCAGGTCGCCCGGGAGCAGCTCCGAGAAGGGCACCTCCACGCCCACCTCGCACTGGTAGTAGGTGGTGCGGGGCAGCTCGATGTTGAACACCTCGCGGTAGCAGTACTGCACGAGGCCCGAGCAGTCGAAGCCGGACGGCGTGGTGCCGCCCCACAGGTAGGGCACACCGAGGAAGGAGTTCGCCAGAGACGTGAGGTCGTTCAGGGTGCGGGCCTCGCGCACCGGCAGAGGGGCGCCGGCGGCGATGAGCTTGTCGAAGCCGTCGAAGCGCTCGGCATCGATGGCATTCTGATGCTGCTGCATGGCCGTATCGGCCGCGGGTACCGAGGGCTTCTCCAGGTACACGGGCACATGGTAGAGCTCCTCGGCCCGAGCCATCTGCTCTTCCCAGGTGGCCAGCGCCTGCTGGTACTCGCTCGTGGCATCCACGTAGGCCTCGTACTCGGCCACTAAGGCGTCGTAGGCCTCCTTATCGGCCACGGGATCCAGGTACAGATCCAGACCGGTCACCTCGTCTTTTACCGGCAGCACGAAGGTCTCGGTGAGCTCGTAGGTGAGCGGCACGTCGAAGCGGGTGAGGTCGTAGGTCTCGATGAGGTCCTGCAGCTTCTCGGAATAGAAGATGTCCGTGGCGTAGCGGCCCACGAGGAAGTCGCAGGCATCCACGAAGCTGTCGGTGTTCGACTTGCGCGCGCCGGCGTAGAAGTCGCCCATGGAGTTGGACAGCAAATCGGCGTAGTCGGAAAGCGACTCGTCCACATTGGCGTACTGGCGGAAGTCGCTCATGATGGTGTAGGTGGCGCCGGAGCCGTCATCCTCGCGGGTGGCCAGCGACACCGAGCTGCCCTTGTACGTGCCCTTGATGCCGAAGAGGTTGTTGTTCGGCGCCTGGGCCAGCGTGGAGTTGCCGGAAGCGGACTCCAGAATGGCCTGGGCGATCATCACCGAGGCGTACAGGTCGTTGTCGGCGGCGATGGTGCGGGCCGACTCGCCCACCAGCGAGATGAACTTCTCGGTGGTCAGATCCTCGCTGTAGTGGCGGGCCACATAGGAGGAGTTGTCCATATGGGTGAACGAGATGGAGGGCACCGTGACGGCCACCTGCTTGAGGGGCGTCTGGGCCTGGCCCTTGTTCACGGCCGCGGTGTGGCTGGCATCGGTGGTGCCGCCGGCCCCGTCGGGCTTGGGCTTCTGCACGCCGGAATCCACCGGATTGCTCGGATCGACCACGGGGGGCTCGGGCGTCTCCGGCTGGGAGGGCTTGTTGCCGTCGTCTTCACCCGGCTCCTGGCCCCCATCGGGCTTCTGGTCGGGGTCAGCGCCCTTGGAGATGGTGAACTGCACGGCCGCGCCGTTGTCCACCACGGTGCCGGCGGCCGGCGAGGTGGCGATGACGCGCCCGGCCTCCACCGTGTCGCTGAACTCGTAGACGGGCTTCTCGCTGGACAGGGTCAGGCAGGACGGGTCGAGAGCCGCCATGGCCTCTTCCAGCGTCATGTTCTTGAAATCGGGGACGGCCACCTTCTCGGTGCCCTTGGAGACGACGAGCTGCACCGTGTCCCCGGCGTTCACCGTAGTGCCCGCCGCGGGGTTGGTGGAGAGCACCGTGCCCTTGGGGGCCGCGCTGAACTCGTACTGGATATCGTCGGAGAGGTTCAGATGGGCCTCGGCGAGAATGCTCTTGGCCGCCTCGAGGGACTTGTCCACCAGGTTGGGCATCTCGAACTTCGTGGTGCCCTCTCCCTCGCCTTCGCCCTCGACGGGCTTGTTCTGGTCGACCGGGGGCAGCGTGCCCTCGGGAGTGCCCTCGGAGCCCTCCGGGGCAGCCTCGCCCGTGTCCTCGCCCTCGGTGGCGCCATCGCCGGCGCCTTCGGACTCGGCACTCTCTTCCGGAGCCGGAGCCTCCTCAGGTGCGGCCTCGTTGCCGAGCGCCTCCTGAACGTCCTTAGCGTAGTCGGCCTCGCTGCTGTACTCGCCGTTGGCCTTGGCGTACTCCACGTCGGCGAGGGTCTTTCCCTCCTGGGTTTCGTCAGCCTCGCGAACGTGGCCGTCGTCGCCCTCGCCCTCGTCGGCGTGGGCGGTCTTATAATTAGCGGCCACGCCGCCCACCGGGGCAACGACGAGGGCAGCTGCCGTCAATAGCGAGACTGCGTTTTTCGATGAGGTCATCAATGCCTCCTCTTGTGTCATCATCTCTCACGGGCTTCGCAGACCCCAACTGTCCGGGTATGCGAATCCAAGGCAAGCGGGTGCCTTGAGGTAGGCATTATAGCGCGACTTCTTGCGCTGTCCAACCTGCGAAAACATCTCGTTGGAACGATGTTTCGCTGATGGCATCGATGAGCAATGGGGCAAAACGGCGACAAAACCGTTACTGATCTGGCATTTTGCCTGGAACTTCCGGAATATGCCGCCCTGTTTCCCCGCTTTAGGCCGCCGATAATATTTTTCCGTGGATGACTTTTTTCACTGATGAGCGGGCTCAGGATTGGGAAACAGAGTCGCGAGCGAGAGCCGACCGGGCTCGCTGACCTTCCTTCGGAGCCCTTAGGCCACGAGGCGCTTGGCGAAGGAGGGGGCGAAGTAGTCGAAGGTGGCCCGCATAATGCGGCCGCCGCCCGTGGAGGCGTGGATGTACTCGCCGTCGCCGACGTAGACGCCCACGTGGTACACGCCACTGCCGCTGCCCCAGAAGAGCAAATCGCCGGGGAGCACCTCGTCGAGCGAGACCGCCTCCCCCAGGGCGCTCTGCTCCGCGGCAGTGCGGGGAAGCGCCATGCCGAGGGCGTGCTCGAAAACCCACCGGGTGAACCCAGAGCAGTCGAAGCCGGCCGGCGTGGTGCCGCCGTAGACGTAGGGAACCCCGAGGTGGCTCGCGGCCTCGTCTACGACCGACTGGCGCCGGATCGCGCGCTCCTCCTCGGCGGCGCGCTCGGCGGCGCCGTCGGCCACAGCGCCCACGTAGTCTTTGATCTCGTTGGCGAAGGACTCGATGTGAGTGAAGGGGTTGTCCTGCGCGACCTCGTTAGCCTGGGCCTCCGGGGCGCTCATCGCGATCATCGTCGCGGAAAGGGCGCAGGCGAGCAGAAGGGTGCGCGCCCGCTGGGTGAGAAATCTGTAACTAAGCATGGCGGCGAGTGTAACGGGTCGGCCGCCCTCGTCCAAGGCCCTTCACAAGTCCCGCGCCTTCAGTTCACAGCCCCCTCGCGGGAAATAAACGGGATGGACACGGCCGCTTCGCACGGCCTCCATTCCTGAGGAAAAAGATGAGAGACGGATTGGAGGCGAATGCCCTGCTCAGAAGAACGTTTGAACCGAAAGGTTGGATGCGGGTCACCCTGACCGGGCGAGTTCCGCAACGACGAGGGCTCGGCGGTGCTGTCCCCGAAGCGGGGGCAGCTTGAGTGAATCAAGACACCGCGCAGCCGCGCTCCGGAGGAGCAGGGCGATCCTTATTCCACGCGCGGCACCTCGCCGGTCTCCAGCAGGTGCAGAAGGGCCGCCTCATCGAGCACAGGAACGCCGAGGGAGATGGCCTTGTCGTACTTCGAGCCGGCGCTCTCCCCCGCCACGACGAAGCTCGTCTTCTTCGATACAGAGCCCGACACCTTCGCCCCCATGGCGCGCAAGCGCGCCCCGGCCTCATCCCGGGTCATACCCGAGGCGGCCAGGGTGCCCGTGAGCACGAAGGTGAGCCCGGCGAGCACCTGGGGCACCGCCTCGTCGACTTCCATGACCTCGGCGGCCATGGCCACGCCGGCGGCCCGCAGCCGCTCGATGACCGAGACGTTGTCCGGCGTGCGGAAGAACAGCCAGATGCCGTGGGCCATCTTCGGGCCCACGCCGTTTATCCCGGCCAGCTCGTCCTCGCCGGCAGCGGCCAGGGCCTCCATGGAGGGGAAGGCGCCGGCCAGAAGCTCGGCGGTGGTCTTGCCCACATGGCGGATGCCCAGGCCGAAGAGCACGCGGGCGAAGGGGCGGCCCTTGGAGGCCTCGATGGCGGCCACGAGCTTTTTCGCCACCGTGTGCCCCAGGCGGATGGGCTCGCCATCCTTGTTCACGCGGCCCATATCGATGGCGGCCAGCTCGTCCTCAGAGAGCGAGTAGTAGTCGGCCACATCGGCTACCCGTCCGCTTTCCACGAGCCGGCTTACGATCTCCTCCCCCATGCCGTCGATGTCAAGCGCCCCGCGGCTCGCCCAATGGAGCAGCCGTTCCAAAGCCTGGGCCGGGCAATCGATGGAGATGCAGCGGAAGGCCACCTCGCCCTCGTCGCGCACCACAGGGCTGCCGCAGCTGGGGCACGCGCTCGGCATCTCCCAGATGCGGGCCTCGGGGCTACGCAGGGCCAGCACCGGACCGAGCACCTCGGGGATCACGTCGCCGGCCTTGCGCACGATGACTGTGTCGCCCACGCGCACGTCCTTGCGGTGCACCTCATCTAAGTTGTGCAGCGTCGCCCGGGCCACGGTGGACCCGGCCACCGATACCGGCTCCAGCTCTGCCACGGGCGTGAGCGCGCCGGTGCGGCCCACCTGCACGGTGATGTCCAGCAGTTGGGTAGTCTTCTCCTCGGGCGGGAACTTGAAGGCGATGGCCCAGCGCGGAGCCCGGGCGGTGAATCCCATGGCCGCCTGACGGGCGAAGGCGTTCACCTTCACCACCACGCCGTCGATCTCGTAGGGCAGTGTATCGCGGCGCCGGACGGCCTCCTCGCAGAAGGCGCGCACCTCCTCGGCGCTCTCGCACAGCCGCACATCGGGGTTTACATGGAATCCGGCCTCGCGCAGCCACTGGAGCAGCTCCCACTGGCCGGCAATGTCGAGCGCCCCCTCGTCGGCGATGGCGTACATGAAGGTGGACAGGTCGCGCCCCTGGGTGACGCGCGCGTCCTTCTGGCGCAGCGATCCGGCCGCGGCATTGCGCGGGTTGGCGAAGGGAGGGCGCCCCTCGGTGACGGCGGCGGCGTTGAGCACCTCGAAGCTCTTCTTGGGCATGTACACCTCGCCGCGCAGCTCGAGCGCGTCGGTGCCGGGCGTGATGGCGGCAAGCGCCCCCTCGCGCAGGCGCAGGGGCACGTCGCGCACGGTGCGCATGTTCACGGTCACGTCCTCGCCGGTGGTGCCGTCGCCGCGAGTGGCGGCGCGCACGAGCAGGCCGTCCTCGTAGGTAAGGGCAATGGAGCTGCCGTCGATCTTGAGCTCGCAGCACAACGGCGGCAGCACGCCCCCGCAGGCCTCTTCCACGCGCCCGAGCCACGCGTCCAGCTCGTCTAAGTCCATAGCGTTGTCGAGCGAGTACATGCGCCGCTCGTGCACGACAGGGGCGAACTGCTCGCCCACGTAGCCCCCCACGCGCTGGGTGGGCGAGGCCGGCGTCACCAGCTCCGGATGAGCCGCCTCGATCTCGCGCAGCTCGCCCATGAGGGAGTCGAAGGCCGCATCCGAGATGGTGGGGTTGTCAAGAGCATAGTACTGGTAGCTGTGGTGCTCGATCTCGCGACGCAGGGCCGCCGCCCGGGCGGCCGGATCGCTCGCCGCGGCCGCCAGGGCCGCCTCGTCGAACAGGGGGCTTTCCCGCTGAACCATGGATATGCGCCTTTCTCCTCGCCGCAGGGCCGTGGCGCGGCCCCGCCCGTCGCACCGGCCGCCTCCCGCGGGGAAGACGGCCGCCTCGTCAGCGAGGGCCCGGACGAATCCGGGCCCTCGGTCGTGTCGCAGCGGCTATGATACCACCGCCGGGGCGACGGGCGAAGCCGTAGGGCCGCACCCGTCGCCGCCGTGCGCCTAGTGGTTGTGGGCGAAGCGCGTCGGCGCCTGGGGCAGGGTCACGCCGTAGACGGCCATCTGCGCACCGCGGGCCATAAGGAACAGCCCGAGGAACAGGGCGAAGGAGCCCGGGGCGATGATGAAGGCGAAACCGCACAGCACGCTCACGATGCCGGAGAACAGCACCCAGCCCCAGCCGGGCAGCACCTCCCGCAGCCGAACCGAGGCCACGATCCCGAACACGCCGTAGGCGATGACGAAGATGCCCATGACCCAGGGGATCACCACGGCCGACGCCACGGGGTGCGCGATGAAGAGCACGCCTAAGATGAGGTCGCAGGCGGCGTAGGCGAGCGCCCAGGCCGACAGGCCCGCGCTCTTGCGGTACCTGAAGAAGGCCCAGCCGTCCACGATGCCAGCGGCCACGAACATGCAGCCGGCCAGGATGGCGATGGTCACGAGCGTGAGGCCCGGCACCATGAGCAAGATGAAGCCGATGATGATGAGCGCAATGCCGGCGGCGAACAGCGCCCAGTTGCGTCCCGGTTTGATATCCATGGTTTCCACACTCCTTATGCGAGGTTGTATACTAGGTAGGCTCCCATTGTAGGGGGCCGCGCCAGGCGGCATAGCGCTCTCGGCGCGGCCGTTGCCCAGGAGATTGCGCCGCGTTGGCACGGCGTTGGAATGATCGTCGCCCGGGAAAGGACCCCCATGACCTTCACCGTCGCACCCCCTCGCACCGATGCCGCGCTGGCGGCTCTGCTCCCCTGGCCCGCCCCCGACGCCCACAAGTACAGCCGCGGGCGCCTCGCCCTCGTAGCGGGCTCGCCGGCCTACCCCGGAGCGGCCTGCCTGGCGGCCACGGCCTCCCAGCGGGCCGGGGCCGGCTACACCGAGGTGTTCTGCGCGGGGAAGTCGCTGCTCGCCGTGCGGGCCGCGAGCCCCTCCCTCGTCGCGCAAGATTGGCGCCATTGGCAGCCGAGCCGCGGAGCCGTCCTAAGCCCCGACCGCCCCGGCGCCTGCGTCATCGGCTGCGGGTTCGCCGGCGAGGAGAAGACCGAGGGACCGCTCGTCATGGAGACCCTGCGCGCCTTCGCCGGCCCGCTCCTCGTCGACGGGGGCGCCCTGACCCTCCTGGCGAGCGCGACGGGGCTGCGCCTGGCCGCTGAGCGGGCCTGTGCGGGGCTGCCCCTCGTGCTGACGCCCCATGGCGGCGAGGCGGCCCGGCTCGCCCGGGCGGCGCAGCTGGAAGAGGGCCTTACGGAAGCGGCCCTCGCCCGCGAGCTCGCCCGGGCCTTCGGGGCCGTCGTGGCCCTCAAGGGCCCGTGTACCTACATAGCCGACGGCGCGGGGGTGGAGGCCATGGACCGCGGCACGGCGGCCCTGGCCAAGGCCGGTACGGGCGACGTGCTCGCCGGCATCATCGGAGCGCTGCTCGCCCAGGGCATCGGGGCGCGGGACAGCGCCGCCCTCGGCTGCGCCCTCCATGCCGAGGCGGCCCGGGCCGCCGAGGAGGCACGCACGGCCATCTGCGTAGTCGCCGAGGATCTCCCCTCTTATCTGCCGGCCGCCGTGCGGGCCATCGCGGGCCGGTAAGCGAGCCGCTTAAGCCCCAGAGGACTCGGGGCGGGACAGTGCCGCTACGGTCTTGGCAAGGACGGCCACGTCGATGGGCTTGGACACATGGGCGTCCATACCCGCCGCAAGGGCCTCCCGCTTATCCTCGGCGAAGGCGTTGGCCGTCATGGCGATGATGGGGATGGTGCGCCCGTCCGGCCGATCGAGGGCTCGGATGGCCCGGGCGGCCTCGTGGCCGTTCATGACCGGCATCTGCACATCCATGAAGATCATGGCGTAGGTGCCCGCGGGCGCGGCAGAGAACATCTCCACGGCCTCCCGGCCGTTCTCGGCCACATCGCAGGTTCCATGGTGGATACCCAGCACCGCAGCGATGACCTCGGCGTTCAGATCGTTGTCCTCCGCTACGAGGAAGTGGCGGCCGCCGAGGGCCTCGTCGATGTCCACCGGGGCCTCGGGGGCCGGAACGTCCACATCGGCCGCATCCCCGACCGCCGGCGGGAAGTCCAGATCGATGGTGAAGGTGGAGCCACGGCCGAGGGCGCTCTCCACGGCGATGGTGCCGCCCATGAGGTCTACGAGGTTCTTGGTGATGGCCATGCCGAGACCGGTGCCCTGGATCTTGTTGGTCAGGCTCGACTCCTCCCGGGAAAACGAGTCGAAGATGGTGGCCAGGTACTCCGGTGCCATGCCGATGCCGTCGTCGGCCACCACGATGCGCAGATGCTGCAACGCGCCGTGGCGTTTGAGGGATCCGTCGATGGCGAAGCGGATGGAACCGCCCTCGGGAGTGTACTTCATGGCATTCGACAGCACGTTCATGAGAATCTGCCGCAGGCGCCCCTCGTCGCCCACGAGGGCCTCATAGGTCACGCCGGTCACTTCCACGGTGAAGACCTGATCCCGGGCGCTGGTCTGGGGCCGCATCATGGCCTCCACCGCCGCCACGGTCTCGCTCAGGCGAAACTCCGAGGCCGCCAAGGTGGTCTTGCCCGACTCGATCTTCGACATGTCGAGCACGTCGTTGATGAGCCCGAGCAGATGCTGGCCGGACGTGGCGATCTTGCGGTTGTACTCGCGCACGGTCTCGGGGTCGTCGGCATCGCGGTCGATGAGGGCCGAGAAGCCCAGGATGGCGTTCATGGGGGTGCGGATGTCGTGGCTCATGGCCGAGAGGAAGTTGCTCTTGGCCCGGTTGGCCTCCTCGGCGGCGGCCACCGTATCCATGAGCTTCTGGCGGATATCGTGCTCGTGGGTCACATCGGTGAGCGAGTAGATGATCTTCTCGCTGCCGCCGAGCACGACCGGGCGGCTCGTGATGCGCAGCCACATATTCCGGCCGAGGGCCCCGTTGAAGCACTGGAACTCCCAGGTGCGACGCTCGCCCGGCACGCCGGAGTGCACGATAGCCGCCACCTTCGCGTAGGCCTCGTTGGCCGACAGGCCGTCCACGGCGAAGAACGCAGCGGCCGGCACCCCCAGAATGTCCTGGATGTTCTCGAATACCGCCTCCACGACTCGGTCCTTGCTGTCCACAATGAAGATGGCCGTGTCGATGTTGGCGCCGATGGCCTGATAGATGCTCTGCACGTAGCGCTCGCCCCGCCGCTCGCGGCGGTTGCGGTACACGAGCAGGGCGGCGATGGCGGCCACGGCCAGAAGCACCGAGCCCACGAGCACGGCCACGAGCCGCGCCGTCACGGTCACGATGGCGGTGCCCTCGGCCTTATCCGTGGGCATGATGGCGTCGGCCTGCACCACCAGCTCGTGGATAGTGGCGTAGTAGTGCAGGCCGGCGGCGGCAATGACCGCGGCCAAGGCAATGACCACGGCCGCGACGGCCACGAAGATGGTCCGGGAATCGAGTCTCTGCCTCATGGTCGCCGGCCGCCCGAGAAGCTATTCCACCGTGACGGACTTGGCCAGGTTGCGGGGCTGGTCCACGTCGCAGCCGCGCAGCAAGGCCACCTCGCGGGCCAGAAGCTGCAGAGGCACGCTCGCGGTGATGGGGCTGAAGGCGTCGCGCACCTTCGGGATGCAGATGACATGGTCGGCGTGCTTGGCGATATCCTCGTCGCCCTCGGTGGCCACGGCGATGATGCAGGCGCCGCGGGCCCGGGACTCCTGGAGGTTCGAGACCACCTTGTCGTAGACCGGGCTGTCGGTGGCGATGGCCACCACGGGGAAGTTCTCGTCAATGAGCGCGATGGGGCCGTGCTTCATCTCGCCGGCGGCGTAGGCCTCGGCGTGCAGATAGCTGATCTCCTTGAGCTTCAAGGCCCCCTCGTAGGAGGTGGCCGCCCCCATGCCGCGGCCGATGAACAGGGCGCTCGGGGCATCCACCATGGCCCGAGCGGCCTCTTTTACGGCCGGCCCGCACTCGGTGAGGATGCGCTCCACGGCCTCGGCCGTGTCGGCCAGCTCGCTGAACAGGAGCTTGATCTGGCCCTGGGTGAGCCGGCCCGTGGACTGGCCCAGCAGCATGGCCAACAGGGTGAGGGAGACCACCTGGCCCAGGAAGCTCTTGGTGGAGGCCACGGCGATCTCCTTGTTGGCCTTGGTGTAGATGACGCCGTCGGACTCGCGGGCCACGGGGCTTCCCACCACGTTGGTGATGCCGAAGACCTTTGCGCCGCGCACCCGGGCGTCGCGGATGGCGGCCAGGGTGTCGGCGGTCTCACCGGACTGGGACACGGCCACCACGAGGGTCGTGGGGGTGATGATGGGATTGCGGTAGCGGAACTCGCTGGCCACCTCCACCTCGCAGGGGATGCGGGCCCAGCCCTCGATGAGGTTCTTGGCGATGAGGCCGGCGTGGTAGGAGGTGCCGCAGGCGATGACGTAGACGCGATCGACGAGGTTGAGCTCGGCCGGAGTCATGTCCAGCTCGTCGATGGTGAGCGAGCCGCCGGAAAGGCGGCCGGCCAGGGTGTCGCGGATGACCCGGGGCTGCTCGTGGATCTCCTTCAGCATGAAGTCGGGATAGCCCCCCTTCTCGGCCACGTCGATATCCCAATCAACGTGGGTCACCTCGGGCTCGAGCGGGTTTCCGTCCATGTCGAAGTAGGCGATGCCGTCGGCCGTCAGGCGCGCCATCTGGTCGTCGGCGAGCACCACCACATCGCGGGTGGCATCGATCAGGGCGATGATGTCGCTGGCCACGTAGCTGCCCGTCTCGCCGCGGCCCACCACGATGGGCGAGTCCTTGCGGCAGACGATGATGGTGCCCGGCTCGCCCTCGGCCATGACGGCCAGGCCGTAGGCGCCCACGAGCTGGGAGGCGGCCTCGGCCACGGCGGCGCGCAGGTCGCCGGCGCCGGCCTCGCGCAGCCGCTGGTAGGCCTCTTCCACGAGGTGGGCCACCACCTCGGTGTCGGTCTCGGACTTGAAGGCGTGGCCGCGGCCGATCAGCTCCTCGCGCAGCTCGGCGAAGTTCTCGATGATGCCGTTGTGCACCACGGCGATATCGCCGGCGCAGGAGGTGTGCGGATGGGCGTTGGCCTCGCTCGGCTTGCCGTGGGTGGCCCAGCGGGTGTGCCCGATGCCGCAGGTGCCGGTCAGATCGAAGTGCTCGAGGGTGTGGGCCAGCTCGGACACCTTCCCCTTGCGGCACACCACCTCGATGGCCTCCCCCTGCTGCACGGCCACGCCGGCCGAGTCGTAGCCGCGGTACTCCATGCGGGAAAGTCCCTCGATGAGGATGGGTTCGGCGGGGGCGGCCCCCGTGTATCCAACGATTCCGCACATAGGTTGCTCCTTTGGAAACGGGACGCACCGGAGCGCCCCTCGTTCTTGTCGGTGATTCGCATCATTGTACCGTCGCGGGCAGAATGCCGCGCCCCGTTTCACGAAACGTGCGCACGGGGCGCATCTGGTAGAATGGCGGGCGACACGGAGGCGGCGCGACCGGCGAGCCGCCTCCCCCTCCCCGGCACTCCCAAGGAAAGGCGGCATTGTGGCCCGATCCAAGAAATCCCAGGCTATCGTCGACGGTGCCCTGTCCATGGCCGTGGCGAGCGATTCGGTGGGCCTCGGCGTCGATATCGTGGAGATCGAGCGCATGGCCCGCATCATCAAGCGCTCTCCCGCCTTCACCGAGAAGGTCTACTCCGCCGCCGAGCGGGCCTACTGCGACGGCCACGCCCACCCGGAGGTGCACTACGCCACCCGCTTCGCCGCCAAGGAGGCGGTGCTCAAGGCCCTGGGAACGGGGTTCTCCGAGGGCATCGGCTGGCTCGACGTGGAGGTGCGCCGCACGAGCAAGGGGCGCCCCTACGTGGTGCTCACGGGCCGGGCCCGGGAGGTGGCCCGGGAGATGGGGGTACGCGAGATCCCCATCTCGCTGTCCTACACGCACACCGACGCCGTGGCCTGCGCCATGGCCATCACCGACGAGTCTGTGGCCGCCCAAAAGCGCCGGCGCGACCCCATGGAGGAGCTGACCCGCCAGTTCAAGGAGGCCCGCTCGTTTCTCGACGAGCTCCCCGCAAACGAGGGCGGCCGGGAGTAGCCCCGGCCGCCTCCCAACCGCTAGCCGCGCACCTCGGCGCCGCAGGCCTTTTCCACCTTGGCCACCAGCTTGCCGTGGGCCCGCTCCACTTCCTCGCCCGTGAGGGTGCGATCGGCGGCGCGGTAGGTGAGGGTGTAGGCCATGGACTTCTTGCCCGCCCCCACGCGCTCCTCGTCGCGGTACACGTCGAACAGGGCCACCGATTCCAGCAGCTTGCCGCCGGCCGAGGTCATCACCTGCACGAGTTTCTCGTGGGTCACGTCCTCCCCCACCACGAAGGCCTGGTCCACCACCACGGCCGGGAAGGTGGGCACGGCCACGTAGTCGCGGGCGGGACGGGCCGCCTTCACGAGGGCCGCCACGTCCAGCTCGAAGGCCACCACCGGCGCCATCGCGTCGAAGGCGTCGCACACAAGCGGGTGCACCTCGCCGACCCAGCCGATGACGGCGCCGCCGGAGAGCATCTCGGCGGCCCGGCCGGGCTGCAGCTGGGGCGCCTCATCGGCGGCCAGGGCCCGGAAGCGCACCTTGGGGCACGCCAGCTCGCGGGCCAGGTTCTCCAGCACACCCTTGCCGTCGAAGAAGTCGAAGGGCACCGCCGGCGCGTTCCAGGCCGCATCCCCCATGGAGCCGGCCATGACGGCGGCGAGCTTCTTGCGCTCCTTGGCCTTCTTGCGCCCCTCGGCGGCCGAGAACACCGTGCCGATCTCGTAGAGCTGGATGTTCTTCACGCCGCGGGCCTGGTTGTAGGCCACCGACCGCAGCAGGTTCGGCACGATGGACTGGCGCATGACCGACTGGTCGGCGTTGAGCGGGTTCAGCAGCTCCACCGCCAGGCCGAGGCCGTCGGCGGGTAGGCGCAGCCGCTCTATGTCGCCGGGCTCGGCGAAGGAGTAGGTCATGGTCTCGTTGAGGCCCGAGGCCCGCAGCACGGCGTTCACCAGCCGCAGCGTCTCCTGCTCGGGGGTGCGGGCGCCCACGCGCTCGCGGCCGCCGGGCAACGTCGGCTCGATGCGGTCCATGCCCCACAGGCGCAGCACTTCCTCGTACAGGTCGATCTCGCGCTCCAGGTCGGGACGGAAGGTGGGGGCCAGCACCGAGAGCATCGCGGCCTCGCCGGTGGCCTCCACGGCACAGCCGAGGCGCACGAGGATGTCCTCAATGAAATCGGTGGGAATATCGGCGCCCATCATGGCGTTGAAGCGGTCGATGCGGAAAGTGAGCGGGCGCGCCTCGGCCGGCCGGCCGTACACGTCCACCACACCCGGGCGCACGGTGCCCCCGGACACCTCGGCGAGCAGGGCCGCCGCGGCCTGGGAGATAAGCTCGGTCAGGCTCTCGTCCACCCCGCGCTCGTAGCGCATGGAGGACTCGGAGATAAGGCCGAGGTTGCGGCTCGTGCGGGAGGTGCGACCGTTGCAGAAGTCCGCCGACTCCAGCAGTACCGTCGTGGTGGCCTCGGTCACCTCGGTGTCCAGGCCGCCCATGACGCCGGCCAGGGCCACGGCCCGCTCGGGGGTGGCGATGACGGTCATGTCCTCGGAAAGAACGCGCTCCACCCCGTCGAGGGTGGCAAGTCGCTCCCCCTCGGCAGCGCCGCGCACGATGATGCGCACGCGCCCGTCGCCGTCGCGCAGGGTGTCGAAGTCGAAGGCGTGCAGGGGCTGGCCGTAGAGGTAGAGGATGTAGTTGGTCACATCCACCACGTTGTTGATGGGGCGGCCGCCGGCGGCGCTCACGCGCTCGGCGAGCCAATCGGGCGAGGGACCCACCTTCACGTTGTCGATGACCCGGGCCGTGTACCGACAGCAGCGCTCGCTGTCGGGCACCTCCACGGTGACGGTGGCGGCCACATCCTCGCCGGCTGTGACGGCGGCGAGCTTCGCCACGTCGTCGGCCAGAGGATAGGTCACCGGCTGCTGGTACATGGCCCCCACTTCCCGGGCCATGCCCACCACCGACAGGCAGTCGGGGCGGTTGGGGGTGATCTCCAGATCGAGCACCGTGTCACCCGAGCCGATCACCTCGGCCACCGGGGTGCCCACGGGGGTCTCCTCAGGCAGGATCCAGATGCCCGAATGGTCGGAGCCGAGGCCCAGCTCCCGCTGGGAGCAGCACATGCCGCAGCTGACGACGCCGCGCAGCTTCGACTTCTTGATCTTGAAATCGCCGGGCAGCACCGCGCCGACACAGGCCACGGGCACCTTGATGCCCGCGGCGATGTTCGGAGCGCCGCAAACGATCTGCACCGGCTCGCCGGCCCCCACGTCTGCGGTCACCACATGCATGTGGTCGGAATCGGGATGGGGCTCGCAGGTGAGCACGTGCCCCACGACGACGCCCTCAAAGGCCTCGCCGGTCTGCTCGACGCCCTCCACGCCCGTGCCCGTCAGATCGAGCCGGTCGCAGAACGCCTTCAAATCGCCCGGCACCTGCGTATATTCCGAAAGCCACTTCAAAGATACTTTCATAGCTTCATTCCTCTCCTAGAACTGACGCAGGAAACGCATGTCGCCCTCGAGCAGCATGCGCAGGTCGGGCACGTCGTACTTCAGGCAGGCGATGCGCTCCACTCCCATGCCGAAGGCGAAGCCGGAGTACTCCTCCGGATCGATGCCGCTCATGGACAGCACGTTGGGATCCACCATGCCGCAGCCGAGGATCTCGATCCAGCCGGTGCCCTTGCACATGCGACAGCCCTCGCCGTGGCAGATGCCGCAGCTCACGTCCGCCTCGGCCGAGGGCTCGGTGAAGGGGAAGTAATGGGCGCGGAAACGGGTCTTGCGCTCGGGGCCGAAGATCTGCTTGCACAGGTAGTCGAGGGTGCCCTTCAAGTCGCCGAAGGTGATGCCCCGATCGACCACGAGGCCCTCGATCTGGTGGAACTGGGGCAAATGCGACGGGTCGGCCACGTCGCGGCGGTACACCTTGCCCGGGGCGACCATGTAGATGGGCAGGTCCCAGTCCTCCATGGTGTGCACCTGCACGCCGGAGGTCTGGGTGCGCAGGAGCACGTCGGACTCGCCGCGCACCCGAGCCGCGTCGCCGGACAGATCGCGCACATAGAAGGTGTCCTGCATGGAGCGGCTCGGATGATCGGCCGGGGCGTTCAGGGCCGTGAAGTTGTAGTAGTCGGTCTCGACCTCGGTGCCCTCGACCACCTTGTAGCCCAGGCCCAAGAAGATGTCGGAGATCTCGTCGATGATGCCGTTGATGAGGTGGCGCGTGCCCATCTGCTGGGCACGGCCGGGCAACGTCACGTCCACGGCCGCCGCATCGATGGCGGCGGAGAGCTCCGCGGCATCGAGCACGGCCTTGCGGGCTGCCAGGGCCTCCTCCACTTCCACGCGGGCCTCGTTCACGGCCTTGCCCACGCTCGCCCGCTCCTCGGGGGGAACCGATCCCATGGAGCGGAGATAGCCGGTCAGGCTGCCGGACTTGCCCAGCACCGCCACGCGCACCCCGTCGAGGGCCGTCGAGTCGGCCGCCGCCTCGATGGCGGCCAGGGTGCTCTCGCGCAGCGCCGCGAGCTCCTCTGCGATTGCCATATCTGCCTTCCCTTTCTCGTACATCGAACCTATAGAAAAGAGCCCTCTCCCGCCTTGGCCGGAGACACGTCTCCGAAACCCAAGGACGAGAGAGGGCTCTCGCGGTACCACCTCGGTTGGCCATGGCTCCGTCCGGCCCTCGGCCGGGGGCGCCATCGCCCGCTCGTTGCGCTCGGTCACGGGAGCGAGCCGTCGCCCCCTACTGGCCGGCGCCGCAACGGGGATTGCCGGGTTCAAGGGCGCTGCTCGGAAGGGAACGGGTCTCGCGCCTCCGATCGGACCCTTTCAGCCGGGGGGCCCTTCTCTGGTGATCTCAGCCTGCGAGCCTTATCTTCGTCATCGCATGTAGCAGTGCAGTATAGCGCACTTCTTGCGGTGCGACCACCGCAATCCCCGCAGAGACCGCGGGAGGCGGCCGCGACGCTACAGGAAGCGGTACTTCACCGTGCGCAGGCCCCAGTCGCGGCAGCTGGAGAAGCCGAAGGCCTTCCATACGCCGGGCTGCAGATCGAGCACGCGGCTGCCGCCGCCCATGGAGCCGCAGTCGTTCACCGTGGCGTACACGGTCATGCCGCCGTAGCGGATCTCCACGGTGCGGCCGAAGTAGCTGCGGTAGTTGGGCATCGACTTGGGAACGGCCACGCCCATGGAGTTATCGTCGCAGATGGCGCCCGTGGCCGTGGTGCCCGGGTTGGGCGTGGACGGATCGGTGCTGCCGCCGTAGGCCGATGCGGTGCCCGAAAGCCACCCCTCGTTGGACGACCCCGAGCCCGAGAACTCGGAATCGGAGCCCGAGCCGGAACCGGAGCCCCCGGAACCCTCGTCGGGGTCGGACGTCACTGGCTCGTCGTCGGAGACGACCGGCTCGCGATCGCCGGTGTTGGCATCGGGGCTCTCTTCCACATTATCAGCCGCAGCAGCCTCGGCCTGAGCCTGCTGCTGGCGCAGGGCCTCGGCCTGGGCGGCCAGCTCGGCCAGCCGGGCCGCCTGGTCCTCCTTGGCGCCGGCCAGGCGCTCGGTGGCGCCCTGGACGACGGCTTCGGCCTGGGCTCGCTTCTCTTCCTGGGCGGCCAGGGCCTGCTCTTGCTCGTTCTTCTGGGCGTTCAGCTCGTCGGAGACCTCATCGAAGGCGCGCTTGCGCTCCTTCTGCTCGGCGATCTCCTCGGCCTGATAGGCCATGATCTGGTTGACGTACTCCATATTGCGCAGCAGGTCATCGAAGTTCTTCGAGTCGAGCACCAGGCCGAGAAGTCCCAGAGAACTGCCATCCCGGTACTCCCCCACGGCCACCGATTCCAAGACGGAGCGTCCCTCCAGCATCGCCTGTTGGGCCTCAAGAGCGGAGGCCGCGGTGTCGTCGATCTGCTGCTGCAGACGCTCCACCTCGGCCGTGAGCTGCTCATACTCCTCGTTTATCTCGGCCATGCGCGACTCGGCCGCATCAAGCGTGGCTTGGGCATCGTCAACGGCAGCCTGGGCGTCGTCGGCCGGGTCTGCCAAAGCGGATACGGGCGCGAACGCCGCCAGGGAGCAGGCGAGCAGGATCGCCATGAAGCCCGCGATCAAGCGCCGTCCTTGTCGTTGCAGGTATACCAAGGCATCCCTTTCGTTGCGCTGACATTCTCCGGACCGGTTCCCCGTTTCCGAGGAGGCGGCCCGTGACATATCGCTTTATCTTCCCGAATAATACGGTTGCTGACAAGCGTCTTGCCGAAAAAGACATGACCGAGCGTCCCGCCCCTCGCTGCACGATACCAGAATCTTCCATGTAATGCAAATGTTTGTTCGTATTACTATTGATTTTTTTACTCCCTTCCCCTACACTGCGTCCATACGGAAAGGAGGCACCATGCATGCCATGGTCACCGCCCGAGTCCCCGTGGAGATTCGGGATCAAGTCAATGCGCAGCTGCGCTCCATCGGTTCATCCCCCACTGAGCTGGTGAACGCTGCCTATGATTACGTGCTGCGCACCGGGCAGCTGCCCGACCCGCAGCCGAGCGAACAGCCCCTGCGCATCACGCTCACCGACGCGCAAGTCAACGAGTTGCGCTTTCGCCTGCGCCACGCCACTCGCAGCGTTCCCGCCACATTCTGGGGCCCCGAGGGGCCGGCCCTTGCGGCCTTTGAGCCCGATTGTCCCGAGGAGATGTAGCCATGCGATTGTTCATTGATAGCGACATGCTGCTCGATTTCGTAGCCGAGAGACCCCAGACCCGCGAGGCCTGGAACAAGCTCAACGCCCTGGAACTGACGGGCACAGCGGAGTTGTGGGTGGGAGCGGCGAGCTTCGAGCGGGTGCGCAGCGCCCTGGCCACGGCCGTGGCCGACGGGGAGGCCCGATCGGCCCTGCGCTCTACCATGGGCTTTCTGTCGGTCTGCTCCGTAGACGGCGGCGACGTGCGCTTCGCCCTCGACCACGGGGGCGTTCCCTACGAGACGGCCCTGACCGAGGCCTGCGCCCGCAAGATCCAGGCCGACTTCATCATCACGGGCACCGGCCCCGTCGACATCTCACGGCCCATCCGCCGGGTGGAGCCCGAGGAGTTCTTCGAGGTACTCGAGCGGGAGCAGGGCATCGTCTTCGACCTCATCGACTTCTAGAAAGGGCGCCCCATGATCGACGAAATCCACGTGCGAGACATCGCCCTCATCCGCAGGGCCGCCCTTGCCCCCTCCCCGCGCCTCACCGTGCTCACCGGCGAGACCGGCGCCGGCAAGACCGCCCTCATCTCGGCCTGCAAGCTGCTCATGGGGGCGCGGGCCGACAGCGCCGTGGTGCGCGAGGGGGCCGAGCGGGCCCAGGTGGACGGACGGCTCTTCGCTCCGGGAGAAGCCGACGACCTCGTCATCTCCCGCCGCGTCGGGGCCGACGGCCGCTCCCGCGCCTCCATCAACGGGGCCATGGCCAGCGTCTCCGAGTTGGCGGCCACCGTCGGCCCCCTCATCGAGCTCTGCGGGCAGCACGAGTACCAGGCCCTCCTCAAGACCGCCGAGCACGGCCGCATCCTAGACGCCTGGGCCGACGAGACTGCCGAGGTGGCCGGAGCCTACCGGGCGGCCCTCGAGGCGGCCGAGGCGGCCGAGGCGCGCCTGCGAGAGGTTCGGGCCCAGGCGAGCGCCTCCTCTAACCAGCTCGACGAGGCCCGCTTCACCCTTCAGCAGATTGAATCCGCCAACCCCCAGGGCGGTGAGTACGAGGAGGTGCGCGACTGGCTCGCCCGGGCCGAGCACGCCGAGACGCTGGCCCGCAACTCCCACGGCGCGGCGGCGGCCCTGTCCGGCGACGAAGGGGCCCTCGATGCCCTGAACGCCGCCATCGGGCTCATCGAGGAGGCTGCGCGGGCCGACGAGAGCCTTGCCCCCTACGCCCAGTCCCTGCGCGAGGCCTCCTTCGTCATCGAGGATGTGGCCCGCGACATGGCCGCCTACTGCGACGGCATCGACTTCGACGGCGCTTCCCTCGCCGAGGCCCAGGAGCGCATGGGCCAGCTCACCGGTCTCATGCGCAGCTTCGGTCCCACCATGGAGGAGGTCTTCGCCCGCTGGGACGAGGCAGCCGCCCTCGTGGCCGCCGTCGACGATGCCGACGGGCTCATCGAGGAGGCCCAGCGGGCACGGGACGCGGCGGAGGCGGTCCTCGCCGAGCGGGCCGCGACCTACGACAGGGCGCGGCGCGGCGCGGCCCCCCGCTTCGCAGAGGCCGTGAACGCCGTGCTCGCGCGCCTGGAGATGGGCGGGGCCGGGCTGCTCTGTACCGTGGGCGAGCTGCCGCGCGAGCAGTGGAGCCGCAGCGGCCCCGACGTTGTCGCTTTCGAGTTCCGGGCCAGCAAATCCATGCAGCCGCGCCCCCTCACCCGCATCGCCTCCGGCGGCGAGATCAGTCGCGTCATGCTGGCCGTGAAGGTGGTGCTCGGCGAGCGCGACGGCACCGAGACCCTCATCTTCGACGAGGTGGATGCCGGCGTGGGCGGCAACGCCGCCAACGCCCTGGCCGCCGTCCTCGCCGAGCTGGCCGCCAGCCATCAGGTCATCGTCATCACCCACCTGGCCCAGGTGGCCGTGCTGGCCGATGCCCATTACACCGTCACCAAGACAGCCGGCGACGAGCCCCGCACCGAGCTCGCCCCGGTCGAGGGGGATGCCCGCATCGCGGAAATTGCCCGCTTACTGTCGGGCAGCACCACCGAGACCTCCCTGGCCCATGCCCGGGAAATGCTCGACCGCGCCCGAGACTGATCGCGCCGTCTGTCGGTGCAGGCCGCGATGCTTGCTCGTCGGCACGCGGCCTTGTTGCTGGAGGAGGGCGCCGCCCCCCCTAAGCTGAGCCCCGCTAGAAGAAGGGGATGAGGGCAAAGCCCCCATCCCCTGACCGGAAAGGCGATCGGCGCGCCGGCGCGCTTCCCAATGATGATTCCCACGGGGAACCGCAGGCGCCTTAGGCGGCTGCGGCGTCCTGCAGGTCCTTGGCCAGGGCCTCCACGTCGTCATAGGCAATGAGCTGGTCGATGGTCACGAACTTGTACCCCTCTTCCACCAGCTGGGGCAGGGCGATCTTCAGCGCCTCGATGGTCTGGCTGCGGTCGCCGCCCCCGTCGTGCATGAGCACCACATCGCCGGGCTTCACGCTCAGCAGGCGCTGGGCGATGGCCTCGGCGCCGGGACGGCGCCAGTCCTCGGTGTCGACGTTCCAGCCGATCTCTCCGGTCACGTAGGGCTGCAGCGTCCAGATGATCTCGTCGTGATAATTGCCGCCCGGAGAGCGGAAGATCTTCGACGCTTCCTTGCCCGTAGCCTGGGTGATGGCGTCCTGGCCCTTCTGCACCTCGGCGATCTGCTCGTCGGCCGACATGCGGGTCATATCGACGCCGCGGCCCGACCCGGAGGCGTGATCGTAGCTGTGAGTGCAGATCTGGTGTCCCTCGTCGGCGGCCCGCTTCACCACTTCTGAGAAATCGGTCTTATCGAAGATCTGGTCCCCGATGGTGAAGAACGTGGCCTTCACCCCGTACTGCTTCAGCACATCGAGCAGTTCGGGCGTGGTACCGATGGGGCCGTCGTCGAAGGTGAGCGCGACGACCTTCTCCCCCTTGGTATCGGCGTTGTACTTCAGATAGATGTTATCGCGGCCCTCGCGCACCGTCTCCTCGACGGTCTTGCCCGACACCTTGCCGGTGCGCTTCTCCACCTGGCCCGTCTCTCCGGGCACGTACACATGGATGGCGCCGTCGCCCAATTCCTGATGGCCCGGCTCGCTCTCCACGGTCTCGGCCTCGTAATCCTCGGTGGCATCGGCGCCGTCCTCGATCTGGAGCGTATCGCCCTTGTGAAGGGCCGTGGCGGCATCGGTGAACTCGCTGCCGTTGATGGTACCCGTGAACGGCGTACCACCGCCCTCCTCGAGTACCTCCCCATCGACGGCGAGGAGGTTGCCGGGCTTAGGGGACACGATGCCCTCGTTTATGATATCGCCTACCGTAGCGCCATCGTGCACCGTGCGTGTCATGCCGTTGACCGTCACGTTGTAGGTGGGCGGGTTCAAATAGAGGTACACGCCGACCCCGATGACCGCCAAGATGACCACGGCGACGATGGCCGAGACGATGCCGCCCTTCTTCTTTCCCTTTTTCTTATAGCGGCCCATGTCGTCGTAGGGGGTCATCTGCCCCTCGGTCTTCTGAGCGGGCATGACCCGCGGGTTCGCCCCCGCGGGAGCGTAACCGGCATAGCCGCCCTGCTGCTGATAGCGCGAGCCGTACTGCGGGTGATTCGCCGCCTGGGGATGGGGCTGGCTTACGGCCGCGGCGTACTGCTCGTAGGCAGCCCGGGCCGCCGCCTCTTGGGAGGCGGCATCATGGCCGCTCGGGTAAGAGCACCCCGTCACAGCCGGCTCATCGTCGGGCGGAAGGACGGCCGCCGGGCCCGTCAGATACGGGGCCGCGGAAAAGCTCCCCGTCTCCTGGGACGGGTGCCGGCGCGTGGGCTTGGGATGCGGCCGCGGGTTGTTCCGCGGATTATGGCTTCCTCCCGCAGGAGTCATCGGCTGATTGGGCATCTAACTTCCTTCAAGCAAGCTCAAGGGTGGCACAGGTTGTCTAGGGGCATTATACGTCCTGCAGCCTCGTTTCCCCGCGCTCTCCGGCTTACATTTCCGTAAAGATCGCAATCCGCAGCATCTCCACGAGCGAGCATGGGCCGAACCGAGAGCATCCTGGGGCCCGCGACGGGCCGCCGAAGCCATCGCAGCCCAGGCAACGCCGCCGACCCGTTCGCCACGGCTCGCGCCCCGCCCCCCCCATGCGGCAACGCTCAGGCCCCACGGCTGCTGCCGTAGGCGGCGTGCTTGCGGTTGCCGTAGGCGCTTCCCTTGCGGGCCGACTTCTTCAGGTCCTTCAGCACGTCGTCTTCGGACTTGTCCTCCACCGAGCTCTTCAGCTTCACCACCTGGTCGCGCAAGCGGGCCGCCTCCTCGAAGTCCATATCGCGGGAGGCCGCTGCCATATCGTCCTCCATGGAGGAGATGATGCGCAGCACCTCTTCGCGGGACAGCTCGGCCAGCTCCTTGTTCACCTGCTCGGCCGTACTGCCCTCCACGTCCTCGGTGATGAATCCCATGATGTCGTTGATGGCCTTGCGGATAGTCTGGGGCTCAATGCCGTGCTCGCTGTTGTAGGCCATCTGGATCTCGCGGCGCCGGCGCGTCTCGTCGATGGCGCGGCGCATGGAGTCGGTGATGCGGTCGGCGTACATGATGACCTGGCCCGACACGTTGCGGGCCGCGCGCCCGATGGTCTGAATGAGCGAGCGGTGGTTGCGCAGGAAGCCCTCTTTATCGGCATCCAGGATGGCCACGAGCGATACCTCGGGAAGATCCAGGCCCTCGCGCAGCAGGTTGATGCCCACAAGCACGTCGAACTCGCCCCGGCGCAGATCGCGCAAAATCTCGGTGCGCTCCAGGGTGGCGATGTCCGAGTGCATGTAGCGGGACTTCACCCCCTGGTCGAGCAGGTGGTCGGTGAGGTCCTCGGCCATCTTCTTCGTGAGCGTGGTGATGAGCACGCGCTCGCCCCGGGCGGCCCGGTCCTTGGCCTCGTCGATGATGTCGTCTATCTGGCTCGCACTCGTGCGCACGACGATCTCGGGATCCAGCAGGCCCGTGGGGCGAATGACCTGCTCCACCTGGGCCAGGCTCACCTTCTCCTCGTAGTCGCCCGGCGTGGCCGACACGTAGACGAACTGGGGGATGCGCTCCTCGAACTCATCGAAGCGCAAGGGGCGGTTGTCCAGGCAGCTGGGCAGGCGGAAGCCGTGCTCGGCCAGGGTGATCTTGCGGGAGCGGTCGCCCTCGTGCATGCCGCGGATCTGCGGCACCGTGACGTGGGACTCATCGATGATGCAGAGGAAGTCCTTCGGGAAGTAGTCGATGAGCGTGTAGGGGGGCTCGCCCGGCGCCCGTCCGTCCAGATGGCGCGAGTAGTTCTCGATGCCCGAGCAGAAACCCATGGTCTCCAGCATCTCCAAGTCGTAGTTCACGCGCATCTCCAGGCGCTGGGCCTCCAAGAGCTTGCCCTCCTCCTTGAACTGCATGAGGCGCTCGCGCAGCTCGTCTTGGATAGTGACCAGGGCCTTGTCCATCTTCGGCCGCGCCGTCACGTAATGGGACGCCGGCCAGATGGGCAGCGCCTCGTAGCTGCTTAGCACCTCGCCGGTGACCTGGTCGATCTCGTCGATGGACTCGATCTCATCGCCCCAGAACTCGATGCGGATGGGGTGGTCGGCGTAGGGCGGGAACACGTCGAGCGCATCGCCCCGCACACGGAAGGTGCCGCGCTTCTGCTCGTAGTCGTTGCGGTCGTACTGGATATCGATGAGCTCGTGGATGACCTGGTCGCGATCCATCTCCTTCTCTTTGTCGACGAACACGGCCATGCCGGCATAGTCCATGGGGCTGCCGATGCCGTAGATGCACGACACCGACGCCACCACGATCACGTCGCGACGCGACAGCAGGGCCGAGGTGGCCGCATGGCGCAGCTTCTCCACCTCCTCGTTGATGGAGGCGTCCTTTTCGATGAACGTGTCGGACGCGGGCACATAGGCTTCGGGCTGGTAGTAGTCGTAGTAGCTGACGAAGTACACCACGGCGTTGTCAGGGAAGAATTCCTTCAGCTCGGCGGCCAGCTGGGCCGCGAGGGTCTTGTTCGGCGCCATGACGAGCGTGGGCTTCTGCACCGCCTCGATGGTCTTGGCCATGGTGAAGGTCTTGCCGGAGCCGGTCACGCCCAGAAGCGTCTGGTAGCGCAGCCCCTCCTCGATGCCCTTTGCGAGCGCTGAAATGGCCTCGGGCTGATCGCCCGACGGTTCGAAGGGCGAAACCACCTTGAACGGCGTGCCCGCCAGGCGCACCTCGGGAAGCTTGCCGGCCATCTCGATGCCCTCGATATTGGAAAGATGAGTGGACACGGGCCCCCTCCTCTCAATGAGAATCAATGTAAGGGGAACAGTTTAGCACCTTCCCAAAGAAATGAACAGATGTTCGTAACTATTACCTGCGTCTCTTCATTCATGACCGTCTTTCTTCCCCTACAAGAGCCAGCGCCCCAACTTGCCAAGATGCTCAACCTCGCCAATCTATTCTCCCATGGCCTTCGCGCCGCGTCCACCGTTCGCTCCCAGTCGGCGCGGGAACCCCGGCTCGGACGGTGCTATACTCAGCAATCGCCGTTGAGACACCGGATGGGAAGACAAGGAGGCCCTTGTGGCAAATCTGAGGAATGTGGTGCCTGGCATCGGGGTGTGTGCGGCCATCGCTGTGCCCTGCTGGTTTCTTGGCGAGGCGCTGCCGGTCGTCGGCGGCCCGGTATTCGCCATCCTGGCAGGCATGGCCATCGCCCTTGTTTGGAAGCAGCCGGCGCGGGGCACCGTTCAGGACGGCATCGCGTTCACGGCCAAGAAGGTGCTGCAGTACGCCGTCATCCTGCTCGGTTTCGGGCTGAACCTGGCCCAGATCGCCGCCGTGGGCGCCGAGAGCCTGCCCATCATCTGCTCCACCATCGCCACGGCCCTCATCGCGGGCTACCTCCTGTACCGCGTGCTGCACCTCGATAGCGCCATCGCCACGCTCATCGCCGTGGGCTCCTCCATCTGCGGCGGAAGCGCCATCGCGGCCACGGCTCCGGTCATCAAGGCGAAAGACGAGCAGGTGGCCCAGGCCATCTCGGTCATCTTCCTGTTCAACGTCATCGCGGCGCTCATCTTCCCCACCTTGGGAAGCGCGCTCGGCATGTCCAACGAGGGCTTCGGCCTGTTCGCCGGCACCGCCGTGAACGACACCTCGTCGGTCACCGCCGCCGCAGCCGCCTGGGACGGCATGCACCCCGGCGCCAACGCGCTCGACGACGCCACCATCGTGAAGCTCACGCGCACGCTCGCCATCATCCCCATCACGCTCGTGCTGGCCATCACAGTGGCGCGCAAGGAGAACGCGGCAGGCGTCGGCGCGGCTGCAGGCGTTGACGGCACTGACGGCACGGCAGCGAGCGACCCTGCTGCCAACGCCGAGATCGCCACGGCGGCTCCCGCCGCCACGAAGCCCCTCAGCGGCTTCTCGCTGAAGCGCGCCCTTCCCACCTTCATCCTGCTCTTTTTGGCAGCCTCGGTCATCACCACGGTTGCCGTGGCCGCTGGCGCCGACGTGGCGGTCTTCGCACCCTTGAAGACCTTGAGTCGGTTCTTCATCGTCATGGCCATGGCTGCCATCGGGCTGAACACCGACCTCGTGAAGCTCGTGAAATCCGGCGCCAAGCCCATCCTCATGGGTCTCATCTGCTGGATCTGCATCGCCGCCGCCAGCCTCGCCATGCAGCACACGCTCGGACTGTGGTAGCAAAAGAGGCCGTCTCCACGAGACGGCCTCCGAGACGTCGATCTGCAATCGGCTCTATCCGAGCCAGATTTCCTTCTTATACTCGTTCCACCAGGCGAGCACCTCGTTGCGGAGCTCTTCGGGGGTGCCGTCGTTGTTGAATACCACGTCGGCCGCCTCGATGCGGTCGGCGTCGGTAATCTGGCGGGCGATGCGGGCCCGCACGTCCTCCTCGGAAAAGCCCGAGGCCACGGCGCGCTCGATGCGCACCTCCAGCGGCGCGAGCACGGCGATGACCACATCGGCCCCGTAGGCCAGCGACTGCTGGCGGTTGCGGAACACCGAGTACTCCACCACCACAGCCGGCTTTCCCTCGTGCTCGAACTCGTCGATGAGGTCGGTGTAGCGCTCCTCGATGCGCGGCATGGTGATGCAGTTCAGCTTGCGCGTGGCCGCCGGGCTCGCGAAGGCCACCGCGGCCAGCTCCGCGCGCACCACTTCCCCGCCCTCGTCGAAGACGCCGTCGCCGAAGGCGCCGCGCAGATCGTCCTTTACCGTGCCCCACGTAAGCACCTCGTGGCCCACCTGATCGAGATCGATCCAGGCCAGACCCTCATCGGTCAGCGCCTTGCGGGCCGTGGACTTGCCGGCGCCCATGCCGCCGATGAGAAACAGCTTCTTCATGCAGTACCTCCTCCGAAACCGCGCCCCTTCGCGCGATCCTGCGCAGACATTTCAACGGCTCCATGATACACGAGAAGGCCGCTCCGAAGAGCGGCCTTCTGAAAGTCACCGATCGAATACAGCGGCTATGGGCATCCGAGGTTGCTTACTCTTCGACGGTCTCCACAGCCTCAACCTCGGCCTCGGCAGGAGCCTCGTCGGCCTTCTTGCGGCGGGCCGGCTTCTCCTCGGCCTGCACGGACTCGTCCACGTCGATCTCGAAGCCGAGCTCCTCGGCGGCGGCCTTCATGGACAGGGAGATGCGGCGGCGATCCGGGTTGATCTCCATGACCTTCACCTTCACATCGTCGCCCGCGTGCACGACCTGCGCCGGGGTGTCGATGTGGCGGCCGGCCATCTCGGAGATGTGTACCAGGCCCTCGATGGAGTCGCCCAGCTCGACGAAGGCGCCGAAGGGCACGATCTTGGTAACCTTGCCGTCGACGATGGTGCCCACCGGGTAGTTCTCCACGAGCTGGATCCACGGATCGGGCGTGGTCTGCTTGAGACCGAGGGAGATGCGCTCACGCTGCAGATCGACGTCGAGCACCTCGACCTCCACCTCGTCGCCCACCTTGACGACCTCGGAGGGATGGTTGACGTGGTTCCAGGACAGCTCGGAGATGTGCACCAGGCCGTCGATGCCGCCCAGATCCACGAAGGCACCGAAGTCCACGATGGAGGACACGTTGCCCTTGAGGCGCATGCCCTTGGAGAGCTTCGAGAGGATCTCGGCGCGCTCGTTCTTGCGACCCTCCTCCAAGAGAACGCGGCGGGACAGCACGACGTTGTTGCGGTTGCGGTCCATCTCGATGACGCGGGCCTCGATCTCGGTGCCCAGATACATGTCCAGGTCCTTCACGCGGCGCAGGTCCACGAGAGAGGCCGGAAGGAAGCCGCGCAGGCCGATGTCCAGGATAAGACCGCCCTTGACCACCTCGATGACCTCGCCGGTGACCACTTCGCCGGCCTTGAACTTCTCTTCGACGGAAATCCAGGCACGCTCGTACTCGGCGCGCTTCTTGGAGAGGATGAGACGGCCGTCCTTGTCCTCCTTCTGGAGAACCAGAGCCTCGATCTTGTCGCCCAGGCTCACGATGTCGGACGGATCGGCGTCCTTGCGGATGGACAGCTCGCGGGAGGGGATGACGCCCTCGCTCTTGAAGCCGATGTCCACGAGCACCTCGTCATGCTCCAGCTTGACGACGGTGCCGTCGACGAGATCGCCCTCGTCGAACTCGGTCAGCGTGCCGTCGATCATCTCGTTCATCTGCTCGTCGGAGATGTCGGAGAAGTCGATCACGGAGGTGTTCTTGATTTCGGTCAAAACGGACCCCTTTCAAAAACTAAATCGGGGACCCTTCGTCATGATGGTTGATACTTACCATGTTCGCTTGCGCAAGCAAGGGATCGCGGTGCAACAAACATGTCTCGGGGGCCAACAGATACTTTCACTTGCCCGTTTGGGCAAGCTCGCCCAGTATAGCACTGGGCGCGAGCGAAACATTGTGGATTTTCCCCGAGTGCGGACATTTTCCGTACCGCCGCCAAACGCCCCAAAACCGACGCTGCCTCGACACGGGGAGGGACGCACAGGGGCGGCAGAACGCGATCGGCGGACGACTCCCCGCCTTCTGCCGGCGGCGCGCCGAGCCGCTTTTTGGCGCATCACCTGATCCCCACCGACGGCCAGTGCGTTAGAATAAGGAGCTGTGCGTTTCTTCAGATCGGTTTCATCGAGATAAGGCTCTGCATGGAATTGACGCTTTCGATGTTTCTTGCGCAGGTAGGCGATCATCCCGTCTTGCTCGGCATTCTGGCGCTCGTCATCGGCGTGACGATCATCTCGGGGGCGACCGATGCCCCCAACGCCATCGCCTCGGCAGTGTCCACCCGCTGCCTTTCCCCCACCGCCGCGCTCATCTTGGCGGCCGTATTCAACTTCGCGGGACTCGTGGGCATGACCTACATCTCCACGGCCGTGGCCCACACCATGTTCAACATGGTGGACTTCTCGGGCAACACCCACCAGGCGCTCCTCGCGCTCATCGCCGCCATGATAGGCTCCATCGGCTGGGGCGTGTTCTGCTGGTTCTGGGGCATCCCCGCCAGCAAGTCCCATTCGCTCATCGCCGGCGTCACGGGCGGTGCCATCGCCTTGAACGGTCTGGCCGGCGTGGTGCTCTCCGAGTGGATGCTCGTCATCTACGGCATGGCGTTCTCGCTCGTGGGAGGCTTCATCCTCGGCATGGCAACTACCAAGATCATCGAGTTCTTCTTCTCCTGCGCCGACCGCAAGCGCGGCAATAGGGTGTGCGTGGTGCTGCAGGATATCTGCGCCTGCGCGCTGTCGTTTCTCCATGGCGCCCAAGACGGCCAGAAGTTCATGTCCATCGGCCTGTTGGGCATAGCGCTCGCCTTCGGCATGGAGACGAGTGGCGCCACCGACTTCCCCCTGTGGCTCATGGTCATCTGCTCGCTGGCCATGTCGCTCGGCACCCTGCTCGGCGGCAAGCGCATCATCAAGTCGGTGGCCATGGACATGGTCTCGCTCGAGAAGTACCAGGGCGTGGCGGCCTCCGCCTCCACGGTCATCACCCTGTTCGTAGCCTCTATGACCGGCATGCCCGTGTCCACCTCGCACTGCTCCACCGCTTCCATCATGGGCGTGGGCGCTTCCCGCAGCTTCCGCCGTGTGAACTGGGGCGTGGCCCGGCGCATGGTGTGGGCCTGGGTGCTCACCTTCCCCTGCTGTGGCTTTATCGGCTGGAGCCTCGCCAAGCTGTTCATGATGCTGTAGGCAACCGCCTTCTGAGCGGAACGCCGCTTCATAGCTCTCGGCGATAGCCACGTATCGCCGAGAGCTATTACCTCACCTGGGTCGCATTCGGCGTTGCCCTGCAAGGCTTCTATCTGCACCACTTCCGCGCCGCCAACCTCCTCTTCGCCGCATCGCTGGCCTTCTGCGCCGTGGAGATGCTCCTGTAGGGCCGCCCTCTGGCTTTACCCCCCCCTCCGAAGCAACATCTACAGCGCCGCCACCGTACCCAAGCCGAGTTCGGCGGCGCGGTCGAGGGCGATCTTGGCGCAGGCGATGTCGAGCAGGGCCGTACCGGCCGAATCGAACACGGTGATATCGTCGGGATCGATGCGGCCCTCAACCTTGCCCGCGAGCACCTCGCCGAGCTCGCCGGCTACCTGACCGGGACCGAAGACGCCCTGAGCCAGCCCGAGCTCGATCTCGCCGTTGCCGACGCAGTTCGCCGTATCGTCGGTGAACAGGCGCGCCCCGGCGATGATGGCCGGATCAATCTCCTGCTTGCCCGGCATGTCTGCGCCCATACAGGAGAAATGCGTGCCGCGGCGTACCCAGGAGGCATCGATGAGCGGAGAGGTGGCCATGGTGGCTGTAATGACGATGTCGCTTGCGTCCACCGCCTTCGCCAAGTCGTCTGCCGCCTCGAAGCGCACCCCGGGAAACTCCCGATGGAACTGGTCAGCCAATTTCCGGGGCAAATGACTGGCCAGGTCGCAGGCGCGGTCGGGATTGTGCGGATTGGCCACGCGCACCACCTTGATGCCATCGAGCAGCGAGAGCGTCGCTGCAATCTGATAGGGCGCCTGATGGCCTGCGCCCACCATGAGCAGGCTCTCGGACGTGGGGTTCGCGAGCACCTTCGCGCCCAAACCGCCGGCGGCACCGGTGCGCAAACCGGTGATTGCCGAGCCGTCCACCACGCCCACCGGCTCGCCCGTCTCGGAGGAGAGCACAACGATAATGCCGTAGAGGTCGGGTAGGCCACGCTTGGGGTTATCCGAGAACCAAGCGACGGTCTTGTGCCCGAACACGCCGGGGGCGCCCAGCACGCCGGACTTGATGTCCATATCGGCCACACCCGGCTCGAAAGCATGGTAAACCATGGGCCACGCCTCAGCGGCACCCTCGGCCTTTTGCTGATAGGTCTCGCGCACGGCGTCGATCACCTCGTCCATAGTGAGGCAGGCCGTCACGTCCTTAGCGGACAAAATGCGAATCTCGCTCATCGGTTTTCTCCTTCTCAATCGTCGCCAATGCTAGGGGGATCGGTTATTCCAGGGTACGCAGGTACTCGCTGATGGCGAGCAGGCCGCTGCGCAGGGCATCGGGATCGTCGGAGTAGCCGTAACCCACGCGGAAGCTCTTCGGCTCCTCGAAGCAGTCGCCCGGGGTGACGAAAGCGCCGTTGAACTTCACCATATCGGTGCAGAAGTCGTAGGAGGGGATGTCGTAGTCGTAGTAGACAAGCGCCGTGGTACCGGCCTCGGGCTTCACGATGGACAGATGCGGCTCGGAATCGACCCATTCCATGAGGGTGGCGAGGTTCTCGCGCACAATGCGGCGGCTGCGATGAAGAATCGCATCGGCATGGGCAAGGGCATAGGCGGCCACCGCCTCATCGAACATGCCGCAGGAGATGAGGTTGTAATCGCGGTGGGACAGCAGATCGCGTCGCAGCTGCTCGTCCTTGGTAATGCACCAACCCAAGCGGATGCCCGCCAGCGACCACACCTTGCTCATAGAGCTGGTGGTGACGCCCTTCTCGTAGAGGTCGGCGACGGACTCGGCATATGCGTCGGTCTGGTTCAGATGGCGATACACCTCGTCGCAGTGCAGCCACGCGTCGTTCTTGCGCGCCACCTCCACGATAGCCCGCAGCGTCTCGCCGTCGAGCAGCGCACCGGTGGGGTTGTCGGGGTTGTTGATGCAGATGAGCTTCGTATCGGGCGTGCATAGGGCATCGAGCGCCTCTACATCCACATGATAGCCGTTCTCCTTCTCGAGATGCAGCACGTCCACCTTGGCGCCGCACATCTCGGGAATGGAATAGAGCTGCTGGTAAGTCGGCATGACCGACACCACGTGGTTGCCGGGGTTCACCAGCGTCGAGAGCACGAGCGAATTGGCCCCCGCGGCGCCGTGGGTGGGGATAATGTGCTCGGGCTTAACCGTGCGGTAGAGCCTGGCAATGCCGGAAAGCAGGTCGGGGCGGCCCTCGATGTCGCCGTAGGTGAGACGGCGCGTCGCGAAGGCGTCGAGAAAGGCGGCCTTGTCGCCCCCGGTGAGCTCGAAAAGCTGATCGAGGGACAGCGAGTAGACGCAGGTCTCGGCCACGTTGTAGGTGCACTTCGTCTCCCAGAGGTTCATCCACTGCTCGACTTCGAAATCTTTGATCTCCATGGGCTCTCCTTTTGCTGAACGCGATTCCCTTCACGGTGATTCCAGCATAAGGGGAGGAGCCGGCGCCCCTCATGGAGCCAGCACCAGAGCCCGGCGGCAATGGTTGTGAGCGCCCACAACGGCAACGCAAGGGCAGCGGGCCCTCTTGATTGGCGCCCGCCCGACCAGGAAAGCCCGAAGCGCGACAACCTAGAGATAGATCATGGCCAGATAGGCGAACAGCTCCTTGTCGGTAGCGTTTTCCAGGGAAAGGACCTTGCGAGCGCGGTTGATGCGGTTGCGCATGGAGTTGGGGTGCTGGGCAAGGAGCACCGCCGCTGCGGTCACGTCTCCCCCGCACGTTACATAGACCCCCATGCTCTCGACGAGGTTTCCGCCCGTTTCCTCGTCAGAGGCCCGAAGGAGGCCCAAACCCGCTTCGCAGGCCCGCGCGAGCAATGGATCGCGCCGTCGGACTGCATGAAACGCATCGAATCCGGCGGTCTGCCAGAGCACGGGGGCGTCGATGCCCTCCCGAGCAGCTTCCAGACAGCCGAGCGCCTCGTGCAGAGCGACATCGGCCTCATCTGCCGGAAGCACCTCGGAGGCGCCTGTTGCCGTGTGCGAGCCGAACCCCGCCACGAGCGCCTCCAGCGACGCACGGCTCAGCCCCTCCTCGGGGCCCTCCCACGAGACGCAGGCGACGACACCGTCGCCGAAGCGGGCCGTGAAGCAGGGGGCAATCCGCGAGAGCTCGCACGCCACTTGATTCTTCAACGCCGCCAGCACAAGCGGGTCGCCCTCAGCCGCTGAGAACGCCGCCACCTGCACCCACGAGCCCCCAAGGCCCGTGACCTCTCCGAAACGCTGGCGCACATCGTCTCCCCTGCGGCGCTCCATGAGCGCGCGCAGGGCTTCTTCCACACGATCGGCGCGCGCATCCTCGGCGATGAGCGCGCGAGCCTCCGAGATAATCTGCTCGAGCAGGCCCGCGCCGTAGCGGATAAGGGGAACGGCACGCCGGCGGCACTCGACCAGCACCGCCTCGGAAGGTGCGTAGGGAAGCGAGCCCTTCACGAGCACGCAGGCGACGTCGCGGGAGGCGAGGGCTGCCACAGCCTCGTCCATGACCGCGTTATCGCCGCCGCAGAAGCTCAGCGACGCGAAAACGGCATCACCGGGATGAAACACATCGTAGGAGCCGGTGAGGGGCTCGTCATCCATGATGGCCACTTCGCGCACCAGCCGGCGGGAGGTGGCCCCGGCGCCGGACAGCACCTCGATGCCCGAGATGGACGCCAGGGCGCACAGATCACCGACGCAGATCATCGAAATCCCCTTCCATGACGAAGGGCCCGGGCAACGCCGCCTGGGCCCTTACCGCTTGCTTTTTCTAGGCTTGCCCTTCAGCCTGGGCCTCGCGCAGAGCGCGCACCATCTGGTCGGCGCAGGAGGTGGAGCGCCGCCCGCAGGTGTTGCCCTCCAAAAGCGCGGCCACGTCGTCTACCTTCATGCCGGCCACCAGCTTGGAGATGGCCTTCAGGTTGCCGTCGCAGCCACCGGTGAACTGGACGCTCTCCACCGTGTCGCCGTTCACTTCCACATCGATCTGGCGGGAGCACACGCCGCGGGGGGTATAGATGTGCATGGGGTTCCTTTCTCTCGTTTTCTCGCGAGAGATTGTAGCACGCACGCCCCCTACACAGCGGCTGCGCCCCGCTCGCCGGTGCGGATGCGCACGACCTCCTCGATGGGCGCCACGAAGATCTTGCCGTCGCCCACCTCCCCGGTGCGCGCGGCCGCCACGATAGTGTCCACGAGGCCGTCCACCTCCCCATCGTCCACGACGATCTCGAACTTCACCTTCGGCACCATGTTCAGCAGCACCTCGGTGCCGCGCACGTACTCGCTCCAGCCGTGCTGGGCGCCGCAGCCGTGCACCTGGGATATGGTCATGCCGCTCACGTCCGCCGCGAACAGCGCGTCCTTCAGGGCTTCCATCTTCTCGGGCCGCACGATGGCCGTCACTCGCTTCATAGGTCTCAGCTCCTTACTTGTTGCTTGCCGTGCTCTGCTCCGCTAGTCCAGGCCCAGATAGGCCGGGTAGGCCGATTCGCCGTGGACGGCCACGTCCAGGCCAGCCGCCTCGTCGGCGGCCGAGACGCGCAGGCTGCCGCCGAAGCAGGCCCGCACGATGAACCCGAGCACCACGTCGGCTGCCACCACGAACACCACCGTCACCACGATGCCGAGCACCTGGGCGCCCAGCAGCGACCAGTCGCCCGTGTACAGAAGACCGCCGGCATCGGTCCAGGACAGCTCCGGCACGCAGAACAGCCCCGTCAGAACGCCGCCGACAATGCCGCCGATGCAGTGGCAACCGAAGGCGTCCAGGGCGTCATCGTAGCCGATGCGGCGCTTGGCCCAGGCGATGGCCGCGTACACCACTGGGCTTGTCACCGCGCCCATGACAAGCGCCGCCCACGGCTCCACGAACCCGGCGGCCGGGGTGATGGCCACCAGACCCGCCACGAGTCCCGTGGCCGCACCCACCAGCGTGCACTTCCCCACGTGCAGCCGCTCGACAATAAGCCACGACAGCACGCCGGCCGCGCTGGCCGTCACCGTGTTCAGCAGCGCTAAGGCCGCCACCCCGTCGGCAGCGAACTCGCTGCCCGCGTTGAAGCCGAACCACCCGAACCACAGAAGCGCCGCGCCGAGCGCCACGAAGGGCACGTTGTGGGGCCGGTAGGACAGCACGGCGAAGCCCTTGCGCCGACCGAGCATGATGCAGAGCACGAGGCCCGTAAGTCCCGAGGAGATGTGCACCACGTCACCCCCGGCGAAGTCGAGCGCGCCGATCATCTCGCCGATGAGCGATCCTTCTCCGCCCCACACCATATGGGCGAGCGGCGCGTACACCGCAAGCACCCACACTGCCACGAAAGCGCACACCGCGCCGAACTTCATGCGCCCGGCCACTGAACCGGTGATGATGGCGCAGGTGATCATCGCGAAGGCCATCTGGAAGACGATATCGATAATGGCCGGGTAGCTTGCCGCCAGCTCCGGATCAGCGGCCAGCGCCCCCTGGCCTGAAAGTATCGCGAAGGCATCGGGCGTGCCCGCGGCCTCGGCCATCATGTCGTTCACCGCGCTCAAGCACCCCAGCTGGTCCAAGTCGCCGAAAACGGGGATGGTGCCGTCGCCGCCGTAGGCGAACGACCAGCCGCACGCAACCCATGCCACCCCCACGATGCCGAGCACCGCGAAGATCATGACCATGGTATTCACCACGTTCTTGCGCCGCGAGAGCCCTCCGTAGAAGAATGCGAGACCGGGCGTCATGAGCAGCACCAGCATGGTGCACACGAGCATGAAGCCGGTCGAGCCAGTATCGAGCATGGCAATCGACCTCCTTGCATCGGCGCGGGCCGGCCGCCCGCGCGCATCGGGAACGCCTTCGATTCTTCCACGGCAAAGGCGCACCCCCAAGGTCATCGATGATTGTTAACCCTCTCTCAAAGAAGCGTTAACGCAAGCGACCTTTCCTTGCCACGGAGCGGAAACAATTCGCGACACCGGCATCGAGGGCCCAGGAAATGTCTACAATGGGATCGATCGACGAGCACATTGCGCAATCCTGGACAAAAGTGCGTCGAGTGAGCTCCCGCAAGGAGAAAATGATCCCATTCGGGCTCAAATGACCCCGGGAAGGGCTCGAAAACCGCTTATTTCGACCCCGGGCGGCCAGCGGAACCTTCGAGACAGCGCACTCGAAGGCTTTTTGTCCAAAAAAGCGAGAAGTGCTCGCACCATTGGCGCCAATCGGAAAGGAAACCCCATGAGCGTGTCATTCCGCCAGGTCGAGCGCGACGAGGAAGTAGAGGCCCTCGCACATATGGCCCACCACATTTGGAACGAGTACTGGCCGGCGCTCATCGGCCAAGAGCAGACCGACTACATGGTCGAGAAGTTCCAGAGCCTGAACGCCTTCCGTGCCGACATTGCCGATAACGGCTACGAGTACTTCTTCATCATGGACCGCGAGAACGCCACCCCGCGCGAGCTCGACCAGGCCGTCCACGGTGCCGACATCCACGACGAGGGCAGGCCCGCGCCGGCCGGCGCCGATGATGCCGTGGAATCTGACCGCGATGGAGAGCTGGCCCACGACGCCGAGGACTTCGCACACGAGGCCGCCAAGCCGCGCATCATCGGCTACACGGGCGGACGCGTGGAGGCGGACACGAACCGTTTCTTCGTCTCGAAGGTATACCTCTTGAAGGAGCATCGCGGCCGCGGGCTTATCGCCAGCGTCGTGCGCTTCTACGAGCGCCTGTGCCGCGAGCGCGGGCTGGATGCGATGTACCTGACCGTGAACAAGGGAAACGAGATGGCCATCCGCGCCTACAAGAAGCACGGCTTCGAGATTATCGACGCCGTGGAAACCGATATCGGCGAGGGCTTCGTCATGAACGACTACATCATGGAGAAGAAGCTGAAGTAGCACCCACCGACCCCCGGAACATTCGAAGGCCCGCGACGACGCGGGCCTTTTTCGTGACAGGAATCCGATCCGCAGCCGCTACTTCAGCTTCGCGCGCACCGCGGCGGCGATACCCTCGGCGTCCAGGCCCAGATCGGCGAAGAGGCGGCCCACTGGGCCCTGGCCGACGAACTGGTCGGGAATGCCCAGGGTGATAGCCGGCACCTGCGCGCCCAGGCGGGCGAGCACCTCGAGCACGCCCTGGCCGGCGCCACCGGCGATGACGCCCTCCTCCACGGTGACCACAAGCCCCGTGGCAGCCGCGGCAGCGATGGCCTCCTCATCGAGCGGCTTCACCCAGCGCATGTCCACCACGCGGCACTCGATGCCCTCAGCGGCCAGGAGGTCGGCGGCAGCGCGGGCACATCCCACCATGCGCCCGAAGGCGAGCAGGGCCGCATCGCCCCCCTCGCGCACCACGCGGGCCTTCCCCACTTCCAGAAGCTCGGGCGCATCGGGCAGGCACGCCCCCTCGGCCTCGCCGCGCGGGTAGCGCAGCGTCACCGGGCCGGGCAGCGAGAGCGCCGTGTGCAGGGCGTGCACGAGCTCCGCCTCGTCGGAGGGGGCGAGCACGCACACGTTGGGCACCATGCGGGAGTACACCATGTCGAACACACCGTGGTGCGTGGGGCCGTCATCGCCCACCAAGCCCGCACGGTCGAAGGCGAGCACCACGTTCGCATCCGGCAGGGCGCAGTCGATGATAAGCTGGTCCACCGCCCGCTGCATAAAGGTGGAGTACAGGGCCACCACGGGCTTCTTGCCTCCCGAAGCAAGCCCGGCCGCCATGCCGATGGCCTGCTCCTCGGCAATGCCCACGTCCACGAAGCGCTCGGGGAACTCGGCAGCGAAATCCTTCAGCCCCGTGCCCCCGGTCATGGCCGCCGTAATGGCCACCACGCCCTTGTCGCGAGCGGCCTCATCGGCCAAGGCAGCGCCGAACACCTCGGTATAGCTGGGGGCCTTCGCGGGCTTCTTCACCGCCTTGCCCGTGGCGATGTCGTAAGGGCCCGTGCCGTGGAAGCGCTCCGGATCCTGCCGCGCCGGCTCGTAGCCCTCGCCCTTGCGGGTGACCACGTGCACGAGGGCCGGGCCGTCCATTTCCAGCACGAGGGACAAAATGTCGCGCAGCTCGGCGATGTTGTGACCGTCCACGGGATGGGTGCACACGATGCCGAGCGACTCGTAGATCATGGCGTGGGGAATCACCATCTGCTTGAGCGATTCCTTCATGTTCTTCCCGAAGCCGAGCAGGCCGCGAGCAGCGGGGCCGCCCTGCTCCATGGCCGCCTGCAGGCCCTCGCGGGCCTCGCGGTAGTGGCCGTTCGCCCGCAGGTTGCCCAGGTGCTTCATGAGCGCGCCCACGTTGCGCGAGATGGACATCTCGTTGTCGTTCAGGATGATGACCAGAGGCAGCTGCTCGTTGCCCATGTAGTTCAGCGCCTCGAAGGCCATGCCGCCTGCCAGCGACGCATCCCCGATGAGGGCCACTACCTTCTCGTCGGTGCCCTTCAGCTGGCGCGCCTTCGCCAGACCCGTCGCAATGGACAGCGAGTCGGAGGCGTGGCCGGAGTAGTGCACGTCGTAGGGACTCTCGTGGGGCTTGGTGAAGCCGGAGATGCCGCCGTAGGTGCGCAGGGTCTTGAACGCCTCCCGGCGCCCGGTGAGCAGCTTGTGGGCGTAGGCCTGGTGCCCCACGTCGAACACCACGCGGTCGCGCGGCATGTCGAGCAGGCTCTCCAGGGCCACGATGATGTCCACCGCACCGAGAGATGAGGCCACGTGCCCCCCGGTCACCGAGGTGGTGGCGACGATCTCCTGGCGAATCTCGCGGGCGAGGATGGCCAGCTCGTCGTTGTCGAGCACCTTCAGGTCGGCAGGAGAGCTGATAGCATCGAGTATGCGCGGCATGTCCATGAAACCCCCTTTATACGGCGGCACGCTCGCCCGCGGCGGTTTCGAAAGCAGGCCCGGAAACCTCGTCCGGCACCCCTTCAGCCGCCTCGCCCAAAGAGGCGTCCGCAGCATCGGTCGGCGCATCGGCAGAAGAGGCCACGGCGACGCCGGCGCGAGCGGAGGCGTCTTCGACGCCCTCGGCGGCCAGGTGCGCCTCGATGTCCTGCTCAGACAAATCGCAGGCAGACAGACCCAGCTTCACGGCCTCCTCGTAGAGCTTGAGGGCGTCATCGAGGGAGATGTCGTCGGCGGACACCTCGTCCACAATCTGGGTCAGGCGCTCGTGCACCCGACCGAAGTCCGACGGCTGCGCAGCATCCACGGAGCTACACCTCCCCCTGCACGCAGGCCGCAGCACCCGAAGCGCCCCGCACGACGTCGACTGCCGTGACGGTCTCGATCTCGTCGGCGATCGGCGGCGCGGGCGCAGCCGCCACCTCGCCGCCGGCCTCGGGAGCATCCTCGGCAACGGGGGCTTCGGCTGCGGCCGCGACTGCGGAATCATCGGCCGGCGCCTCCTCCGCCCCGGCCACCTCGCCGCCGGCCTCGGGGCCCTCGTCCATGGAGCGGGCGATGCGGCCGAGCACGCCGTTGACGAAGCGCGGAGAGTCCTCCTCCCCGCCAAAGTCCTTGGCCAGCTCAACGGCCTCGTTGATGGACACGGAAACCGGTACGTCATCGCAGTAGTACATCTCGTAAGTGGCCAGGCGCAGGATGGAGCGGTCCACGATGGGCATGCGGGACAGCGTCCAGTTCTCGGACGCCCCCTCGAGCCGCTCGTCGATCTCGGCCTGGCAGCCTTCGACACCGCGGATGAGGGCCAGGGCGTAATCGCTCAGGGAGCCCTCGCAGATACGGCCGAATTCCGTGGCCGCCTCCTCCTCGGTGGCCGGGGCCTGCTCGGTGGCCACCAGGCAGAGCCCCTCGTCCAGCAGCTTGGAGGGGGACTCCCCCTTCAGCTCGCTCGTATAGAGAACCTGCACCGCACAGGCGCGGTCGAGGGTTCTCTCGTGTTTTCTCGAAGCCATAGGAGCGCGCCGCCTAGGACTGGAACTGGATGCCGTCGATGTACACGTCCACCGCCGACACCTCCACGCCGGCCTGGGTGGCCAGCGATTCAGCGACAGCGGAGCGCAGGGCGGCTGCCAGCTCGGGCAGCACGTGTCCGTAGTACACCTCCACGTGCACGGCCACGTAGAGCTTGCCGTCCTCGGTCATCTTCGTTTCGATGCCGGAGGTGGAGGGCTTGCTCGCCAACATGGAGCGAATGCCGCTCGTGGCGAAGTTGCCGAGCGAGGCCACGCCGTCCACCTCGCTGGCGGCCACAGAGATAATGGTCTCCATGACGCCCGGGGCGATCGACAGTCCCTCAACGTTCATTTCATTGGTCATAGCACATCTCCCATCTGGGTTTCGATGAAGTCCGTGGTGGCGTCGCCGGCCAGGAACACCTCGTTGTCCAGCACACGCTGATGGAACGGGATGGTGGTGGCGATGCCCTCGATGACGAACTCGTCCAGGGCACGGCGGGCACGGGCCACGGCCTCTTCGCGGTCCTGCCCATGTACGATAACCTTTGCAACGAGGGAATCGTAGTGCGGAGAGATTTTAGAACCAGTTCGTAAATAGGTTTCCACGCGCACGCCGGGACCCGCCGGGGGCTCGAAGCGCGTGACGGTACCCGGGCAGGGGCGGAAGCCGTGGGCCGGGTCCTCGGCGTTGATGCGCAGCTCGATGGCGTGGCCGGCCGGGGCGAACGGCGCCCGGGGGGCGCAGCTCATGGGCTCGCCGGCGGCGATGCGCAGCTGCTCCTTGATGATGTCGGTGCCGGTGATCTCCTCGGTCACGGGGTGCTCCACCTGCACGCGGGTGTTCATCTCCATGAAGTAGAACTCGCCGCGCTCGTCGAGCAGGAACTCGATGGTGCCGGCATTCTTGTAGTCCACGGCGCGGACGGCCTTCAGGGCCGCCACGCCCATGGCCCGGCGCAGCTCGTCGGTGAGCGCCGGAGAGGGAGCCTCTTCCAAAAGCTTCTGATGACGGCGCTGGATGGAGCAATCGCGCTCGCACAGGGCCACGGCGTTGCCGTGGTCGTCGGCGAGCACCTGCACTTCCACGTGGCGGGGACGCAGCACGAGCTTCTCCAGGTACACGCCGTCGTTGCCGAAGGCGGCGCCTGCCTCGGTGCGGGCCGCCTTGTACTGGGCGGCCAGATCGGACGGGTCGTGCACCTCGCGCATGCCCTTGCCGCCGCCGCCGGCCGTGGCCTTGATGAGTACGGGGTATCCCACCTGCTCGGCGAAGGCAGCGGCCTCTTCCACCGTATCCAAACAACCGTCGGAACCGGGCACGGTAGGCACGCCGCAGCCCTTCATGGTCTCCCGCGCGCTGGACTTGTCGCCCATACGCTCGATGCACTCGGCCGCTGGGCCGATGAACACCAGGTCGTTGTCGGCGCAGGCACGGGCGAACTCGGCGTTCTCGGCCAGAAAGCCGTAGCCTGGGTGAATGGCCTGGGCACCGGTGTTCTTCGCCGCCGCGATGATGGAGGACATGACCAGGTAGCTCTTGGCCGACTGGGCGGGACCGATGCACACGGCCTCGTCGGCGTACTGCACCGGGTAGGTGCTCGCGTCCTCGGTGGAGTACACGGCCACGGTCTTCACGCCCAGCTCGCGGGCGGCGCGCATGATGCGCAGGGCCACTTCGCCGCGGTTCGCGACGAGAATTTTCTCGAACATAGCAGGGTCTCCTACACGCCCGGGGTGGGATCGTGGGGCTCCACGTAGAAGAGCACGGTGCCGTACTCCACGGGCGTGGCGTCGGACAGGCAGACCTCGCGCACAGTGCCCATCTCCTCGGCCGCGATCTCGTTCATGAGCTTCATGGCCTCGACAATGCACAACGTCTCGCCGGCAGCCACCTCATCGCCCACCTTCACGAAGGGCGGCTCACCGGGAGCCGGGGCCTCGTAGTAAGTACCCACCATGGGGGCGATGACCGGCTTCCAGGCGGCCGGTCGCGTGGGAACCTCCTCGGCCGGCGCCGGGGCCGCGGCCGCAGCAGGGGCCGCCTGGGCCACCGGGGCAGCCGGCGCGGAGGCCGCTACGGGCGCGCCCTGACCGGGCATGCGCACGACGATGCGAACGCCCTCCTCCTCGACGACGATCTCGCCGACGCCGCTCTCCTCGGCAACGCGAACCAACTCGCGAATCTGATTGATGTCCACGTAATCATCCTCCTTGGTGCCGCTGGACTCCTGCTCCAGCATGAAGTCGACCTTCTCGGATACTCGGTGCTTGGAAAGGTAGGTGCGGGCCTCGTTGGGGAACAGGGCGTACATGAGCACGTCCTCCTCGCTGTGGGCCAAGTCCCCGATCTCGTTGGCCACCTCGTCGTAGGTAGTGGTCACAAGCGTGCCGGGGGCGACGGCCGGATCCAAGATCTCGGTATCGCCGGCCACCTTTGTCACGATCTCCTTGTCCATGTGGCCCGGGGCCTTGCCGTAGTAGCCGCACACGTAGTCCTTCATCTCCTTGGAGATGACGCTCCAGCGCTTGCCGGTGAGCACGTTGAACACCGCTTGCGTGCCCACGATCTGTGACATGGGGGTCACGAGCGGCGGATACCCCACCTCGGCGCGCACCTTCGGAATCTCTGCCATGACCTCGGGCAGGCGGTCGACGGCCTTCTGCACCTCCAACTGGCTGATGAGGTTGCTCATCATGCCGCCGGGCACCTGGTGGGAGTACACCTGCATGTGGATGAGCGAGGACACGCCGCGCTTGTAGTGACCGCGCTTGCGCATCTCCTCCCAGTACTCGGAGATCTCGAAGAGCAGATCGAGGTCCAGATCGGTATCGTAGCGACTCTCCTTGAGAGCGGCCACGATCATCTCCACGGCCGGGTGCGAGTTGCCGAAGGCCAGCGGCGCATGGGCGGTGTCGGCCACGGCCACGCCGGCCTCGGCGGCCTTCAAAATATTGGCCGGGGCCATGCCGCCGACGTAGTGGCAGTGGATGTGCACCGGCAGGCCGATTTCCTCGTTGAAGGCTTTCACCATGCGCTCGGCGCGGTAGGGGGTGAGCATGCCGGCCATGTCCTTGATGGCGATGGTATCGGCGCCCAGGTCCTTCAGCTGCTGGCCGTACTCGAGGAACGAGTCCAGCGTGTGCACCGGCGAGATGGTGTAGGAGATGGCGCCCTCGAACAGGCCCCCGTGCTCCTTGATGGCCTCGGCGTTGTCCACCACGTTGCGAATGTCGTTCAGCGCATCGAACACGCGAAAGACCTCGATGCCGTTGCGATGGGCGGCCCCGATGAAGCGATTGACGATCTCGCGCGAGTAATGCTTGTAGCCCACCAGGTTCTGGCCGCGCGACAGCATAGCGAGGGGGGTGTTGGGCGTCTTGTCCTTGATGGCGCGCAGGCGCTCCCAAGGATTCTCGTCCAGAAAGCGCAGACAGGAATCGAATGTCGCCCCGCCCCACGCCTCGATGGCCCAATAGCCGACGCGGTCCATCTTCGGCAGGATCGGCAGCATGTCGCCGATCTGCATGCGGGTGGCCCACAGGCTCTGCTGACCGTCGCGAATGGTCGTATCCATGATCTGAAGCCGTGGCATGAACTCACACCTCCTTATAGTTAGTCAAAGATCAAGTGTTGCATTATAGGGGACACCCCGCATAGCCCACAGCGCGAGCACGTGATTTGCCGACAAGAAACATCAACGAAGCGGCAGGAGGACGCAAACGGCGAGGAAGGGCCGGGGGACGGGGCGCCGGGGGAAGCTGTGGGAGAACGAGGGGAGACGAGCGTACGGAAGCGGCAGGGAGACGAGGACAGAGGGGAAGGCGACAAGAGAGCACAGTGCAGCGGCAGAAGGGATGTAATATAGAGGGAAAGAATGAGAGGGAGAAGCGAGGGAAGCCGCGAAGGGGCACAGGCGGAGGGCTTGCCGAGAGGCGTAGGCGGGCCGGGAGCACAGGCGGCAGGGGCGCGGGCCGCCGCGCAAGGGCGCGGGGCCTTTCCAGCTCAAACCGGGGAAATGCGACAAACACCGCGATTGGGCGACATTTCTTCTCGAAAAGAGACCCGATCTGCGACAAATGTGTCGATTGAGCGACATATGACGCTCTGCGATGTCGCCCAATTAGCCGATTTGTCGCATTTCCCCGAGTTCGACGAAAAACAGCGAGATTACTGGATGGGACCCCGTGAGAAGAACGGGCTCTACGAGCGGCTCTTCTTGAAGAGAAAGGGGAAATGCTCGCGATGGTGCGCGCGCACCTGCTTGCGCAGCGTCAAATGCCGGGGCACGTGCTCGGCGCTCAGCTTGCGCTTCCTCGGCCCGACGCGACGGCCCACGCCCAGCAGCAGCGCCGTGCACTGGGTCACGTGGTGGAACTGAGAGCTCGTGATGACGGTCAGGTCGAAACCGTCGATGCGCAACGCATCGCGCTTGCGGGCATCGCGGGCCTGCTGCTGCGGGCTGGCGTGGGAGTCGCGTCCGTCGTATTCGACAGCCACCCGCGCCTCGGGCCACAGCCAATCGCACACAACGCGGCTCAGGCCCGTCGCCTCTTTCGCCCGGGCGGACAGCGTCACCGGCTCGTTCAGCTTCGGCGGCACAAGCCCCAACCCGCCCTGGGCCACAGAGGAGAAGGCCACGATGGACACCTCTGTCTCCATGATCGATCCTGATTTGGCAAGCACCCGCTTTGCGGCCGCACGGGCCGCCGTCACGCCCGTGAGCCCCGTCGCGCGGGCAGCGAATGCCGACAGGCGACGCGGGGCGGTCAGGGGCCGACGCACGAGGGCGCCCGCCCGATCGTCCCCGACCGGATAGCAGCCGCACAACTCGTAGCCGAGCGCGAGGAGGGCGCCCCGGGAAACGCTTGCGGCCATCTGGACGAAGACGAGCTCGGGAGAGCACACGAACACGCCCGGAGCCACTTTGAGAAATGATCCCCGCGGCAGGGCGCCCCCGAGCCGATGGCGGGTCACGGCGGTCGAGCCGCGCAAACCTCCGCGACTGGCCGTCACAACATGCACCGGATCGCCATCGGAACAGCATGCCGTGCGAAGCGCCACCGCCACGGCGCCAGTCGCCGGCATCGCGTCGCTCGCTGACGCCGCATCGGCAGCCGGCGCCCCCGGCGCGGCCACGCCCGGCGCAGTGGCGGCCGCTACCCCCAGTGAGCTCGCGCGCGACGTTGCAGCCTCCAGCACGACGGCCGCCGGCACCCTCGGGGCAACGGCGGCCGGCACGACGGAGGCCGCCGGATCAGCGCCCTTCTCGGCGGCGGACGCCGCAGAGGGATCCCCCGGGGCTGCCGCGCGCCGCAACGCCTCCCGAATCTCTCGATCGGTGCGGGCGGCTCGGAAAAGCACCTCCGATGCGGCGAAGAAGCGATCGGGGAACAGCGCAGCTTCGGCGGCGCCCATGCCGTGGAAGGCATGCAAGGGCACGGCAGCCGCGGCCGACCAGGCGCGCCAGAAGCGAAGCGCAGTGCTATGGGAGAGGTACAAACTCATAACGCGACACCTTACCCGCCAACTGGCTCCCGGCAACTGGAAAGATGCGCCTCGACGCAACCAACATCGATGATGGGGCAGGTCGGGTATCGGGCGCCCGCGGCCGGCCCGTCCCTCCTTCCCCTCCCCTGCCCAGCTGCCTTTTACCCTGAACTCATCAGGCTAAACGCAAAGTTTACCCCGCTGGGGTAATAGCTTTCCACCCCTTTGGGGCGCACACTGGCCCCATCGTTTCTATACAAGACGAGGAAGGGAGGAAACGATCATGAGCATCGACGAGGAAAAGGCCGCAACCGCGGCTGGACCGCAGGAGGGGGCGCCCGGCGGCCCCAGAGCTCCAGCGGCGGATGCCCCGGCTCTGGGCATCGCATCCGGCGCCGCATCGCCCAACGGCGCACTCGGCGCCGCCAAGAAGCCGCGGCGTCGCGGGTGGATCGTCGCCGGCGTGGTGGCGGCCGTCATCGTGGTGGCCGGCGCGGGCTTCTGGATCTGGCACGAGCAGCCGAGCTTCTGCAACGCCATCTGCCACAACCCCATGGACTACTACGTGGAGACCTACGACGACGATAACCCGCAGCTCGGCGTGACGGCCCACGCGAAGGCCGGCGAGGCGTGCCTGGACTGCCACACCGCCGAACTGACCACCCAGGTGGCCGAAGTGTGCGCCTGGGTGTCGGACACCTACCCCATGACCGAGGACGGCACCATGCTCGCCACCGGCAAGCAGTTCGCAAGCGAGGAGTTCTGCGCACGGGCCGAGTGCCACCACGCCGCGGGCACCTCCTTCGACGAGATCACCGCGAACCTGTGGGACTTTGCCGGCAACGACGAGAAGTACAACCCCCACGCGAGCCACCAGGACATGGCGCTGGAGTGCGGCGACTGCCACAAGATCCATGAGAACCAGGTGCTCGTGCGCAACGAGTGCCACGATCTGACCCTGCCCGAAGGATGGGAGGCCCCCCATGCAGAGTAATGTCTCACGCCGCAGCTTCTTCAAGGGCGCGGGCCTGGCCGCCTTGGGTGGCCTTTCCGCCGCCGCGCTGTCCGGGTGCGGTCACGGGTACGCGGCCGAGGAACCCGCGAACCTGAGCACGGGCGACTTCGGCGGCCCCTCCTGGCTCGGCGCGCCGCCCGTCATCGAAGAGTCCGAGATCGCCGAAACCATCGACACCGAGGTGCTCGTGGTGGGTATCGGCACCGGCTGCATCCCGGCCATGATCTCGGCCGCCGAGAACGGAGCGCGCGTGCTCGGCATCGACCGCCAGGGCAGCCCGCACAACGTCCGCGAGGACATCGGCGCCATCGACTCGCGCCTGCAGCAGGCGTCCTTCGACAAGTTCCCCCAGTTCCGCATCGACAAGATGGAGGCCATGGAGGAGATCGTCCGCTACGCCAACGGATTCGTCGACTACGATCTGGTGAAGCTGTGGGCCAACGAGTCGGGCGCCATGGTGAACTGGCTCACCGACATCGTAGAGCGCGACGGCAAGATGGTCATGGAGTTCGAAGGCGGCGTGGGCAACATCGACGACCCGGGCCGCAACAAGGCCTTCGCCACCGGCCACAGCCCCCAGAAGACCGATGCTGTGGGCGAGGACGAGGAGTGGGGCTTCGCGGAGTCTATCCTGGCCTACGCCGCCGAGCAGGGCGCCGAGGTGCGCTGGTACACCGAGTTCGTCAAGTGCGAGACCGACGAGGGCGGGCCTCGCTAAGGAAACGCGTTCGCGCAGACAACGAGGCCCTCCACGAGCTCGACGCATGCCGCAGATTCAGCAGGCTTGGCAGGTCCCGTAGGTTCGGTAGGTTCGGTAGGTTCGGTAGGTCCCGCAGGCCCCGTAGGTTCGACAGGTTCGACAGGTTCGGTAGGTTCAGTGGGTTCGGTAGGTTCAGTGGGCTCGGTAGGCTCGGTAGGCTCGGCAGGTTCAGCGCCCCCCATGCGCCCCACGGACTCTCCGCGCTTTGCGCGCTTCCCCGCTTCCCAAGCTTTTGCCCTGAAATGCGACAAATCGCATGATCGGGCGACATCCATTGCCGCAATATGTCGCCCGATCGACAGATTTGTCGCATTCCAGGGTCTTTCCCCGCGGGAAATGTCGCCCGATCGCATCATTTGTCGCAGAAATGTCCGATTGGCGCGAAGAGGGTCCTACTGTAGCCGCAATTGGCCCGTCCAAGCATCCGCGGCGGCGACTCTTCGGCCAAAGCGCCGAACCGCCACAGCGGACCGCCGCCCGAATTATGAACAATTTACTTGCCTTTGGGCCATTGCGCCCTCCGAGCGCCGCCGCCCGATAGAATACAGGGAAGCAAACACAACTTTGGAGGCACCATGGCCATTCGCATCATCGTGGACTCGTCGGCGGACATGGAAGAGGACTACGCCTGCGCCCACGGCATCACCATCATCCCCATGACCATCACTTTCGGCGACGAGGAGTTCGCCGAGGGGGTCGACATCAGCCGCACCGAGTTCTTCGAGCGCCTCGTCGAGAGCGACGAGCTGCCGCGCACGAGCCAGATTCCCCCCATGGTGTTCCAGGATCTGTTCCAGGAGGCCGTGGCCGCCGGCGACACCGTGGTGTGCATCACGCTGTCGAGCCACATCTCGGGCACCTACCAGAGCGCCTGCATCGCCGCAGCCCCCTTCAAGGAATCCGTCTTCGTGGTGGATTCCGAGAACGCCACCGTCGGCGAGCGCATCTTGGCCGAGCGCGCCTGGGCCCTGCGCGACGAGGGGCTTTCCGCCGCCGACATTGCCTACTGCCTCGATCAGGAGAAGAAGGACATCCGCCTCGTGGCGGCCTTAGACGGCCTGGAGTACCTGCGCCGCGGCGGGCGCATCTCCGGCGCGGCGGCGGCCATCGGCGGCCTTTTGTCCATCAAGCCCGTGGTGGGCGTCGTGGACGGCAAAGTGGTCGTTCTGGGGAAGGCCCGCGGCTCGAAGGCATCGCGCTCCATGGTGTTCGAGGAAATCGAGAAGGCCGGCGGCATCGATTTCACGCGCCCGGTGTGGGTGGCCTACTCCGGCCTGTCCGACAAGATCGGCCGCAAGTACATCGCCGACTCGCTCGCCATTGCCGCCGATACGGGCATCATCGAGAGCCCCGATGCCGTTGATCTGCCGCTCACCCTGGTCGGCGCCGTCATCGGCACCCACGTCGGCCCCGACGGCGTCGCCTTCGCCTTCTTCGCCCGGGACTAGCCAGTCGCAGCTCTCCTCCTGGCGGGAGAGCGTCAGTAGGCGTCGATGAGCTCTTGGATCTCCTTGCGGCTGTGCACGCCGAGCTTGGTGTAAATGTGCTTGATGTGGCTGCGCACGGTGTTCTCTGTCACGTACATCGTCTCGGCGATGTAGGCCTTGGTGCGGCCCTTGCAGAACAGCTGCATGACCTCCACCTCGCGCGCGGTAAGCCCCGCGCGGGCGCCCACCGCCGCGCACCGGCTCTCGATGTCGTCGAAGTCGCTCGGCGCAACACGCTCCCGCTCGGCCAGATCGCCGAAGATATGGGCGATGTTCTGGTCTCTCGACTGCAGGCACAGCGCCATGGTCAGAGTCACCACGTACAGAAGCACCGCCACATAGCTTGCGCCCAAACCATGCCGGAAGAACTCGGCAGCAAGCAGCGAGCCGCCGTAGAACGGCAGTACATAGCAGCTCCAGCCGATACCGAAGACGAGGAAGGGCGAAAAGCTGCTGTGCCGGGCCACATCGGCCAAGGTGAGCCAGAGGAACAGCACGATGAAGTTCAGGGAGACGCCCGAGAAGAGAGCCTGCATGCCGGCATCGGGCGCGATCAGCTCGCAGAGCAGGTCGGTGGCCAGCACGAAGAGCACGATCTTCCACAGCTGGGGGAAGTCGAAAGGCCGTGCGAGCGCGAAGACGAACAGCAGAATGCCCAGGCACAGCAGGGCGTCGAGCGCGCGGGCCGCGGCGAACAGCCCCACGCCCCCGAGGGTATCGGAGGCCGGCTGGAAGGAGAGCATGGAGGCGTTCGCCAAGCTGAAGACGACGAACACCGCCGCCGCCTTCCAGAGCGCGCCGACGTTATCCCGGGTGAAGCGGGGCGCGGCTGCCAGGACGCCGAACGCCGCCTCGGCAGCGGACGGGCAGGCGTCGCCCCCGTCGGTCGCAGGGGCACCGTCGCCTTCGCCGCCCTCTGCGGTCAGGCGCAGGGCGCGGCGGCAGAGCACGATCGAGAGCGCCGGCAGCAGCGCGGCCAGGATACCCGCCGCCAGCGGGGACAGCGTGAACACCGCGAGCTTCAGCGCCGCCGCGGCGATGCCCGCTGTGAACAGATAAGCCACGGCCTGGCGGATGGAAAGACGGCCGTAGAACTGCCCCCAGCGTAGATAGGCCCATCCATAACCCACCACCGCCACGACCTTTGCCGCCGTGGCCGCCGAAGGTGCCGCGACCCCCACGGCGGCGAGGGCAACCACCAGCGTGGCAGCCGTCGACACCACACCCGCAACCGCATCCACGCCGCGAAGGCAGCCAGCCGAGGGACGTCCGAGCAGGACGAGCCCGACCGCGACGAGCATGGCAAGCCCCGTGACGAGGTACATGCTCTGCCACGGGAGGCTGCCGACGTCCATGGCGGCGGTGTTCAGCCAGAAGACCCAGACGTGCTGGGTCCAGATGCCCGTCAGCGCGAGCGCCGATACGATGCCGGCGCCCGCAAGTTCGAATTGTCTGCGATAGGTTTCCATGGCATGCATTATAGGGAGTTTGCCGCCCCATCTGGGGAAGAACTTTCCGATATCCCGACCGCATCGCCTCTCACCTGGGGTTTCGCGAAGATCACCCGCAACGGGTAGTGCCCTCCCCCGCAACAGGGCATGACGGAAGAGGGGGCGCGGCCGTATCGTTCGAGCCACGGAGAAAGCAACGCCGGGCACCTGCTCGGCATCCGAATGAGAAGGAGAGCCCCATGCAAGATCTGAACCTCACCCCCACCCGCCGTTCCTTTATCAAGTCAGCCGGCATCGCCCTTGTGGGTGCCGCCGCCCTTGGTGCCGCTGGATGTGCTCCCAAGGCCAAGGGCGAGACCGGCCTTTCCGCCGCGGGCAACGATGCCGCCCAGGCCATCGCCGACATCTCATGGGACGGCGAGTACGACGTAATCGTCGTGGGCGGTGGCATCGCCGGCCTGTCGACGGCGGCCACGGTCGCGCTCGAAGGCGACGGCAAGAGCTGCCTGCTTCTGGAGAAGTCGGCGAACTGCAGCGGCAACAGCTTCGCGTCGTCGGGCTTCTGCATGCACGCTGAGGATGCCGATGCCATCTACGAGACCTACATCAGCGGCCTGTGCGGCGACACGAACTGCACTCCCGAGGATGTGCTGCGCGCCTATGCCCAGGGTATTACCGAGAACGTGCAGTGGGTGAAAGACCTGGGCGGCGAACCCTACATGAGCGTGAAGCCCCTCGGCTGGGCAAGCGAGGAGATGCGCAATACCCAGATTCCCGAGTATCCCGAGATTCCCGGAGCAGAGCTCCAGGGCGCGTTCATGTTCGACGGGGGCGAAGCCGGCGACGGCCCCACCCATATCGCCGTGTTCCTGCAGAACTACGTGCGCGACCACGCCGATATCATCGATTACAAGCTGAGCACCCCCATGACCGCGCTCGTGCAGGATCCGGCCACGGGCACCATTTTAGGCGTCGTGGCCGATGACGGCGGCAACAAGTACTACCGAGCCCGAGGCGGCGTGGTCATGTGCACCGGCGGCTTCGAGAACGATGCCGAATACCTGGAGCAGTACATGGGTATGCAGGGCGTCACACCCGCCGCGGCCCTGGAGAACACCGCCGACGGACATCGCGCCTGCCAGAAGGCCGGAGCGGCCCTATGGCACATGCACGGGGGCGCCTGTTTCTGGCTGGCTCCGCGCAACCTGGACAACACCCAGTTCACCCAGACCCAGCAGACGGGCCTCACCAAGGAGTTCGGCATCACCGTTGGCGTGAACGGGCGCCGCTTCTACAACGACTGGGATGCCTGCGCCGCCGGCGACGTGCAACCTATCGGCAGCAACCTGACCACGAACGTGGGCTACCGCCACGGCCAGACCCAGTGGGGCGGCCGCTGGATCCACCTGCAGCTGCCGCCGAAGGCCTGGTTCGTCTTCGACGCGAACGGCCTGGCCGCCGGCGCGCTGCCCGAGGGGCTGACCGACGATCCGGTCGCCGACGGCTGGGCGCACTCTGCCGCCACCATCGAGGAGCTGGCCGCCCAGATCGAGGTGCCCGCCGACGAGCTGTCGAAAACAGTGGCCCAGTGGAACGAGTTCTGCGAGCGCGGCGAGGACATGGCCTTCTACCGCCCGAGCAACCACATGACCCCCGTGGCAAGCGGCCCGTTCTACGCCATGCTGTGCACGCCCACCCTGCTGAACACCGACGGCGGCCCGGTGCACGATGCCGAGTCGCGCATCCTCGACCCCTACGGCGATCCCATCCCCAACCTGTACTCCGCCGGCGAGTTCGGCAGCATCTGGGGCGCCATGTACCAGGGCACGGGCAACATCGGCGAGTGCTGCGTCTTCGGCCGCATCGCCGCCCGCAACGCCATGGCCAGCGCCTAGCCTTTTGCCCTCCCCTTCTTGAAAGCAGCCCCTCCGCCCGAGGGGCTGCTTTCGGTTGCGCCCCTTCCCCGGGAATAGAAGAAGCCTCCCGGAGGAGGCTTCTCGACCTGTGAGGTTTTCCCGCTTGATTAGACGCGCTTGATGACGCGGCCGTCGCGGGTGTCGATCTGCAGCACGTCGCCGATCTCGATGAAGGTGGGCACCTGCACCTCTTTGCCCGTCTCCAGGGTAGCCGGCTTCAGCGTGTTGGTGGCGGTATCGCCCTTGAAGCCCGGCTCGGTGTGGGTCACTTCCAACTCCACGAACATCTGGGGCTCCAGGCTGATGAGCTCGTCGCCGGCGTACAGCAGCGTGGCCTCGTCGTTCTCCTTCAGCCAATCGGAGGCGGCGCCCACCATATCGGCGGCGATGGGCATCTGCTCGAAGGTGTCGTTGTCCATGAACCAGTAGTCGGCGCCGTCGTTGTACAGGTACTGCATCTTCTTGGACTCCAGGCGCACGGAATCGAACTTGGTGCCGGCGTTGAAGGTGTAGTCCACCACGCGGCCGGTCTTGATGTCCTTGAGCTTGGTGCGCACAAACGCGCCGCCCTTGCCCGGCTTCACGTGCTGGAACTCGACGATGGTGCACATCTTGCCGTTGTTGATGATGCACATGCCGTTCTTGAAATCGGCGGTAGAAATGCTTGCCACGGATGCTTCCTTTCATGCTCACGCGCCGCGGAAACCCTTACGCTCGCACGTCGCGCCTGATTCAAACCGTTACATTATAGCCATCTTGCGGGCATTCCGCAAAGAAAATATGGTCTTAGCTCTGCTCCACCAGGGACGCCGCCGCCTCGTCGGCGCGCGAGCCAGATCCGGCTCGCCACCGGCGCGCTCCCTGGCGCACACGGCCGTAGAGAGCCATGTAGCCGTTCACCACCACCCCGGTCAGCGCCGCGCAGACCACGGTGCCCTCCCGCACGCCGGCGAGGTGTCCCACGAAGACCAGGGCGCACAGCACTGCCAAGGCCGCGCAGGCCAGGTCGAAGCCCACCTTCACCGTGCCGAAGCGGGCGCCGGTCTTGCGCACCACGGCCTGCACCACAGCCTCGCCGCAGTTCATGACCGTGCCCGAGACCACCGTCATCACGATGCCCGCAGCGAGCACGGCCATGCCGACGACCAGCCACAGCCACGAGGCGAGGTAGGTGGTCGGTGCGGCTGCACCCAGCAGCGCCATGAACCAGTCGATGCACAGCCCGAAGAACACCGAGATGGGGATCTGCCACAGATCCACCAGCCGAAATTCCCGGCGAAGAAGGGCCACCTGCACGAGCACGAGGAAGCACTGCCAGCCCAGCATGAACGTGCCGAAGCTCACGGCGGGAAAGCCGAGAGCGAGCACGTTGGGCGTGGCGGAGATGGGCGAGTTGCCCAGATCGGCCTTCACGACCACATCGATGCCAAGGGCCATAACCGCGATGCCCGCCAGCATGAGGGCGATGCGGCCGGTCATGAACAGCGCCGGGCGCAGATTGGAGCGCCGAGAGCCGCCGCCGTGCGCACTGGCACAGCCCGGAGTCGAATGCTTCGGGGCCGGACCGGCCGGCCGAGGGCTTTGCGAGCCGATCGGCTCCCCGGAGCCCGATGGGGCCGACGAGGCATCGGGGCGCCCGGAAGCCGTGAGGGCAGCCCGGGGCGAGGGTCTGTCAGACGGATCGGTCGCGCAACCGGAGCGCTCGCGTCCCATGGATTTCCCCTTGGTCCGAATCTCGCTCCCCCGATTGATCTTCCGTTCCGTCATCGTGTCCTCACCGTCCTTTCCGGTATCGCGGCTTTCGCTTACCCTTTCCGTTATAAAGCACGATGCCGCGCGAGAGCCCGCACAATTACGCGAGCACAACGACGCGAAGGCCAGACGGTTGACGCCCTGCCGCTCGCCGCCGACGAACGGCAGCCGAAGGGCGGCACGGACAAGGGCCGACCTCGCGGGCCGAAGGACAAGGGCGGCCCGGCAGAGGAGAGCCGGGGCGGGGGCTACTGCTCGCCTGCGGGCAGCTCCAAAGACTCAATGCGGTCGATCATCTCCTGCCGGTCCCTCACCCCGAGCTTCTGGTAAATACGCGCGATATGGGTTTTGACCGTGCCGCGCGAGAGATAGAGCCGCTCGGCAATATGGGGGACGCTGCGCCCTCGTACTACGAGGCTCAGCACCTCCGCCTCGCGGGGCGAGAGCTCGTAGCGGCGGATGGCCTCCTCGCACTGGCGCGCGAAGTAGAGCGCCTCGGCGCGGGGATAGACGACATCCGGCTTCAACCGACCGCGCTCCAAGATGTTCCCCCGGTCGAACACGAGCACCACCGCGAGGACCAGAACGCACGCCGCCACGAGGACGTAAAGGGTCGTATTGCCGCCCCGGGCGCCAAGCTGCCCGAGCGCCGCCATAAGCCCCAAGGCCACCATGGGAACGAAGCTCTCCAAAGCCCGGTACCAGCCGAAAGCCGCCCCTGCCCGCACACCGCTCTGGCGGCAGGCCGTCGCCACCATGACGAAGCAGAACAGGTCGAAGCATGTGAACCCCACCGACACGACGGCCGCGCCCATACCCCTAAACCCTTCGAATGCGGCCACGAGCAGCAGCCCCACCATAACGAGGGGCAAGACCAACTTATACACGTAACGATACGAGATGATCCCCTTGAAAACACAAGAGGCGACAAGCAGGCAGGCCATGACGAGGAAAGACGCGCCTGCGACAACGGAACCGGGAAAAGCCGCCGATAAGCCCGCCTGGGCTCCGAGGATCATAACCCACGTCACGATGCCGAACAGCATGAAGACGAGCAGCACACGCCAGACCGACGAGAGGAAGCGGCGCACCCCGGCGCGCCGCGCCGACACGGCGGGCAGATCATCCCCGCAACCAGACGAAGCCCCATCCCGCAGGAGGCGCGAGGTACCCTCCCGCGGGATGTCCTCGTCCGCGTCGCGGGGACACAAACCCATCGAGAGGGGCAAGAGCAGCGCGAACAGCCCGCACTGCAGGAACCCGCGCGTCGCGCCGATGACGAGGAAGGCCAGCGTCGCCACGCAGAAAGCGGCCAGAGCCCGCTGGGTGAGCGCCGAGCCTTCCAGTTCGCTGAAGCGCATCCCCCAGGCAACGATCACAAAGGCCGCGCACGCCCGCGTCACCCCCTTGTACGCAAGGGAGGCCGCCTGCGAATCGACGAGGCCGGCCGACCACAAGCCCCAGGCCCCCAGCACCACGACGGCGGCCCCCACGGAGGCGGCGAGGGCCAGGGCGAAGAAAGACCTGAACCGGGAGAGCAGTACGGCGATGGCGATATAGCTCCCCACGTTGCAGGCCGACGAGACGATGGTGGACACCTCGACGGCCGGCCCTCCGCCCGAGCCCACAAGCGGCGGGGCAAAGATGTCAACCAGGTTCCACGTATAGAAGGCAGCGAGGCCGAAAATATAGATAACCGACGTTTTATCCGAGAAAATAAGCGATAAGCCGTGTCCTACTTTTTGGCAGACACGGCCCAAGCCATGTTTGGCCGTTTGGTCAGATGACATGGTCCCTCCATTCCCTTAGCCTCATCCATGCCCGGTGCAACGGGCGCGGCGGCCGGGAGCAGATGCCGTGCGAAAGATGCAAATCGCAAGTATAGCGCAGAAGCCCTCGGCTGCCTGACGGAGAAACCTACCTTGAGGAGGGCACCATGGAGAAGAACCTTTCACGTCGCGGATTCATCGGGCTGGGGGCACTGGGAGCCGCAACCGCCGCATCGCTGGTTGCCTGCGCGCCGCAGACGCCCAGCGTCCCCGCCGCCACGGAGTCCGCGCTCGCAAGCACGGCCGCCGACGGCGCGGGCGAGACGACCATCCCCAATGTCGACAACCTGGAATTCTTCCCGCCGAGCGGGGCCGAGGTGGCCTACATCGCCGATCCCATCGCAGACGAGGACGTCGTCGAGACCATTACCTGCGATGTCGCCGTCTGCGGAGCGGGCATGTCGGGCGTGGCCGCCGCCGCTTCCGCAAGCGAGAGCGGCCTGTCGGTGGTGCTCTTGGAAAAGGGGGCGACCTTCGCCGCCCGGGGCACAGAGGTCGCGGCCTTCGGCGACCGGGCCCATGCGGAGGCGAATATCGTGCTGAGCGCCCTCGACTTCATGAACGACGGCCTCTCCACCGCCCACTTCCGCTGCGACCGCTCCGTCTGGGAGCGCTGGTGCGAGCGCTCGGGCGAAGCACTGGACTGGGCCATGGACACCGTCGGCGATGCCTGCGGCGCTTTCACGGCCAAAGCGGGTAACGCCGAGTTCTGCGGCGTTACCACCTGGGGCTCGGGCGTGCGCATCGAGAAGGGCATCGCCTCGTTCGTGGAGGCGCTCCTCGGCATCGCCGAGGGTCACGGCACCGACATTCACTACAACACGCCGGCCGTGCAGCTGGCCGTCCAGGATGGAAAGGCGACGGGCGTCTACGCGAAGGGAGAGGACGGCATCATCAAGATCGAGGCCGCGAAGGGCGTCGTGCTCGCCACGGGCGGCTACGAGTTCAACTGGGACATGCTCACCCAGCGCATCCGCCCGCGCGATCTGGCGGTGTACGCCTGGATCAACCCGACGGTCACCAACACAGGCGACGGCATCCTCATGGGGCTTGCCGCAGGTGCCGCCGAGGACGACTGGCCCCACATCCTCATGAACGACCCCGCCGGCGCCAAGACGGGCAACCGCGCGAACGGAGCCATGCTCGCCTTCCTGCGCGTGAATGAGAACGGCGAGCGCTTCGTGAACGAGAACCTCTCCTTCGAGTACATGAGCAATGCCATCATGTACCAGCCGGGCGCCCACGACTTCGTGCTGCTCTCGGGTACCGACATACTCTCATCCCTCGAGAAGGCCAAAGGCGGCGCCCCCTGGACGCCCGAGGACATGTACGACTCCATCAAGGACGTCCTCGTGGAGGCGCCGACCTTGGACGAGCTGGCCGAGAAGTGCGGCATCGATGCCGCCAACCTCGCCCAGACCGTGGCCCGCTACAACGAGCTGTGCGCAAGTGGAGAGGATGCCGATTTCGGGAAGAAGCCGGGCGACCTCATTCCCCTCGAGGAGGGGCCGTACTATGCCATCGAGGAGAGCGGTTGCTGCCTCGTGACCGTGAACGGCCTGCGCACCGATGCCGACTCCCGCGTACTGACGGGAGCAGGCGCGCCCATCGAGGGGCTCTACGCTCTCGGCAACGCCTCCGGCAGCATGTTCAACGGCACCTATCCGCACCACATGAGCGCCATCAGCCACGGACGCTGTCTGACCTTCGGCTATCTGGTCGGTCGTCGCCTCGCCGGCTTGGAGGCCTAAGGCCCGCGCCACCCTATAAGCCCTCCCCCCTCGTGCGCCCCCTGATGGGGGCGCACGCCCTTGCAGACCCCAAAAGGGCCGTCGCCGCCAAGGGGGCAGCGCCCCTCCTCAAGACGAGAGCGTTACAGTGAAATGCCCGCTCTCGATGGACAGGAGCAGGCGCAGCCCCATGGCATCGGCCAAGCTGCACGCTGTGGCCAGCCCGAGGCCGCTGCCGCCAGCGCGGCGCGAGGCATCGCCGCGATAGAAGCGCTCGCCGAGACGGCCTTCGTCCAAGGTGCCAAGACCCGCAGCGGCATTGGAGATCACGAGGGCGAAACCAGTCGCCTCGGACCCGGTCGCGCGCAGCTCGACGGTCGGGGCGGCGCTCCCGTGGCGCAAACAGTTCGCGAGGAGATTCTCCACGATGCGGCGCACCGCCTCGCCGTCGGCCTCAATCACCGCATCCTCCGCCAGCGACACCTCCGGCCGCCACCCGCGCTCGGCGAAAGCGGGGTACAGCGTCGCCAGCACGTCGGATGCCACAGCGGCCACATCCACCGGCTCCCGTGCAAGCTCGCGGGAACCGTCGTCGGCCTTGGCATACTCGAAGAGGGCGTCCACCAAAACGCGCATGGCGCCCAGGCGCTCGACGGCGGCCGCCACGCACTCGTCGCGTTCGACGTCGTCGTCAGCCACGGCGTACAGCTGCAGAAAGCCCTGGGCGCCCGCAAGCGGCGTGCGCACGTCGTGGGAGAACGAGGCCAGGTTCTCCTGTAGCACGCGCCGCTCCTCGACGGCTTGGCGCCGGACGTCGTCGGCCTCGTCGATAAGCCCGTTGGCCTCGCGGGCCAACGCCCGGGCGCCAGCTGTGGGAAAGGCCAGCCGCAGGCGCTGCCCCTCGCGGGAACGCTGGGCCAGCGACGCCGACAAGCCGCGCATCTGTCGCTCCGTAGCCGTCACGTAGACCACAAGCGCCGCAGCGAGCAGAACGCACAGAACTCCGAGCCAGATCATCGCAACTCCTTTCCGCAGCCCATCACCCTCAAAGCGCCCGCCGGCGTGTCACCAGCACAACGACACCCAAAGCACCGGCGGCCAGCAACGCCACCGATGCGATATCGCCAGCCATCGGCGTGCAGCCCTCGCCCATCATCCACTGCAGCTGGGCAGCCGGCAACCACGTGGGCACCATGGCCGCCGTCTCGAAGAACGCCGATGACACGTCCGTCGCTGCGGGCAGCTCGGGCAACCCGGCAACCGCCCCCAGCTGGGTCGCAATCACATACAGGTTCGTCAGCAGCACCTCCACCTGGCCAGTGGCCAGAAGCAGCATCGCCGCTACGGTGGGCGCGGGCCGCTTCGTCGCCGCCGCCACGGCCACCGTCAGCAACCCGTACACCTCCACGATCAGCACCAACTGCAGCGCCCAACGCAAGGTACGCCCAGTCGGCAGGCCCACATCCAGAAGGGGAAAGCGGGGAATGACCGCGTAAACCGCCACCAGACCGACGAGCACGAACAGCATGGTCAGCAGCGCCACCGTCACCGCCAATGCCAACGCGAAGTCCCGCCGGGAAGACGGCCCCGCCATCAGCGATCGGCACGTTCCCGCGCGAAACTCCTCGGCGAAGAACACCGCCACGAACACGAGCGCGAGCAAAACGAGGAAATACACCACCCCGCCTTCCCCCAAATAACCCTCGGGGTCGAGTGTCACCGTCACGCCTTCGTAGTAGATGGGCGGAATGTTGCGGAAGCCTTCTTGCCCATAGTAGTTCTGCCCCAGGGACACCATATCCCACACCATAATGACCGCAAACAGAACGAGAAACCCCCAGAACATCCGGTTACACGCCAAGGAGTACCACTGAGCTCGCAGCAGATTAAGCATCGCTGCCACCCCCTTTCCCAGCCGCGCCACGCACTGCACCAGTGCCGTCGCCCATGAGTTCCACGAAGTAGTCTTCTCTGTCGCGGGCATGAAGGTACAGCCCGCTTACGGGCACCTCGACCTCAAGCAGAGCGCGGCCCACCGTTTCGGCTTCGGGACCGACTACGCGGATGGCATCGTCGGGCATCACCGTAAAGACCGCATCCGGGAACGCTCCCGCAAGCACTGCCAAAGCCCGGGGCGCCTCCGGCGTTTCCACGCATAGATAGTCGGTGCAGGCCTCCTCCACCTCCTGCGCGGTCATCTGGGCCACCAGGCGCCCCTCGCGCAGCACGCCGTAGCGGGTGACCAGACGCTCCAGCTGGTCGAGCACGTGCGAGCTCACGAGCACGGCGCACCCTCGCTGCAAGGCGAGGTCGGCCAGCAGGCACCGAACCTGGCGCACCCCCTCGGGGTCGAGACCGTTGAACGGCTCGTCCAAAAGCAGCACGTCCGGCCGTCCGATAAGAGCGAGCGCCAATCCGAGGCGCTGCTTCATGCCGAGAGAATAGCCCCTGGCGACATGCCCAGCCACGGCCTCAAGTCCCACAGCCTCCATCACCTCGGCCACCTCGGCCTTCGGATTTGGAAGCCCCTGGGCCAGCGCCCGCACCATCACGTTCTGAAACCCCGTGAGCCCCGGGTTCACAGCGGGGTGCTCGATGAGGCAACCCAGATGCGCGCTCGTCTGGCACGGCCCAAGCACCTCACCGCCCACGGCCACGGTGCCAGCCGTCGGAGCCAGATAACCCGCGAGCACCTTCAGCAACGTGGACTTGCCAGCCCCGTTGCGCCCCACGAGCCCGTAGATATCGCCGGGCTCCAGCGCCAGCGACACATCGTCCACCACGCACCTGCCCCGGAACGCCCGGGTCAAGTGCTCGCAACGCAACGCCTCCATGGGCGCCCCTTTCTCTCGGATACCGATTCCCCTCCATCTTAGGGCGACCGTTTTCAGAAACTTCCCAAGAAGTTCCAAGAAAGGGACAAGGACAGCGGCTCTGCGCGGCCCTCACGGCGGCGCCCTCGCGACCGCCTGTTGGAAAACGTTGATTTCTTGCCAGGGCCACGACCTGCGCCTATAGTACGTATTGCCTGATCATCATAGCTATTTTGATTTGGCAAATATTCGACGTTTTCCCACATCACAACTCGCGCAGCTTGAAGCCGACGCCCCAGACGGTCTCCACGTAGTCATCGGTGCCGGTGGCGCGTAGCTTGGCACGAATGTTGCCGATATGGGTGGCTACGGTCTTGTCCTCCAGGGCCGCCGCATCGCCGCATGCGGCGATCGACAGCGCGCGTTTGGTGTGCACCCGGCGCGGCGCGGCCATCAGCGTGCGCACGATCTCGAACTCCGTGCGCGTGAGGCGCACCGGCATGCCGGCCGCTGTGAAGGCGCGGGCGGTCTCATCCAGCTCCCAGGCCCCGAAGCACAGCGGAGCGACATCCGCCTCCTGCCCGGCACCGGCGCCCCGAATGTCGCCAGCCCTCCCAAAGCCCGCGCTGCGGCGCAACACGGCCTCGCAGCGGGCAAGCAGCTCTTCCAGGTCGAAGGGCTTCACCAGGTAGTCGTCGGCACCGAGACGCAGCAAGTCCACCCGATCGGCCACAGCGGCCCGAGCCGACAGCACTACCACCGGCACCGCGGCCGCCCGCGCTGCGGCCAGCACCTCTTCCCCGCTCGCCCCGGGCAGCATGAGGTCGGTAATCACCAGATGGAAGTCTTCGCCGCCCGCGAGGTGCATGAGGCCCTCGGTGCCGGAGAAGGCCGCCGTGCACATCGCGCCCATCTTCCCCAAATAGGAGCAGACGACGCGGTTGATGGCCGCATCGTCCTCCACTACCAGTATGCGCGCGCCCTCAAGCACCGGCTAGATGACCACCATCTCGTGGGTGGACTTGGTGAACACCTCGAAGCCGTCGTCGGTCACCACGCCGAAGTCCTCCAGGCGCATGCCGAACTTGCCCGGCAGGTAGATGCCCGGCTCCACCGTGACCACGTTGCCCTCCACGAGGGGCTCGGGGTTGCGCGGCGAGAGCACCGGCTCCTCGTGGATGTCGAGGCCCACGCCGTGGCCGAGCCCGTGGCCCATGGCCCCGGCGAAGCCGCCCTCAGCCAGAATCGCCTCGGCCCGCTCGTGGGCCTGTCTGCCCGTCACGCCTGGGGCGAGCATGGCCTCCACGGCCTCGTTGGCGGCCCGCACCGCGTTCCACGCCTCGCGCATCTGCCCCTCGGGCTCGCCGAGGAACACCGTGCGCGTCATATCCGAGCAGTAGCCGTAGGACTTCGCCCCGAAGTCGAGCACCACGCACTGACCGGCCTCGAGCATCGTCGCGCCCGGCACCGCATGGGGGTTCGCGGCGCTCTCGCCCGTGGCCGCGATGGTGGAGAAGGCCAGGCCCTCGGCTCCGTGGCGCAGCATGAACTCGTCCAGCTCCAGCTGCACCTCGCGCTCCGTCATACCCGGCCGCATGAACTCCACGATGTGGGAGAAGGCGGCATCGGTGATGGTTTGGGCCCCGCGCATGCGGGCCACCTCGTAGCGCTCCTTCACCGAGCGCAGACGGCGCACCACCCCGTCGGTCTCGCCCATGGGAAAATCGGCCGGGAAGGCCTTCTGCAGGGCGCGGTACTCGGCCAGGGTCACCGTGTCCTCGATCTGCAGCTCGGCCCCGGGCATGCCGTGGAGCCACGAGCCGTTCCACTGGCGCGCCACGAAGCTCGCGTGGCTCTCGCGCGTGTCGTCCACCCGGATGGGCGTGCGCCGGGCCGCCTGCTCGCAGGCCTTGGCATAGCGGGAATCGGTATGCAGCACCACGCGGTCGGGGGCCACATACAGGGCATGGGCGTCCTCGTCGTCGAAGACCCCGTCGAAGGCGGTGAGCCAGCGGATGTTCGAGGTATCGCGTACCACCATGGGAGAGGGACGCCCGTCGCGCAGCTGATTCATGGCGCGCAGCAGCTGGCCGATATGCCACTCGCAGGCTACCGGGTTGTGCAGTTCGTCGAAGACGGTCATGAGTCTTCCTTTCTCGACCGAGTGCGGGCAGGTTGGGGGCGGGACGGGGGCGTTCGCGCGGAGTTCCGCAGCGACTGGAAATGCCCAGTGGGCATTTCCACCAAGCGAGGACTGTTTGAGCACGAATGCCCCCGTCTCGGCGCCGACCGAACGAGAGGCCTTTCGAATCCTCAGCCTTCGGCAGGCGTCTCTTCCAACAGTATATCGAGCGCGCGCAGATAGCCTTCCTTCCCCAAGCCCTTCACCTGGGCCACGCAGGCCGGGGCTATAACCGAGGTGCGGCGGAACTCCTCGCGCTGGCTGATGTCCGAGATGTGGATCTCCACCACGGGCACATCGATGCACTCCACGGCATCGTGGAGCGCGTAGGAATAGTGGGTGTGGGCGCCGGGATTGTACACGATACCGTCGTAGCGCCCGTGGGCCTCGTGCAGCTTGTCCACCAGGGCCCCCTCGTGATTCGACTGGAAGCAGTCCACTTGGGCGCCGTGCTCGGCACCGTAGGCCACTACCATGGCCTCGATGGCAGCCAGGGTGTCCGACCCGTAGATGGCCGGGTCGCGCACACCGAGCATATTCAGGTTCGGCCCGTTCACAAGTAGGATTTTCTTCACGAAACCAGCCTTTCTCGCAGATTTGCCGCCGCCAAGCGCCTAGGAAGCCGCGCCGTCCTTCGACGCCTCCCATGCCCGCAGCTGCTCCAACAGCGCCTCGTCGGGCACGGACACGAGCTCCCAGTCGCCGATGTCGCGGGGCAGCACGAAGCGCACCTGGCCGCCGCGGGTCTTCTTGTCGCGCCTCATGGCGGCAAGCATCTCCTCGGCCGGAGCCGACCAGGCCAGGGCCGGCAGCCCCAGGGCATCCAGCAGCTCGTCCTGGGCCGCGATGAGCTCCTCGGAGGTGCCCACGATCGCGGCGCCGAGACGCGCCGCGAAGCGCATGCCCTCGGCCACGGCGGCCCCGTGGGAGAAGGTGCCATACCCGGCCAGGGCCTCCACGGCATGACCCAGGGTGTGGCCGTAGTTCAGGCACTCCCGCACCCCGCGGCTCTCGGTCTTGTCCTCGGCCACCACGTTGGCCTTGAACACCACCGACCGCGCGATGGCCTCGGTGACGGTCACCGTGTCCCGCTCGGCCAGGGCCGGGGCGTGGTCCATCATCCAGAAGAAGAACTCGTCGGAATCGATGACGGCCGCCTTGGCGATCTCGGCGCAGCCGCAGGCCCACTCGCGCGCGTCCAGGGTGGCGAGCACCGTCGTGCAGGCGCCCACGTAGGCCGGCTGCTTGAACGTGCCCACGAGGTTCTTCCCCGCTTCCAGGTTCACGCCGGTCTTGCCCCCCACTGAAGAATCCACCATGGCCAGAAGCGTGGTGGGTACCTGCACGAAGGGAATGCCGCGCATGTAGGTGGAGGCGGCAAATCCGGCCAGGTCGCCCACGACACCGCCGCCGAGGGCCACCACGGCGCAGTCGCGCGTGAGGCCCAAAGTCGCCATGGCGTTCCACACCTCCCCGGCCACGGCCAGCGACTTGGCCTCCTCGCCGGCCGGCACGGTGATGTCGCTCACGGCGAAGCCGGCCGCCTTGAGCGACGCCTTGGCCGCGGCCAAGTACAGCGGCCCCACGTTGGTGTCGGTGATGACGAGCAGCCGGGGGGCGCCGGCCACGGCGGGCAGCTTCTTGAGCGAGGACCCGAGCCCTTCCAGCACGGCGGCGCCGATGCGCACGTCGTAGGGAACCTCGCCGGGAATGTTGACGACTATCTTCGTTGCGGGCACAGGACGCCCTCCTTTTCCAAGATGCGCTGAACTTCTCGGGCGATGGCCGGCACCGACTTGCCCGCGGTGCTCACCGTCGCATCGGCCACGGCGGCGTAGAGGGGCAGGCGCTCCTCGCAGCGGGCCCGGGCCGCTTCCAAATTCTGGAACAGGGGCCGTGTGGAGGTGTCGCTGATGCGGCTCGCGGCCTCATCGGCGGTCACTTCCAGATACACCACGAAGCCGGCTTCGCGGAACACCTCGTGGTTGGCAGGGGTCACCACCACGCCGCCCCCGCAGGACACGAGCATAGGATCGGCGGCCCCGAGCTCCCGGAGCACCTCGGTCTCCACGGCGCGGAAGCCCTCCTCGCCCACGGCGGCGAAAATCTCCCTCACCTTCTTGCCCTCGCGGCGCTCGATGTAGGTGTCCATGTCCACCGAGGCCACCTTGCAGGTGCGGGCGAGGCGCCGGGCCACCGAGGTCTTGCCCGCCCCCATGAAGCCCACGAAGAACACCGGGCAGCGCAGGGCGAGCGGCGACTCGGCCGGAGCCGCCACGGGAGCCGGGCGCGCCTTCTTCCGCTCCACCCTAGCGCCCCATGGTGCGCAGGCGCTGCTTGTAGGCCTTGATGGAGGCCTTGATGTCGGCCATGCAGGTGCAGCCGAAGGCCTCGAGATAGGCGTTGGCCAGGGCGAAGGCCACCTCTCCCTCGGCCACCACGGCCGCCGCGGGCACGGCGCACACGTCCGAGCGCTCCTTGGAGGCCTCCTCCACGTCCAGGGTGTCCAGGTTCACGGTCTCCAGGGGCTGCATGAGGGTGGGAATGGGCTTCATGGCCGCCGTCACGATGAGGGGCATGCCGCTCGTCATGCCGCCCTCCAGGCCGCCGGCGTTGTTCGAGGTGCGGATGAAGTCGCAGCCCTCCAGCCGGATGGGATCGTGCACCTGGCTGCCGGGCCGGCGCGCCGCCTCGAAGCCGAGGCCGAATTCCACGCCCTTGATGGCCGGAATGGAGAACAGGGCCGCCCCAATGTGGGAGGTCAGCCGGTCGACGCCCGTGGCATAGGTGCCCAGGCCCGGCACGAGGCCGGTGGCCACGATGCGGAAGGTGCCCCCCAGGCTCTCGCCGGCGTCCTTCGCCTTGTCGATGGCCCGCTTCATGGCGGCAGTGGCCTTCTTGTCGGGGCAGCGCATCTCCGACAGCTCGATATCGAGGGGCTTGTGCTCGGCGGCATCGGCCATGGTCTCGGGGGCCATGGCCACATCGCCCACGGAGACCACGTAGCTCATCACGTCCACGCCGAGCTCGGCCAGAAACTCCCGGGCAATGCCGGCGGCGGCCACTCGGGCCGCCGTCTCCCGGGCGCTGGCCCGCTCAAGGATGTTGCGGCAGTCGTCGGTGTTGGTGCGCAGGGCTCCCACCAGATCGGCATGGCCCGGCCGGGGCGTCACCTCCCGCACCAAATCGCCCGGAGCGCTCCCGAAGGCGGCCATGCGGCCGGTCCAGTTCTCCCAATCGCGGTTGGCCACGGTCAGCGCAATGGGGCTGCCGATGGTGCGCCCGAAGCGGATGCCGCTCGTCACCGTCACCGTGTCCTTCTCGATGGCCATGCGGCCGCCCCGGCCGTAACCGGCCTGGCGGCGGGCCAGATCGGTGTTGATATGGTCGACGGACACCGGCAGGCCCGCCGGCACGCCCGTCACGATGGCCGTGAGATTCGGCCCGTGGCTTTCCCCGGCTGTGATGTATTCCATAGATACAGCTTTCTCGCAGGGCGCACAGATAGGGCGCCCGAGGCAGATCGGCACCCATTGTAGCGCACTGGCAGGCACCGAGCCGTTTCGGGACGGTAAAGTGCGGAAAGGAAGCGGCGCGAACCCTAGAACTCGGCGTTGCCCACGGTACGGGGGTGCGGAATGACGTCGCGGATGTTGCTCACGCCGGTCAGATACATCACCAAGCGCTCGAAGCCCAGGCCGAAGCCCGCATGGGAGCAGGTGCCGAAGCGGCGCAGGTCCAGATAGGCACGGTACTCCTCCGCCTCCATATCCAGCTCGGCGATGCGGCGCTCGAGCACCTCCAGGCGCTCCTCGCGCTGGGACCCGCCCACGATCTCGCCGATGCCCGGCACGAGGCAGTCCATGGCGGCCACGGTGCGGCCGTCGTCGTTCAGGCGCATGTAGAAGGCCTTGATGGCGGCCGGGTAGTCGGTCACGAAGGTGGGGCAGCCGAAGTGCTCCTCGGTGAGATAGCGCTCGTGCTCGGTCTGCAGGTCGATGCCCCACTCCACGGGGTACTCGAAGGCGCGGCCGGCGGCCTGGGCGGCCAGCAGGATGTCCACGGCCTCGGTGTAGGTGACGCGGGCGAAGTCGGAGGCGGCCACGTGGGTCAGGCGCTCGATGAGCCCCTTGTCCACGAACTTGTTCAGCATGGCCAGCTCATCGGGGCAGCGCTCCATCACATCGGTGATGACGTACTTCAGCATGGCCTCAGCCAGCTCCATATTGTCTTCCAGATCGGCGAAGGCGATCTCGGGCTCCACCATCCAGAACTCGGCGGCGTGGCGAGCGGTGTTGGAGTTCTCGGCCCGGAAGGTGGGGCCGAAGGTGTACACGTCGCCGAAGGCCATGGCGAAGTTCTCGGCGTTCAGCTGGCCGGACACGGTGAGCGACGCGGGCTTGCCGAAGAAGTCGGCGCTCCAATCCACTTCGCCGGCCGTCAGGGCGCCCTCGCTGGCCGCGGCCGCCTCGGCACTCACGAGCGGCGGGCAGGCCGGATCGATGGTGGTCACGCGGAACATCTCGCCAGCGCCCTCGCAGTCGCTCGCGGTGATGATGGGCGTGTGCACGTAGATGAAGCCGCGGTCCTGGAAGAAGCGGTGGATGGAGCCGGCGGCCACCGAGCGGATGCGGAACACTGCACGGAACAGATTCGTGCGCGGGCGCAGGTGCTGCTGGGTGCGCAGAAACTCCACCGTGGCCCGTTTCTTCTGCAGCGGGTAGTCCGGCGCCGAGGGCCCTTCCACGCGAATGGAAGCGGCCGCCAGCTCGAAGGGCTGCGGGGCATCGGGCGTGAGCTTCAGCGTGCCCTCCGCCACGAGCGCCGCCGCCACGTTCTGATGGGCGATCTCGTCGTAGTTCTCCAGGCTGGAGCGGTCCATGACCACTTGCAGGTCCCTGAAGCAGCTGCCGTCGTTCAAGGTGACGAAGCCGAAGTTCTTCATATCGCGGACCGATTTGACCCATCCGGCCACCGTGACGGCCTTCCCCTCGAAGGCGCCGGCGTCGGCGTAGAGTTGAGCAATCTTGATGCGGTTCATAGGGGCGCAACCTTTCGACAGAGCGTATTTTCCGTTGCGGCTATGATAGCAGGACGGGCCGCGCTCGCCTATGGCCCGATAGGCAATCTTGCAGACCCAACCCCACGGCCCATGGGCGCGTCGGTGCCCCTACAGATCGAACCCCGCGGCATCGGCCATGATGGCGAACAACTCGTCCTCGGGAATATCGAGGGCGGCCGTCTCGGTGATGTCGCGCAGGATGCCCACCGTTACCACCGCCTGGCCCACCAGCATGCCTGCTCCGTCGAAGAAGGTGCACCCCGTAGCGCGGGCCGCCGCGGCCAGGGCCGTCTCACCGTGGCCGTACACCACGTCGAACACCGTCTGGTCCGCGCGGAGCAGGGCCACATCAAAGGGGGCGCCATCGCCCTCGTTCATGCCTAGGGGCGTGGCGTCGATGATGATGTCGGCACCGGCGATGGCCTGGCGCGAGGTGTCGTAGCTGCCGAAGCGGAAATCCACCTGCCTGTACACCTCGGCGAAGCTGAGATGCCCCTCTTTGAAAGCCGGCATGTCCACAGTGCGGCCAATCATGGCCCCCAGCTCGTCGGCGTAGGTGCGCATGACCCGATGGGCCCGCTCCTTGTCGCGGCCGAGCAGCAGCACGTCGGCCGGACCGGCCTGGGCCACGGCGTGCAGGATGGACAGCGCCGTGGGGCCCGTACCGCAGACGACCACGGATTTCCCCGCGAAGGAGACGCCGGCCCCCTCCAGATAGGCCACGCAGCCCTGGCCGTCGGTGTTGTAGGCGATGAGCGCGCCGGCCTTGTTCACGAGCACGTTGGCCCCATGGGCAAGGCTCGCCGAGGCGGCCCTCACATCGGCGGCGGCGAAGGCCTCGGGCTTATAGGGGGTCGTGATGTTGATGGACAGAAAGTCGCGGGCCGCCAAGAAGGCCTCGGCCTCGGCCCGGGTCGCCAGATCGGCCGCGCCGTAGTGCCAGGGCAGCCCTGCCCGCTCGTAGACGGCGTTGTACATGACGGGCGACTTCGAATGGGCAATGGGATGCCCCAAAATATAGAGATGCTCGGTCACAGCCGCGCTCCTTTCACTCCTATTCCGACGATGAGGGAGAACCCGCACCAGCTGGAGCACAGGAGGCGGCCAGTTCGTCGCCGGCTTGGCGCATATGCACGGCCGGCTCCGGCTTGCGGTCTCCCAGAATGACCCGCTCCGCATTGCGCAGCAGCAGCGTATGGGGCAGATCCTGCTCCACCAGAGGCTGCAGCATATAGGCGGGAAGGCCGGCCAAATGGGCGCCGAGCACATCGGTGGCCAGCTGATCGCCCACCACCACCGCCTCGCTCCGCGGCGCCTTCAGCTTCCGCAGGGCCACCATGAAGGCCGCGGGCACGGGCTTCATAGCCTTGGCCACGATGGGCAGTTCAAGCTCGCCGGCGAATTGGTACACGTCGCTGTGCCAGTTGTTGGACACGAGGCAGAAATCCACCCCGGCCGTGCGGGCGCGGCCGAGCCACAGGCCCACATCACGGGGCACCTGATGCGTATCCCGAGCCCGAATGGTGTTGTCGATATCGAGCAGCACCGCCCGATATCCGCGGCCGAGCAAGTCGGCCTCGATATCGATGGCGGTGATGCGCGAGAAGTAGCGGTCGGGGGTCAGCAGCGCCATGGGCACATCCGCACCGGCGGGGCCCAGGACCTAGGCGGCCTCGGCCTCGCCGTCGCCGGCGGAGGTACCGGAGTTGTCGGCGATGGCCTGCTGGTGCTGCTCGTAGGTCTGGCTGAAGACGGCCTGCATGTTGCCGTCGGCATCGGCATAGAAGTAGAAGAACATATCCTCGGTATCCGTCGGCTCGCACACGGCCACAAGGCTCTCGATGCCCGGGGAGCAGATGGGGGTCGGCGGCAGCCCCGGGTTCGCGTAGGTGCCGTAGGGCGTCTCGGCGTGCACCTCCTCGGCCGTGGGCTCGCGGCCCACCTCGTAGGCCGTGGTGGCATCGGATTCCAGATAGGGGCGGTCGGAGGAGAGGCGATTGTAGAACACGCCGGCCACATGATCGCGCACCTCCTGATCGCCCGTGGACTCCTTGGCCACGATGGAGGCCAGGTTCACCGCTTCGTAAAGGGACAACCCCTGGCTCGCCGGATAACTGTTGGCGAAGTCGCCGAAGATGGCGGCGGTCTCGGTGCCGAACTGGTCGAGCATCATGCGCACCACGGCCTCGGCGTCCGCGTCCTCGGTCACGGCGTAGGTCTTGGGGAACAGGAAGCCCTCGAGAGAGTTCTCCCCAGCGCTCTCCAGGAAGGGATAGTCGGCGACATAGGCGCTCGCGTTCTCGGAGGCGGCCAGGAAGGCCTCGGCCGCAATGCGACCGCCCGTGGCACTGGCCACCAGATCGGACAGCTCGGCGCGGGTGATGTCCTCGGGCACGGCGAGCGTATCGCCCACGGTGGCCGGCCCGGCCATAATGGCCCGCACCAGCGCCTCGGGAGTGCTGCCGCCCTCGAAGGTGTAGGTGCCGGGAATGAGCGCGGCGGCGGCATCCAGACGCGTCACCTCGTTCGTGAACTCCTGGGCGCTGCCGATGAGGCGCGCCGCAGCCAGGGCATCGCCGATGGAAGTGGCGCTCTCCCCTTCCGCGATCGTCACCTCCACGGTCTCGCCGGGCTGCAAGAGCTCAGTGCCCGAGCAGGCCTTGAAGGCGAAGAAGCATACTGCGGCGAGCACGATGAGCGCGAACACCCCGAGGAAGATGACCGGCTTCGGATCGCGCTTGGGCATGATGGCGCTCGTGTCGTAGGTGCGGAACTCCCGATCGCCCTTGGCATGGGCCGCGCGAGCCGCATGGGTGGGTCGGGAGGAATAGGTTACCGTCTTCTTGTGAAGGGCCACAGAACAGCCTTTCTCTCCTCAGCCCGACCGGAAGCGCTTGGCGGCTCAGCGCCTCCCCTCGGCGCGAGCACGCTCGTCGAGCCACGATTGCAGAAACAAACTCGCGGCTATCATATCCACTTTTCCGCGCATCGCGCGCTCGCTTAGGCCCTTTTCACGCAAACTCCGCTTGGCCTCGGCCGAGCTCAGACGCTCATCTGCGAAAACATGGGGAATGCCGCAGGCATCGCTGATAGCGGCGGCGGCCTTGCGGATGCGGGCCGCCTGGGGGCCTTCCTCGCCGGCCAAGGTGCGGGGCAGCCCGCAGACGAGCAGCTCCGGCTCCCAATCTTCCAGCAGGCGCCGGAAGGGCTTGGCCGCGCCCGCCACCTCGGCGGCCGGCAGCACGCACACGGGGCTCGCCACCCGCTCGCCGGGATCGCTCACGGCCACCCCCACGCGCACTTCCCCGATATCGAGCGCCATGACGCGCACGGTTAGCGCACCTCCAGCAGCTTCTGGCGCAGCTCCGCTTCCATGCGGCGCATCTCCACCTCGGCCTCGGCGCGCTTGGCGCGGCCCTCGGCCTGAATCTTCATCACCTCGTCGAAGGTCTGGATGAGGTTCTCGTTGGTGGCCTTCAAGGTCTCGATATCCACGATGCCCCGCTCGGACTCGCGGGCCACCTCCACCGTAGACTGCTTCAATTTCTCGGCATTCTTGCGCAGAAGCTCGTTGGTCATGTCGGTGACGGCGGACTGGGCCTTAAGCGCCGCCTCGTTGTTGGCCAGCCCTAAGGCCAGAAGCATCTGGCTCTTCCACAGGGGGATGGTGTTCACGAGCGTCGTCTGGATCTTCTCGATCATGAGCATCTCGTTGTTCTGCACGAGACGGATCTGCGGGGCCATCTGCATGGCCACGGTGCGGGACAGATCCAGGTCGGAGAGCTTCTTCTCGAAGCGGTTGCAGGCCGCCGACAGCTTCTGCACCGCCTCGGCATCCTCGGTGGAGGCCGAGGCCTGGGCCTTGGCGGCCAGCGCGGCCAGCTCGCCCTCGCGCACCTCGGCCAGACGCTGGCGGCCGGCCAAGAGGTACATGGTCAGCTCCTTGAAGTAGGTGAGGTTCAGCTCGTAGAGCTTGTCCATGGTGGCGGCGTCCTTCATGAGGGTCACCTGGTGGGCCTCCAGGGCCCGGGCGATCTTGTCCACATTGGCCTCGGCGCTGTCGTAGCGGGCCTTCAGGGCCATGATCTTGTTTGCCTGGCGCTTGAACAGGCCGAACAGCCCCTTGCTCTCCTCATCGGCATCGAAGCTCTTCAGCTCGGTCACCACCCCGGCGATGAGATCGCCGGCCTCGCCCAGATCCTGGGTGCGCACACGTTCGAGGGCCGTCTCGGAGAAGTCGGCCATCTTCTTCTGGGCGCCGGAGCCGAAGGTGAGCACCTGCTGGGAGTTGGCGATATCGATCTGCTGGGCGAAGGCGTCCACCTGGGCCAGCTCCTCGGCTGAGAGCGAATCGGCGAGAGAGGGGGCGGGCGGGGCCTCCACCTCGATGATGGACGCCTTGACGGTGGTGTCCTCGACCACCGGGTCCAGCGTGAGGGTGGGAGCGGGAATGTTCGTGAGGTTCGTCAGCTCGTCGTTCATAAAAGTTCCTTCCAAAGGTTCAACAACGTCGTTAGCGTGAGGCGGCCTTATGGGGAAAGACCGCCTTTCGGGGGTGTTTCGCTTCCGGGCACAGCCCGTCATCGGCTTACGGTTTCACATCGAAGGGGCCATCTACCAGCCCCTCCTGGGCCAGCATGGTCTGGAGCACGGCGATATCGGCAGACACATCGAGGGACAGATCCTGGTAGGTGTCGTCCAAGAGCTTCTCGAAGGCGCTGTGGAGCACTCCCAGGGTATGCTCGATCTCGCGGCGCGAGGCGGCGATGTTCTCGCCCTGCACCGGCTGCTCTTCCAGGTTATCGTAGGCGGCCAGCAGCTTCACCGTCGTGGGAAGGTAGTAGGCGGTCAAGCGATCGAGGCCGGCGATGACAGAGGGCTCCCCTTCGGCTCGGGCGAGGATGCGGCCCACCACCTCTTCGATGGCCACGATGCGCTCGCTCACGGCCGCATCGTCGATGGACTCGTCCAGGCGGCGCAGCTGGCCCAGGTAGTCCCGGCCTGTCGCAACGAAGGCGCGCTGCTCCGGCGTGAGACGGTCGCTCAGGTCGCGCTCGCGACTCTGGCGCGCGGCCGCCTCAGCGACCCGGGCCTCCTCGGCAGCCCGCTGGCTCTCGGCGATCTGGCGCTGATGCTGCTGCAACGTGCAGTACTGGCGGTATGCGTTCTCGGTCACCATGAGGGTGGTGGCCTCATGGTCGATGCGCCCCTGGGGAATGAGCCCGCGTCTGATCAGCTTGCGGGCCCGGGCCAGGGCCTTGGGCCGGCTGATCAGGGCGCGGGCGGCAATGTCGTCGAAGGTGCAGGCCTCGCGGTCGCCGAAGATGCGCCGGAACGACTTGAGCTGCGAGGCCGTGCGCAAGCGATCGATGCCTCCGGCCAGCAGCGCCGCCCCGGCCGCCGTGAGCGTGCCGAACAGCACCGCCGTCACCACGCCGACAGGACCCGTGGCGAGCCCCGCAACGATGCCCACAGCTGTAAAAATGCCGAAGGCGAAGGTGCACGCGCCGCCGATGGCCGTCATGATGACGCCGGACGCCGTCAGGCCGCCGGACGAGCGGAACCGCCCCTTGGCAAGGGCCGTGGGGCCGGGGTAGGCCGGCGCGGGAGCGGAAGCGACGGGGATGCCCCAGCCGCCGTTGGCCGGAGGCCGAGCCTGGGCTTGGGCAGCTTGGGCCTGGGCGGCTGCCTGGGCCTGGGCGGCTGCCCGGGCCTGGGCGGCGCGGTACTGGGCCTCGGCCGCCTTGCGCTCCCGCTTGGCCTGGCGCTTGCGGGCCTTTGCCTGGCGCTTGCGGGCTATCTCCTCGTAGGCTTTCAGATTGTCCTCGGGTTTCGATCCCAGGGCTTCGGCCACCTCACCGGCACCCTTCTCCACCGCCTTGGCGAACTGGGAGAACGCCTTGTCCACCGAGTGGCACAGGCGCTCGAAATCTTTGGGTGACATGCCGGGCACCGGGCTGGTGCCGGGCGCGAATGCCGAACCTGCGCCAGACCGGGACTCGGCTTGGCCGCCCGGCTGCCCCGCGGGGGCAGGGTCGTCCCAGGGCACCTCGTAGATGGCGTCGGGCCCCGGTTGCTGAGGTTCGGCCGCGGGCCTCCCCTGGCTGTGGTGGGGCTGCTGGGGCCCGGGGCCTCCCGTACTATACGCTGCCATCGTCCATCCTCATCGTGCGCGGCGCCGTCGCAGGCGCCTTCCGTAATTTCGCCGCCATCATACCACGCGCCCGCTGCGGCAGGCCCGCATCCCACGCAATCAGCAAGCCCGAAGCCATTGCGCGTCCATGCCCCCTTCGCCTATGCTCGTAAAACCTTCGTCAGCGTGAGCAATCCAAACGAACCCCGAAACGAAGATAGGAGAAGGCCATGATCAACGCGATGACACCCCAGCACACCTTCTGCGATTACTGTCGACAATGGGTTGCCATGTACAAGGAGGGCGCCGTGCGCGATGTGACACTCAGCAAATACCACCTCACCTGCGCATGGCTGCAAAAGCTCATCCCTCTGCTCACCCTGGCAGAGCTCAACCGAATCACCTACCAGCAGCTTCTCAACGACTACGCCCAAAGCCACGAGCGGCAAACCACGATGGATTTCCACCACCAACTTAAAGGCGCCGTCCTCGACGCCGTGGACGAGGGCCTTGTCGACAGAGACCCGACACGAAAGGCCATCATCAAGGGCAAGACCCCACGCGCCAAGAAGCAGAAATACCTGAACCAGTTTGAACTCCACCGCCTGCTCAACGATCTTAACCTCGGGACGGACATCTCGTGGGATTGGCTTATCCTGCTCATCGCCAAAACAGGGCTGCGGTTCTCGGAGGCCATCGCGCTCACCCCCGCCGACTTCGAATTCGGAAGGCGGGTGGTGTCGGTGAGCAAAACCTGGGACTATAAGAGCGGAGGCGGCTTCGTGCCCACGAAAAACCGTTCGTCAGTTCGCAAGGTGCAACTCGATTGGCAGCTCGTCATTCAGTTTTCGGAACTCACCAAGTCGCTTCCCCCCGATGAGCCCATCTTCGTGAACGGGAAGGTCTACAACTCGACTGCCAATGACGTGCTAGAGCGCCACTGCAGGCATGCGGAAATACCCGTGATATCCGTGCACGGCCTGCGCCATACGCACGCGTCGCTCCTGCTGTTCGCCGGCGTATCCATCGCAAGCGTTGCCAAGCGACTGGGGCATGCCAGCATGAACACGACGCAAAAAACCTACCTGCACATCATCCAAGAACTTGAGAACCAGGATGTCGACCTTGTAATGCGCTCCATTTCAAGTCTCATCTAGATCGGCGAAACGCTCACGCTGATGAAGGGTGATGAGCGAGTCGAGAGCATCCGCAAGAGAGCCTATCGCCTCCTGCTCTTTTCGAAAGAGAGGTACGCTGACTTCGATTTCTGCAAATTCCTCAAATTTAAGAACCTGAGTATCTTTCGAATTTCCTTGAGATCGTCGCTGATATTGACAGAGCAGGTTGGGACGCTTGAGCAACCTTGCGAAAAAGCGAGAGGCAGTCATCGAAACCGGTCTTGCCACAACGTAAGCTGGGCTAACAATGCCATCATGCAGACTCGAGTCTACGGCGCCTTGCCACATTCTCATGCTGTTGTATACCACGTCCCCCTTGCGCACCACCTTATAGTTGACAAGACTCGCACCGGGATTTATCTCCCTGTCGGAATCCGACGCAGGATATATTCCGTTCGCAACACTAACCGAGAGTATCTCCAAATCGGATGAGCGATCTTCGCTCTCGACAAATAACTCCCCCAACCTACGCTGTTCCCAAGCTGTTGTGGCGACTTACAAGGAAGCCGTAGGGCGCGGGTTTTATATCTCCAGCGAGGAGGGATGGAGGAGGAAGTCGTAGATGTTCATTATCAGCACGCCGCGATCGTTGTAGTGGGGCGCGATGCCATCTTTTGTCACGATGACCTTCTTGAAAGAGTCGCCGACTCGCATGAGGGATGCTTGCTCCTGATCCATCTTCTCTTGAGTGGGCAACGCGTAGGCGGATTGGATGTAGAGCCGTTTGCTTCCGAGATTGCACACGAAATCTATCTCGTAATTGACGCGCCTCACGCTGCCCTGGCTGTCCCTGCGCTGCGAGGGCACGATGCCAACATCGACCTTGAAACCCCGTCCGCGGAGCTCGTTGTACAGGATGTTCTCCATGATGTGAGTTTCCTCGAACTGCCTGAAGTTGAGTCGCGCGTTGCGCAGGCCCACGTCAACGGCATAGTACTTTGATCCCGCCCCGATGTATTTTCGGCCTTTTATGTCGTAGCGTACCGCCTTCTCGAAAAGGAATGAGTCTTCGAGGTGGGCTAGGAACCTGTCCACGGTCTCCCTCGCGATATTGGAGTGCTTCTCACTTTTGAAAGTGTTTGCGATCTTGGTCGGATTCACGAGGGAGCCGATGCAGGACGAGAGCATGTCGACCAGGTCGTTGAGGTCGGAGACGTCCCGAACCTTGTACCGATCGACGATATCTGCCAGGTAAACTTCGCTCATCACGCTCGTGAGATACTGCGTCTTTTCGTCGGCGCTCTTGCGAAGGACGACTGCGGGCAGGCCCCCGTAGGTGGCGTATTCCAAGTATCCATCGCGCTTGTCCCCATTGAAGCCCTCCATGAATTCCGAGAAGCTCAATGGCCGCATCGGTATCTCGTAGCCCCGGCCCCTGAACTCGGTGACGACGTCCTTGGAGAGGAGGCGCGCATTGCTTCCCGTTGCGTACACATCGACGTTCTCCATGCGCAGCAGGTCGTTGAGCACTTCCGGGAATCGGTCGAGGAGCTGGATCTCATCGAGCAGGAGGAAGTACGGCTCCCCATCGGTTATTCTGCCGTCTACAAACGAGAGGAAGCGATCGGGATCCCGGTAAACGCTGTTGCGGTATCCGTCGAAATCCATCTCGACGATATGGTCGGCGCGGATCCCCGCCTCGATGAGATGGCGTTTGAAGAGGGTATTTAGCAGGTATGTCTTGCCGCAACGGCGAACGCCAGTGACAACCTTGACCTGGCCGCTGCCGATTTGGGATACGAGTTGGGAAACGTAGGCGCCTCGAGAGAACTCCATGGAGATATCCATCTTTCTAACGTGATGATTGTAGCATTTTTCACAGATAGAATTGTAGCGAGGGCGCAGCGTGGAGGCAAGTCCTCACGCTCGATGAAGGGTGATGAGCGAGTCGAGAGCATCCGCAAGAGAGCCTATCGCCTCCTGCTCTTTTCGAAAGAGAGGTACGCTGACTTCGATTTCTGCAAATTCCTCAAATTTAAGAACCTGAGTATCTTTCGAATTTCCTTGAGATCGTCGCTGATATTGACAGAGCAGGTTGGGACGCTTGAGCAACCTTGCGAAAAAGCGAGAGGCAGTCATCGAAACCGGTCTTGCCACAACGTAAGCTGGGCTAACAATGCCATCATGCAGACTCGAGTCTACGGCGCCTTGCCACATTCTCATGCTGTTGTATACCACGTCCCCCTTGCACACCACCTTATAGTTGACAAGACTCGCACCGGGATTTATCTCCCTGTCGGAATCCGACGCAGGATATATTCCGTTCGCAACACTAACCGAGAGTATCTCCAAATCGGATGAGCGATCTTCGCTCTCGACAAATAACTCCCCCAACCTACGCTGTTCCCAAGTTGCCGTGAATCCCCCCCCCGGCATCTTCATGCTCGAGTTTTGTATCAATCCAACAGGCGCTTGCTAATGATTGGGAACAGCGTAGGTTGGGGGAGATAAGCGAATCGTATTCGGGTGGCACGCCTTCAGTAGGAAACGAGAGCTATTACGGTGGCGATATTCCGTTCATCCGATCGGCTGAAATATCATCTGATTCAACCGAATTACGACTCACGGAAAAGGGCCTAGACAATTCTTCGGCAGCACTAGTTGAAAGTGGGTGCGTTCTGTATGCGCTCTACGGAGCCACTAGCGGCGAGGTAGCCATTTCTCGTATAAGAGGAGCTATCAACCAGGCGATACTTGCGATTGTTCCCAGTAAGAACAACAATGCTGAATTCATTGCAGCATGGCTTCGGCGCGAAAAGCCAAAAATACTCGATACATATTTGCAAGGAGGTCAAGGCAATCTGTCCGGAGCCATAGTTAAAGACCTGACACTTGCGCTACCATCAGGTGAGGAGCAATCCCGCATCGGCGCGCTCTTCCAGAAGCTCGACTCGCTCATCACCCTTCATCAGCGTGAGGAAGCAGGCAGTGAAAATCCTACAAGTCGAAGCCTCCTTCCAAGATGAAGCGACGGAGCAGGCTATCGGCACGCATCTTCACCTTGAATGCGGGGATAGAGGCACCCTCGAGTGCAGACAGGTACTCGCGCGCCCTCGTCAAATCCACGGTGTCCATGAGTTTGTCGAAGCGCCCGAACTCGTTCAAGCCCTCCTCATCGGGCCCTGCGGCAAGAAGCTCCGCGAGCTGCGCCACATTCACGCCCAGGAAGTCTCCGGCACGCGCGATGCGCTCGTCTTGGGCATGGCGCTGATACTCGGTGATATAGTCGCGGAACGTCTTGGTAGAGTCCACGAACACGTCGCCACTCTGCACGTCGTGAATGAACAGGTTGGCATATTTTTGCTCTTCCTGGCTCAACGTGGCAAAGGTTTTGTGCAGCGCCGCCAGAGCCGCCTCGGTGGCCGCCGCATCCGCGCCCTCCAGGTCAAGCTGCTTGAGCCACTTGGAGAAGTTCGCGTTCATGTAGTCCTGGTCGATCTTCGTGGTGTCGATATCCATCAAGTAACCGCTGATGTCATAGGGGATATCGGCTCCTCCGCGCTCCCGCCCCTCACCGGCCGGCAGCTCCTTGTAGCGCTGGGCCAGCGTGAGGTAATCAGTCTCATCGAAACGCACCGATATAATCTCGCGATTCTCAACCAGCTCCGCCCCGACATTTTCCATCACATCGGAAATTGCCGCCGCCAGTTCCTCGACCACGTCCTCCCCCACCGGGAAGTCGTAATCCGACTCGTCCCACGTAAACCCCTGCACCTTTGCCGCTTCTACCAGCAAGTCGAATTCGCGGAAGAGCTTGGCGAACTTGGCCTTGGCGGCGCCATTCTCAGGCAGATGCAGAAAACCTTCCACTCCCCCATCGTGGAATACCGAGGAAATCTCATCGAAGACGCCGTTCAGCGCTAACAGATTCTCCCGCAGTTTCGGTACGAACAGGCCGAAGGGCTTGTCGCCCGAATACAAGCTGATAGCCTCCTCGATATATTTGCGCATCGTATGGGGCCGACGATAGTAGCGAATAACGCCGAACGGCTTCTCGTTCTCGTTGAACAGGCGATTCGTGCGGCTGAACGCTTGGATAATCATCTCATAGCGCAGGATCTTATCCAGATACAGGGCATTGATCCACTTCGAGTCGAAGCCAGTCAGCATCTGGTCCACCACAATGAGAATATCGAGCCGCTCCTCGGGCTTCTTCTCGATGCCCAGATAGGGCCGTTTGTGAGCCAGCCGGTTGGACACATCGGTCTTGAAAGCCGGCCACGTGCCTAGCGTGAATTCCTTGCCGTAGCGCTCGTTGTAATCGCCGATTATCTCCTCAAGCGCATCCTGCTTGATGAGTGCCTTATCGATGCGCTCCTGCTCGTTATCGATCGAGGGATCAACCAGAACCGTCACGCTCAGGGGCAATTTGTCCTGCTCCTTGAACAGGTGGTAGTAGTCAATGGCCTCGGGAATGGAATGGGTGGCGAACACCGCGTGAAACTTCCCCATACGGCTGAGCGTCGGCCAGTGCTTCAAAATGTCGGCCACTACCTGGCGCTGATGCTCCGTCACCTCCGCCTGGTCGGCCGTGCCGTACTGCGATTCCGCCACCATGCTCTCGATGCCGTGGCACCGCTCACCCCGATCGTTCTCGTAAGGGGCCATGGGCAAGTCCATAACCTGGTAGTACACCTGCTCGCGCCGCGGATCGCCCATCACCTCTTCAATGCTGCGGGCCTTGGCCTCATCCAGCGCTACCGCTTGTCGCAGATCGAACTCCGGATAGGTGGCTACCGGGTACGTGTCGAACCCGAGCACATTCCCGTCCCGGATGCCGTCGGCGATGCTGTAGCGGTGTAGCTCGTCGCCGAACACATCGGTGGTCGTGCTCAGCTTTTTGCGATTCTCCTCGTGTATCGGCGTGCCCGTGAAACCGAACAGCACCGCCCCAGGAAACACCCGCTTGATGGTCTCCATGTTCTTGCCGAACGTCGAGCGATGGCACTCGTCCACAATGAACACGATGCGCTTCTTGCGAATCGCCTCCAGGTCGCGGGCGCTCATGGCATCCTCGTCGATGTTGCCCATCTTCTGAATGGACGTGACGATGAGCGTATCGGAGGGATCGCTACTCTTCAGCTTCGCCTTCAGCGCATCGGTGCTCTCCGTTTTCTGTACGGTCTCGGATTCGTTGGCGAAGGAGCGGTACTGCTCCAGCGACTGAGTACCCAGTTCGATGCGATCGACCAGGAACACCACCTTGTCGGCATCCTTGGAGTTGGCGATGAGCTGGGCGCACTTGAAGCTGGTCATGGTTTTGCCGCTGCCCGTGGTGTGCCAGACGAAGCCGCCTTTCAGGCCCTTGGTTCCCCACAGTTTGTCGCGGTCGATCACCGTCACGCGGTCGGAGATACGGCTGGCCGCATAGTACTGGTAGCTGCGCATCACTTTCAGCACGCCGTCGGAGCTGTCGGCCACCGTGTAGTAGCCGATGAGCTGATGGGCCATGGGTATGCTCAGCAGGTGCTTCACCACATCGCCCCACTGGTTGATGGGATTGTTGTTGAAGTCGGCCCAATGGAACTGGAACTTCTCGTTGAAAGCGCCGTCGGGACCGGGATTGGCGAAGTACTTCGTCTCCTCGGGGTTCATGGCGACGAAGATCTGCACCAACGAGAACAGCCCTTCGAACACGCCCTCGGCGGCGTACTTGCGAATCTGACCGATGGCCTCAGATGCCGGCACACCGCTCTTCTTCAGCTCGATATGGAACAGGGGCATGCCGTTGATGAGCAGCATGAGATCGCCCCGCCGGTCGTGGCCCAGCTTCGACTTCGAGGGGAACACCGGCTGTTGCGCGATCTGGTACCGGCTTTGCCCGCCAGCGATCTCGTCGCGATGGAATATCTTAAGGGCCACTTCCTTGCCGACATGCAGGTCGTCGTTGGCGTTGTCCCGCTTGATGATAATCTCTTTACCGTTGATCAGCTCGTTAATGGCCACCGGCGTGCGCTTCTCCCGGATCTTTTCGACGATCTGCTGCATCTCGGTAGGCGTCAGGGGCGCGCCGTTCAGGCAATCGCGATGCTTGTTGTTCTCGAAGAGGATGGCCGCCCAGTTGTCCAGCAGCTGCTGCTCGGTCGGATATTTCAACACTCCGCCCGCATCGTCCCAGCCGTAGGCCTTCAGCTTCTCGATAACCGCTTCCTCGAATGCCGCCTCTGTATCGAAAACCATGAGCTAATCCTCGTCATCCTCGGGCAGGTTCCCCGTCTCGTACTCTTCGAGTCCCTCGTAGCGATAGCTCGCGTCAATGCCCTTCATGAACACCTCGCGATCAGCGGCTTTGTCAGTCAATGCCGCATTGAGAAGAGCCTTGATCTCCCTATCTCGCACGGGACTGCGTTCCATGGCAAGCAGATAGTCCTCTTTGTCGACCTGGCTCCAGTCGATTACGACACCCAGCTCTTGGCGAAGCATGGCATCGAGCCAAATTCGCATACTTCGACCATTGCCTTCCCAAAAAGGATGCGCCACATTCATTTCAACGTACTTTTCGATGATCTCATCGAAGGTGCTTTGCGGCATGGCGCTAATGCTTTCAAGCGCAGCATCCAAATAGAGAGAAGGAGCGAACCGAAAGCTCCCCTTGGCGATATTGCCGGTTCTCACATCTCCTGCAAAGTCGTAAACATCGCAAAAGAGATGGGCGTGAATCGCTTGCAAGCCTGCAAAAGTTCCTATCTCGAAGGTGTCGAGCAGCCCTTCATCGAACAACTCCAATGCCCGCTGCTTCGACAGTCGTTCCTCTTGGCGAGAAAGCTCTACAGCGTTATGGATGCCCAGCTTGTTTTTTAGAGTCATGGCAGCTCCTAGACAAACATCTTTTCAAGTAACGCTTGCTTAAGGTTTTTAAGAATATCCAACTCACGCTGATGAAGGGTGATGAGCGAGTCGAGTTTCTGGAAGAAAAGGCCGATGCGGGACTGCTCTTCGATTTCGCTCGGTAGAGTTAATTTAGTTTCAAAGAAATCGATGGGTGCTATGTTAAGCAGACCATGGTTTCTGGCACCTTCGGCGGCAATCATTCGAATCCCTTTGTGCCAACGGTTGGTTTCATAGTAAGTCACTAGAAAAGCAGGATCGCCTTCGTCGAGCCCGAAGCAAATGTAAAGGGTCGATAAGCAGCCTTTTTCGTATCTCGTCAGGCGCTTAACCGCGCCCCAAGGACTATCGCCCGAGGTGCTTTTGTTGTAAGCGAACTCTCCCTTCTTGAGCAAGTAATATCCACGCAAATCACGGCTTGCAACTTGGCTGCTAAAGAAGTCCCTCTGATCTACGAGCCCGAGCTGAGCCGAGATAGTTAATGGGAGATCGGACACCCCCTCTTCGTTCTTGCGGATTACTCGATGTGCGATCTCCCCCAACCTACGCTGTTCCCAAGGATCAGTAAAACCTTCGAAACGGATCTCGGGCACATCCTCGCCTTCTTTGGGGAACATTTTCTCAAGCAGTGATTGCTTTACCGTTTTCAGCTTCTCATGCTTACGCTGATGAAGGGCGATGAGCGAGTCGAGGCTTAACACAAAAGACGATATAGCTCTTTGCTCGTCGATACCTGGGTACGCCAATTCCGTCATCGCGATGTCGGCGTTATGCACATGCACGACTGACTTTCCTTGCGCGCGTTTGGCTAGATCGCCATGGGCGCTTCCGTAGGTTATCCCAAGCGCAACGTAGTCGGGATCCAGTGCACCCTCTGGGGTTAAAACATTCAAGTCGCCACCAAAAATGACGCCTGGCCTGCGAACAGACGACGCAACTGCAATGTCTTCGGCCGTCTCGCCCGAAGCCGGAACTATCACCTCATTGCCGCTTGAGAGCAGCGAGCCGCCCTTATCCGCGGCAAACGTATCAACCTCTTCGATCCTGGTTTGATACTGTGTATAAAGACGCCCGTAGAGAATTAGGGGCATTCCCGAGTCGCAGATATCCATCTTGCTGTAGCCTCGCCCTTTGGCGAACGAGCACAGCTCCCCCAACCTACGCTGTTCCCAAGGGTCGCTGAATCCTTCGAAGCGGAGGGCGGGGACGAGGGCGTTTTCGGACTTACGCTGCTCTTCCATGTTACTCACCGCCCAAAAGCTTACGCAGTTCCGCGATGCCGAGCATGTCGAACTCGTCACCCACAAGCTGGCCGAGCATTGCATCCAGCTCTCTTTCGGCTTCGCTGATCTGCTCTGCCACATCGGCATAGGTGTCTTTGTATTTCTCTTCCAGCGCGTTCACTTTCTTGATAAGACCCTCAATAGACACTTGCGGCAGCGCGTTCAGATCATCCATGAGGGGCTCTACCCATTTGGCCTCGAGCAGCTCGTACACCTGCTCGTCGGTCAGCGCCTCAATGGTCTCGCGGGTCTTCTCTTCGAGGGCCGACTCCTGAGCTTTGGCATCCTTCTTCAAGCTCTTTAGCTTCTTCTGGAGGGCCGCGAGCTCATTCCGCTTCGCCGCGATTTCCTCCTCGGTCAAATCGCACGAATCGTCGGCATCGCCCTCTTCGGCGTCCTCGCAGGGCAGCTCCTCTTGCAAGCTCTCGCACTCGCCATTCAAGTGGCTCATCTCATCCTGCAAATCACGCAACTGCTCGGCTTCCACACTCAAGAGCGCGTCTTGTACAAGAGAGAACGGCAGGATATGGCCCTTCCATCCGTCCTGCACCTCAACGTCTTTGCCGCTCTTCTTCTTGATGACGTATTCCGGATCGACCTTCCTCGCAGCGTCGAAACCTTCCGTTTGCAGCATTTCCAAATCGGCGGCAATAACGCCCCAAGCATCATCAAGCGCCTGATAAGCGTCATATTTATCAACCAGAGTAAACGGTTCCACGAGCTTGAACACCTCATCGGCCACCGCAGCCTCCGCGCTCGGTGCGTCCACCCGCTGCCAGTTGCCGATGAGCGTCGCCACGAGCTGACGGCGCAACCCAGAGAACGCTGCGTGGTAGCGGGCAACGTAGCCTTCGACCGCCTCATTCCCCTGAATTGCATCGGCTACGTCCTCGCACGCCATCCGAGCGCAATGGCCATTGTTGGCCGTAAACAGCGCCTCACGAAGGCCGGGAAGCGCCTCCCAATACTTGCTTAGGGCGTCAATTTCCTGAACCGGAATGCCACCGAACATCGACGCATACAAGTCCCACGTTTCCGTAGGCTCAGAGGAATCCACGTAGCGCGGGATATTCAAGTTGTAATCGTTGGCGCGTATCTCGTCCTTTCCCACAAGGCGCGAGTAGCCCTCGATCGTCCGACGAGCCGTAACCGTATCGACAATGCGGCGGATATCCGAGGAGCGCAGCTGGTTGTTCTTCCCCACTTTCTCGAAGTCCTTCGAGGCGTCGACGATAAGCACGTCGCTCTCGTCGCGCTTCTGACGTAACACCATGATGATGGTGGGGATGCCCGTTCCGAAGAAGATGTTGGCCGGTAGCCCGATGATGGCGGCGATCTTGTCGTTCTCGATGAGGTTGCGACGGATCGCTCCCTCCTCTCCCCCACGGAATAGGACGCCGTGGGGCAAGACGATGCACATGATACCCGAGGGTTTCAGATGATACAGGTCATGCAGCAGAAACGCGTAGTCCGCCTTCGAGCGAGGGGCGATGCCATAGGCGAATCGGATGTCGTTCTCCTTGCCCTCAGGCTCCCATCGCTGCGAGTAAGGGGGATTGGAAACCACCGCGTCCACATAGAGCGGGTCGTAGGTGCCTGACGGATCCGAATCGTCGAAGTAGGGCCAGTCATCTTCCAAGGTATCGCCGTTGCGCACTGTGATATTCGACGGTTTGATGCCTCGCATGACGAGGTTCATGCGCGTGAGATTGTAGGTGGACTGGTTGAGCTCCTGAGCATAGTAGGCGATGCCGTCCGCATCCCCCATGCGACGCTTCACCGCATCGCCGATGGTGATGAGCAGCGAACCGGATCCGCTGGTAGGATCGTAGATACGAATCGTGTCCTGGCTCCGCAAATGATGAGCGACGATATCCGCCATGAGCACCGACACCTCGTGGGGGGTGTAGAACTCGCCGGCTTTCTTGCCGGCGTTAGAGGCGAACTTCGAGATGAGATCCTCGTAGATGTAGCCCAGCACATCGTAATCTTGGTGCGTGCTCATGGGGATGGTCTGAATGAGATGGACGAGATCGCGCACGGCTTTCGTCTGCGACCCTGTATTGTCGCCGAGCTTGCTCAGTCCCGTCTGTAGCGTGATGAAGATGCCGTCGAACACGTTTTTGTAAAGGGGGCTCACAAGGCGGCTGAAGGCCGAGAGTGCCTCGTACACCTGCGACACAGCGAAATCATTGCCGGCTTGGATCCAAGTGGAGAACAGGTTCTGATAGGAGATGAAATAGCCCAGATGATTCTGAGCATAGCCTACGGTCTCCTCGTCCTCTTCCACCAGCTGCTCCATATCAGCGGCCGTCATACCCTCGCCCAGGAAGAACTGCTCCTCCTTCTCGGAGAGGTACTTGTAGAAGATGAAGCCCAGGATGAAGTCCTTGTACTCGCTTGCATCCACCTTGCCGCGCATGCGGTTGGCAGATTCCCAGATTTTCGCGGCGAGCTGTTGCTTGTTCATAGAAGCGTCCCTTTCGATGCGAGCACAGATCATTTCATTATAACGAACGCGGTAGTACAGCGTGAGCCACAAGAGGGCCAGCCAACAAAGAGGGGCGACCGCAGCCGCCCCTCGGGGTGATAACTTTGCGTGGCGCGAAGAGCCCTACAGCACCATGTTGCGGGCGATCTCCAGGGCGTCATCGATACCCTCGGCGTTCTTGCCGCCGGCCTGGGCCATGGTGGGCTTGCCGCCGCCACCACCCTGGACTGCCGGGCCCATGGCCTTGATGAGCGCGCCGGCGTCGAAGCCCGCGGCCACGGCCTCGTCGGTGCCGGCCGCCAACAGCAGGGGCTTGCCGTCCTTCACGCCCGCCACCACGATCGCTCCGGGCGCCTCCATGCGGCTCTTGAGCACATCCCACAGATTACGCAGCTGACCGCCGTCGCGCACCTCGGTCCGCGCGATGATGACCGGGTAGCCGGCCGGGGCCATCTGCACCTGGGCGAGCAGCTCGTTGAACACATCGCCGCCCACCATCTCCTTAGCGCGCTTGGCCTTGGTGCGGAAGTCCTTCAGGACCTTCTGGTCGGCGGCCACGCGCTCGGACACGTCGAAGGGGGGCACGCGCAAGATGGCCGCGGTCTCCTTCAGCTCGGCCTCCACCTTGTTCACGTAGGCGAGCGCCCCGAAGCTCGTCACGGCCTCGATGCGGCGCACATTGGCGCCCACGGAGGACTCGCTCGTTATCTTCAAGAAGCCGATCTCGGCAGTATTGCCTACATGGCAGCCGCCGCACAGCTCGCGGGACGCCTCGCCGGCCTCCACGACGCGCACGACCTCGCCGTACTTCTCGCCGAACAACCCCGTGATGCCGGCGGCGCGGGCCTCTTCCAGAGAGGTCTCGTAAATCGTGGTAGGCACGGCGGCCATGATGTGGTCGTTGGCCTCGCGCTCCACCTCGGCCAGCTGCTCGGCCGTGCAGGCCTCGAAGTGGGTGAAGTCGAAGCGCAGGCGGTCGGGGCCCACATAGGAGCCGGCCTGCTTCACGTGATCGCCCAGCACGCGGCGCAGGGCGGCGTGCAGGATGTGCGTGGCGGTGTGGTTGCGCTCGATGGCGGCGCGGCGATTGGCGTCCACGCGGGCCACCACCGTATCGCCCACGGCCAGGGCGCCCTCGTCCACGCGCACCGCGTGCACGAACAGCCCCTCCTCGGGAGCGCGGGTGTCCAGCACGGCTACGCGGCCGGCACCGTTCTCCATGAGGCCGGTGTCGCCCACCTCGCCGCCCATCTCGGCATAGAAGGGGGTGGCGGCCAGCACCACTTCACCGGTCTGCCCGGCGGCCAGGGTGCCCACCCGCTCGCCGTCGACCACAATGGCGACCACGTGCGTCTCGGCGGCCGTGGCGTCGTAGCCGACAAAGGCCGTGGGACCCAGCTCGCGCAGCAGATCGGCGTACACGCCGCCGTAAGTGGACCAGGCGGCCTCGGCGTCCTTGGCACCGGCCGCGCGGGCGCGCTCACGCTGGGCGGCCATGGAACGCTCGAAGCCCTCCATGTCCACCTTCACGCCGCGGCCCCCGGCAATCTCCTGAGTCACTTCCACGGGGAAGCCGTAGGTGTCGTGCAGGGTGAAGGCCTCCTCGCCGGAAAGCGTGTCGCCCGCAAGCTTGCCCAGGGCCTCTTCCAGGTAGGCCTGGCCCTGGCGCAGGGTGGCGCCGAAGCGATCCTCCTCGGCCATGATGAGGCCGCGCTCCAGCTCGCGGTTCTCTACGATCTCGGGGTATACATCTCCCATGAGGCGCACGATCTCGTCCACGTACTCATTGAGGAAGTGGCCCTCGATGCCGACGAGCTGGGCCTTCATGATAGCGCGGCGCAGCAGGCGGCGCAGCACGTAGCCGCGGCCCTCGTTGCCCGGCAGGATGCCGTCGGCGATCATGAAGGTGACCGAGCGAGAATGGTCGGCGATGATGCGCAGGGCCAGATCCACCTCGGCATCCTCCCCGTAGGTGCGGCCGGACAAACGCTCGCCCACGGCCACGAGGCTGCGCAGCACGTCGGTCTCGTAGTTGGACTGCACCCCCTGCATGATGGCGGCCATGCGCTCCAGGCCCATGCCCGTGTCGATGTTCTTCTTGGGCAGGGGGGCAAGCGTGCCGTCCTCCTGGCCGTCGTACTGGGTGAACACGCAGTTCCAGAACTCCAGGAAGCGGTCGCAGTCGCAGCCTGGGGCGCAATCGGGGCTGCCGCAGCCGAAGTCGGGACCCTGGTCGAAGTAGATCTCCGAGCAGGGACCGCAGGGGCCCGTGGGGCCGGCACGCCAGAAGTTGTCGTCCTCGCCGAGGCGGGAGATATGGTCATCGGGCACGCCCAGGTTCTTCCAGATCTCGATGGTCTCGTCGTCGTCCTCGAACACGGTGAAGTACAGACGCTCGGGAGGCAGTCCCAGCACGTTCACGGAGAAGTCGTAGGCCCAGGCGCACATCTCCTCTTTGAAGTACTCGCCGAAGGAGAAGTTGCCGAGCATCTCGAAGAAGCTCAGGTGGCGCCCCGTGGTGCCGATGATGTCGATATCGTTGGTGCGCACGCACTTCTGCACGCTGGTGGTACCGATATAGGGCGCCTCCAGCTGCTTCTGCTGCAGGAAGTAGGGCTTGAACTGCACCATGCCCGCACTCGTCAGCAGAAGCGACGGGTCATCGGGAATGAGGGAGGAAGAGGGCACGAGCTTGCAGCCCTTCTCCTGGAAGTAGGCGAGGTACTTCTCGCGGATTTCCGCGGTGGTCATGTACTGCATAGGTATCCTGTCCGTCCTTTACGGCATGTCGAAAATATCCAACCGAGTATTATAGTACAAGTTACCTGCGGCCGTCGTCCTCGTCGTGGGAGTGGCGCGGGGTGATGCGGCCGTGGCGCTGCATATGCAACTTCGGAAGACGCCCCGATATTCCGGGCATGTTCTCCAGGCGAATGGGCCGCAACGTGCCCGTGGTGCCGGGCGCGGTGGCGTCGGCGATGGGGTTCACCTCCTCGGCATTGGCCGGCGTGCCCTTGAAGAACACGCCGTCCTCGGCCACGAGATGACGGCCGGTGCGCTTCTCGAAGTAGTACACGAACACCGACTTGGCCACCGCCACGAGCGGGATGGAGGCGAGCATGCCCACGAGCGAGCCGAGCAGGCCGCTCATGGCCCCGCCCAGAGCGGAGCCCACCATGAGGGCGAACAGGGTGAGGGCCGGGTGGATGTCCACGGAGTTCGCCATGATCTTCGGAGAGATGAAGGTGTAGACGAGCTGCTGGATGACAATGGTGCCGATCAGCGCGATGGCAGCGGTCATGGGGCCGGAGAAGATGGCCACGATGGCCGCGAGCGCGCCGCCGATCCAGGGACCGATGATGGGGATGATGTTCATGACGCCGGTGATGAGGCCGAGCACGGCGGCGTTGGGCACGCCGATGAAGCCGAACAGCACGCCGCAGCCCACGCCGATGATGGCGCATTGGAACAGCGTCCCCTTGATGTAGCCGCCCATGACGCGGGTGAAGGTGGCGTGGAAGAACTCGGCGTCCCCCGCGTGCTTGGGACCGATGAGGCGCCGGGTCTCCCGGCCGATGGCCGGCAGCTCCATGAGCACCCAGAAGGCGATGACGAGGCCGAAGCCGAAGGCCATGAGCCCGTTGGCGAGCGTGGTGCCGAAGGCCACCACGCCATTGGCGCTGCCCTGGGCAATGCCGGCGGCCCAGGATGCCGCCGCCTTCTGGGCCTCGGCGATGAGGCTCTTCACCGTGTCGTCCTCGAAGACCGGCGCATAGCGGACATAGATGTCGTTGCCCCAGGCGATGACCGCGTCCACGTAGTGAGGCATGCTGGTGAGCAAGTCGTTGAACTGGGCGTTCAGGCCGAACATAGGAGAGAACAGCAAGAAGCCCACTACCACGATCACGAGCGCCATGACCACGTAGGCCACCGTGGTGCCGATGGCGCGGTTCACGTGGACGCGCTCGAGGCCGTTCACGATGCCCCGCAGACAGAACACGATGATGAGCGTCCAGATGAGGATGGCCACGGGCACCGACAGGATGCCCATGAGCCATACGATACCTCCGAGCAGCCCGATGGCGGCGATGACCGACCACAGGTCGAGGAAGCGGATGCGGGCCTTGGCCTGACGCGCCGTCAGGCTGCGATCGGCCGCGGCACGGGGATTGTTGTCGGCGGGTACCTCGGTGCTCATAGACAGCTCCTTGAAGAGCGCAGGCTACTGGACAGAATAGGGATCGCGGCCAACCGGCGCCGCCGGGGCGTCGGCCGCAGCGGCGTTGGGGGACACCGCGCGAGCATGGTCGCCCGCAGGCTCGGTGTCGGCGCCGGCGGCGTCCACCGCGGCGTTGGCGAGCGCGGCGGCGGTATCGGTCAACTGGCTCTCGAAGGCCTCGGAGCGGGAGGCGCGGGAGGCGGCCTCGGCCTTGCGAGCCGCATGGCGGGCCTTCTGCTCGGATACCACGGCACTGGCTGCATCGCCCACGGCGCTCACAGCGTCGGCGACGGTGGCGGAACGCCCGGCCTCGGGGACCGCCGGACCGCCGCCGAGGCGCACCGACTCATCGGAGGCGTAGCGGGGCTTGAACTTGCTGCGCAGCTTGCCCGTGAGGGTGTTCACGAGATCGATGGGGGCGCTCGTCACCGTATCGACAGCGCCGGCGGCCTTGGAGACGGAATCGGTGATCTGAGTCACGTCCTCCAGGATCTGATCGACCCGCATGAGCTCCAAATTCGCCGCATCCACCGTGAGAGACAGGCGCTCCACGAGGGGATCGACCCGGCCCACGGCCGGACGGGCCTCCTCAGCCAGGGCGTTTGCCTTCTCCATAAGGGGCGTGACCTGCTCGACGATGAGGGTGTTGACGTTGCCGACGAGGGGCTCCACCTGGGCCGTGATCTTCTCCACATGCTGCAAGGTGGGCACCAGTTCCTCGTGGGCGTCGTCGATGGTGGCCCGGGTCGAGCGAATGGTGAGGGCGAGCTCCACGACGAACCAGACGAGCACGGCGCCTACGAGCACGTAGACGACGGGCAGCGCGATATCCACAAGAGCGGCGAATTCCATGATGAGCCTCCTTATAGTTCCGAAGACCAAACTATACTATTACCGCGCTCATTCTAATAAGGCTCCCGGCCCATTCCACAGAAGGCTCCCACACAGTAGCCATTCCGTAAACGGATGGAGACACCGCGTCAACCGCGCCCGCCGCAGGGCCTACTGGCCGCGATCCCGAGCGGCGGCGTCGATGCGCCAGGCCTCCCAGCCCCGTTCGCTCGGCTGGTAGAAGCAGCCGCGCTCCAAGCCATCGGGCAGATACCGCTGATCAACCCAACCGCCAGGATAGCTGTGCGGATATTGGTACTTCCCGTAATGCTCCGAACCGGGACGGTGCCGGTCGCGCAGGTAGTCGGGCACTTTGCGGGCAGGACCATGGCGCACCTCCGAGAGCGCCGCGTCGATGGCGGCCTCGGCGGCGTTGGATTTGGGGGCCAGGGCCAGGTAGATGGCGGCCTGGGCCAGGTTGATGCGGCATTCGGGATACCCGATGACCTCGGCGGCGCGGAAGGCGGCCTCGGCCACGAGCAGGGCCTGGGGATCGGCGTTGCCGATATCCTCCGAGGCGGCGATGAACATGCGGCGGGCGATGAACTTCGGGTCCTCTCCCCCGTCGATCATGCGGGCGAGCCAGTACACCGCGGCATCGGGATCGCTGCCGCGCATGGACTTGATGAACGCCGAGATGATGTCGTAGTGCATGTCCTTGTTCTTGTCGTAGGGCAGCGCCCGATGGGGTGTGGCGGCCCGCACCATGGCCTCGGTAACGGCGACCGGGGCCTCAAGGGTGCCTGGGGCCACCATGCCGGCCGCCAGCTCCAAGGTGGTGAGAGCCCCGCGCCCATCGCCCCCGGCCAGGGTGACGATGGCGTCGCGGGCAGCATCCTCCAGAACATAGAGGCCCGCCAGCCCCCGCTCGTCGGCCACGGCCCGGCCCACGAGCTCGGCGACCTCGTCGTCGGACAGGGAGTGCAGCTCCACTACCCGAGAGCGGGAGATGAGGGCCGAGTTCACCTCGAAGAAGGGGTTCTCGGTCGTGGCCCCCACGAGCACGAGCAGCCGGTCCTCCACGGCGTGGAGCAGCGCATCCTGCTGGCTGCGGTTGAAGCGGTGGATCTCGTCCACGAACAGGATGGTGCGCAGGCCGCCCATGAGCAGTCGCTTCTCCGCCGCGTCGATCTCGCGGCGCAGGTCGGAGACGGTGCCCCCGATGGCCGAGACCTCCACGAACGTGGCGCGGGTGGACTCGGCGATGACATGGGCGAGCGAGGTCTTCCCCGTGCCGGCGGGGCCGAAGAGGATAACCGAACTGAGGCTGTCGTTCTCGATGGCGGCCCGAAGCCAGCTGCCCTCGCCCACGGCCTCGCCCTGGCCCACCACCTCATCGAGGGTGCGAGGGCGCATGCGCACGGCTAGGGGAGCCACCGTGGCCCGCCGATCGTTCTCCATAGCTGTAAATAAAGTATCCATGGGCCTATCCTACCACGGCTCCGCCCAAGTGGTCACGAGAAATCGAACAAATGTTTACCTTTAGAGCCGAGTGAGCGGGCGTGGGGGCGTTACCTATTCCACCCGCATCATGCGATAGCCGATGCCCACATGGGTCTGGAGATAGACGGGATTGGCGGGATCGGGCTCGATCTTCTTGCGCAAGGTGGCCATGAACACCCGCAGGCTCGGCAGGTCGGAGGCCAGGGCGGCGCCCCACACCTCCTTCAGAATGTAGTTGTGGGTGAGCACCTTCCCCGTATGGCGGGCCATAAGGACCAGGAGCTTGTACTCGATGGGGGTGAGGTGCAGCTCGGCTCCATCACGGAGGGCCACGCCGGCGTCGAAATCGATTTCCAGGCCGCCGTTGTGGTACCGCTGGGGCACCTCGGGCGCCGGCTGGTCGTAGGCCTGGCGGCGCAGGGCCACCCGCACCCGGGCCAAGAGCTCCTCCACGGAGAAGGGCTTCGTGAGGTAATCGTCGGCCCCGGCGTCCAGGGCGGCCACCTTGTCGGCGTCCTCTTGGCGGGCCGACAGCACGATGACCGGCGTGCGCGACCAGCCGCGCAGGGCGCCGATGACCTCCACGCCGTCGCGGTCGGGCAGCCCCAGATCCAGAATGACGAGGTTGATGTCGGTCGCGCTCGTCAGCTCCATAAGGGCCGCCGTGGCCGTGGCGGCCTCGCGGTGGGCGTAGCCGTGCACATCGAGGGCCGTGGCCACGAGGTTGCGCACGGCCCCGTCGTCCTCCACCACGAGGATGACGCCCTCATCGTGAACTGCCATAGCTCCCGCCTCCCTCTATCATCAGAACCGCAGCCTCGGGCAGGGTGAAGGAGAACACGCAGCCGTGGGGCACGGCGTCGGCCAGGATTATGTCGCTGCCATGGGCCCGCAGAATCGAGCGGCACAAAGACAGCCCCAGGCCCATGCCGCGGCGGCTGTCGCCCCCCTCGCCCGGAGCAGCGGACCACCCCTCGCCAGCGGCCGTGCCGTGGTAGAACAGCTCGAAGACGCGGGCCTTCTCCCCGTCCGGAATGCCAGGACCGTCGTCGGCCACCGCCACGGCGACGAGAGGCTCGCCCGCGGCCGAGCGCTGGCGCGCCGCCGTCACGCGGATGATGGAGCCGGGCGGGGTGTAGGCCACGGCGTTGTTCACGAGGTTCACCACCACCTGCACGATGAGCCGTCCGTCCATGGAGGCCATGAGCAGCTCGTCCTCCACTTCCACAGCGATGGCGCGATCGGCCGCCGCGCGGCTGACGTGGCGCAGCGCGTCATCAAGCACGTCGGCCACCAGCTCGGGGGCCCGGGCCACCTCCACGGCACCGTCGTCGAGGCGCGTCACCGACAGCAAGTTCTCCACGAGGTCGATAAGCCAGGTCGCATCCTCATAGATGTCGGAGGCCAGACGGCGGCGCTGGGCGCCGTCCAGGGCATCGCCCGCGGTCAGGAGCACATCGGCGTCCCCGGAGATGCTCGTGAGCGGCGTGCGCAGATCGTGGGAGATGGCCCGCAGCAGGTTCGACCGCAGAGCCTCCTTCTCGGCCTTCACCGAAAGATTGCGCCGATCTCGGGCCAGAACCAGGGCCTGGGCCTGCTGGCCGCATTCATCGAGAAGGGCGGCCAGCAGGTTGCGCTCGAAGGACCCGAAATCGCCGCTGTCCCGCTCCATGACCAAGCCGGCCACGGCGAACACGCGCTCAGCCGAGCGGATGGGCAGATACAGACAGCGGGTCTCCCGCAGCGTATCGGTCGTGGCGCCGGCCGGCTCGCCGTTGGCGGCCACCCAGGCGGCCACGGCCCGCTCGCCGGGGGCCGTGAGCGCGGCAGCCTCGGCATCGCCACCGCCGGTGCCCGGCACGTCGAAGACCCGGGGAGCGGCTAGGCCCGAGGGGGCCAGATCGTCGGCGCGGTAGATGACCACAGGCCGGTCGAGGATCTTCACCACCTGGGCGGCGGCCGTCTCGAGGCAGCCGTCCAGGGTAGAGGCGGCCTGGAGCTTGCGGCTGCTCTCCAAGAGCACTTCGGTACGGTAGGAGCGGCGGGCCGCCTGGGCCGCCTGGCGCTTGAGGCGGATGGCCAGCGACGAGGCCGCCAAAGTGCCCATGAGCAGGAAGGCGAAGATCACCGGGGCCGACAGGCCGTAGGCATGGAAGGTGAAGCGCGGGGCCGTGAAGAAGAAGTTGTAGGCCACCACGCTGCCCAGGGCTGCCAGCACCGCATAGAGGAAGCCGTCGGCCCGGGTGGCCACGAGCAGGGCCACGAGCAGATAGACCATGAGCACCACCGAGGTGGCGGGGCTCACGGCCCAGGCCACCGCGCTCACGGCCGTGGCCAGGGCCACGGCCCCCAGGGCCCGGATCCCGTCGGCGGCCGTGGGCCTAAATCCCGTGGAGGCGTGGAGGCGCTTGAGCACCGAGGGGGCGTCCACGGCCGGCACCGCCGTGACCACCGCCTCGGGAGCGGCCCGCATGAGCCGCCAGGCCACCTCCCCCCGTCCGAAGAGCCGCGAGCGGCCGGTGCCGGCGGGCACCACGATGCGGCGGATACCGGCCGTGGCGGCGTAGAGGGCCAAGGGCTGCACGGGATCGTCGCCCGCGAGGGTGACCACGCGGGCGCCGAGCTCCTCGGCGAGGGCCACGGCCCGCTTGCGCCCCTCGACCTCATCGGGGGCGGCGGCCTCCTCGGGCGATTCCACGACGAGGGCCGTCAGAGTGCCGTGGGCGGCCTCGGCCAGGGCAGCTGCCGTGCGGATGACCCGGGCGGCAGCGTCCTCGCCGCTCACCAGCACGAGCACGTCCTCGCCCCCGGCCGCATGGGGCACCGCCGAGGCGGGTGCGTTGCGGGTGAGGCGATCGGCCGCCCGGCGCAGGGCCACCTCGCGCAGGGCGGCGAGGTTGGTGCGGGAGAAGAAGTGCGCCAGCGCCGTGCCCACCCGCTCCGGGGCGTAGATCTTGCCCGCCTGCAGGCGCTCGATAAGGTCGGCCGGCTCCAAATCCACGAGCTCCACCGAATCGGCAGCGTCGAAGATGCGGTCGGGGATGCGCTCGGAGGGAGCCACGGCGGTGATGGCGGCGATCTTGTCGTTGAGCCCCTCGAGGTGCTGCACGTTCACCGTGGTGTACACGTCGATGCCGGCGCGGAGCAGCTCCTCCACATCCTGGTAGCGCTTGCGGTGGCGGCACCCCGGCGCGTTGCTGTGGGCCAGCTCGTCCACGAGCACGATCTGGGGACGGCGCGCCAGGGCCCCATCCAGGTCGAACTCCCGCAGGGCGATGCCGCGGTGGGACAGCTCACGACAGGGCAGCACCTCGAGCCCTTCCACGAGGGCCAGGGTGTCGGCACGGGTGTGGGGCTCCACATAGCCTACCACGATGTCGGCGCCGGCCTCTTGGGCCCGATGGGCCTCGCTCAGCATGGCGTAGGTCTTGCCCACCCCGGCCGCGTAGCCGAAGAACACCTTCAGCGTCCCCCGACCGGTCGGAGCGGCGGCCTCCTCCTCGCGCAGGCGGTGCAGGATGGCCTCCGGATCGCGACGCGCCTCGGCCGCCTCCCCATTGTCGCGCCCGAGCGCCACCGCAACCTCCTTCCTCTCCATTGCTTACCGTATCCATCATCCTATCACTGGCCGCAGCCCCGATGGTTTTCGTTCACTTAACAGTTAATCAATCTAAGGAAACGGGGAAGCGCCCCGAGAAGCCAGCGAGGCTCCGGCAGGTGCCTGCCGAAGCCTCAGCGTCGGAGCGATACGCTCGTCCCGCCAGGACGAGCGTATTACAAGATGCCGTCCAGCATGAGGTTCACCTTCAGCACGTTCACCCGGGCCTCCCCGATGGCGCCGAGCAGGGGCCGCTCGGTGCACTGGCGGATGATGGCCCGCACCTCCTCCTCGGTGCGACCGCAGGCCGCAGCCACGCGCCCTACCTGGTACTCGGCGGCGGCCGGCGAGATGTGCGGGTCGAAGCCGGAGCCCGACACGGTCACCAGCTCGCTCGGCACCGGCGCGTCGCCCTGGTCGGGATGGGCCGCGCGCACGACCTCCACCCGTGCGGCCACGCGCTCGGCAAACTCGTCGCTGGCGGGACTTAGGTTCTCGGGGCCGTACCACAGAAGCCGCTCGCCGTCCTCCCCAGTGAACGTGGAAGCATCGGCCACGGTGGGGCGCCCCCACAGATGGCCGGGATCGCTGAAGGGCTGGCCCACCAGGGCGCTCCCATAGGTCACGCCGTCCACCTGGATGAGCGATCCCGCGGCTTGGGCCGGAAAGGCCGCTGCGGCCACGCCGCAGATGGCGAGGGGGTACAGAACCCCAAGCAGCGCCGTGGCCGCCAGCACGAGGACCGCCGAGCGCAGAATGGCGCGCGCCCACTGATTTCCATGCATGATTCTCTCCTTTCCCTAGGCCACACCCAGGGCCACGAGGGCCATATCCAGCGCTTTGATGGCCACAAAGGGCACCGCCACGCCACCAAGGCCGTACACCGCGAGGTTGCGAGCAAGAAGCGAGGCCGGCGTGCCCTCGCGGTACTTCACGCCGCGCAAAGCCAGCGGAATGAGCGCCACGATGATGAGGGCGTTGTACAGAATGGCCGCGAGCATGGCCGAGGCGGGGCTGGCCAAGTGCATGATGTTCAGCACCTCCAGGCCCGGGTACAGCGGCACCAGCAGCGCCGGGATCACCGCGAAGTACTTCGCCAGGTCGTTGGCGATGGAGAACGTGGTCAGGCTGCCGCGGGTCATGAGCAGCTGCTTGCCGATGCGCACGATCTCGATGAGCTTGGTGGGCGAGGAATCCAGGTCCACCATGTTGCCCGCCTCCTTGGCCGCCTGGGTGCCGGAGTTCATGGCCACGGCCACATCGGCCTGAGCCAGGGCCGGCGCGTCGTTGGTGCCGTCGCCGGTCATGGCCACGAGGTGCCCCTCGGCCTGGTAGCCGCGAATGGCCGCCAGCTTCGCCTCGGGGGTGGCCTCGGCGATGAAGTCGTCCAGCCCCGCCTCAGCGGCGATGACCGCGGCCGTGAGCGGGTTGTCGCCGGTGACCATGACGGTCTTGATGCCCATGGCGCGCAGGTCGGCGAAGTTCTCGCGAATGCCCGACTTGATGACGTCCTTCAAATGGATGACCCCGAGCACCCTCCCGTCCCGGGCCACCACGAGCGGGGTGCCGCCGGCCCGGGCCACCCCGTCGGCGATGGCCGCGGTCTGGGCGCTGTAGCGGCCCCCGCGCTCCTCCACGTAGGCCCGCACGGCATCGGCGGCCCCCTTGCGAATCTCGTGGCCGCCGAAGTCCACGCCGCTCATGCGCGTTTGGGCCGTGAAGGGCACCACGGTGAAGCCCGCCCCGGCCAGGGTGCGCTCGCGGATGCCGAAGCGCTCCTTGGCGAGCACCACCACAGAGCGGCCCTCGGGGGTCTCGTCGGCCAGGCTCGCCAGCTGGGCGGCGTCGGCCAGGTCGCGCTCGCTGGCGCCGTCCACGGGCAGGAAGGCCGCGGCCTGGCGGTTGCCCAGGGTGATGGTGCCGGTCTTGTCCAGCAGCAGCACGTCCACATCGCCGGCCGCCTCCACGGCCCGGCCGCTCGTGGCCAGCACGTTGGCCCGGTTCAGACGGCTCATGCCGGCAATGCCGATGGCCGACAGCAGCGCGCCGATGGTGGTGGGCGCCAGGCACACGAATAGGGCCACAAGCGAGGTGAGTCCCACGGGATTCGCCTCGCCGGCCTGGGCGGCCGCGAACGACCCGAAAGCGTACAGGGCCACCGACACGGTCAGGAACACCAGGGTGAGCGCGATGAGCAGCAGCTCTAAGGCCCGCTCGTTGGGGGTCTTCTTGCGGGCCGCCGACTCCACCATGGCGATCATCTGGTCGAGGAAGCTCGCGCCGGGCTCGGCCGCCACCCGGGCCACGAGCCAGTCGGAGAGCACCGTGGTGCCCCCGGTGAGCGCCGAGCGGTCGCCGCCGCTCTCGCGCACCACCGGGGCCGATTCGCCGGTGATGGCGCTCTCGTCCACGCTGGCCGCGCCCATGAGGATCTCGCCGTCGGCGGGCACGGCCTCGCCGGCGCACACGAGGTACACGTCCCCTCGGGCAAGCTCGGTGGAGCACACCGCGCACGAGGCGTCTCGTAGCAGGGCGAGCGGATCGTCGGCCCCCTCGGCCAGGGCCAGGGCGGCCCCGTCGATGCGCCGGGCCCGCACATCGCGCTTGGCCGAGCGCAGGGCATCGGCCTGGGCCTTGCCCCGCCCCTCGGCCAGGGCCTCGGCGAAGTTGCCGAAGAGCACCGTGGCCCACAGGATAGCGGCAACGGCCGCGATGTAGCCTGCCGGCGCGTCGGAAATGCCGCCCAGGGCCAGCAGGAACAGCGCCGTGGTCAAGAGGGCCGACAGGTACACCATGAACATCACGGGGTTCTTGGCCTGGTCCCGCACCGAGAGCTTCTTCACGGCCCCGCGCAGGGCCCGACCTACCGGGGACGCCCCCGCAGCCGGCGCCCCCCGGCGCGCTGCACCGCAGCCGGCGCCGGCGGCCGGACCGAGGAGGGCCCCGGCGCCCGTATCATTCCCCGCGCCCGGCTCACTTTCGACCGCCGCGCGGAGATCCTTCCCGCTCTTTGCCAACGTCGTCATAGCGCACTGCCTTTCCTACGCGAGGGCGCCGAGTTGCTCGGCCACAGGCCCCAGGGCCAGGGCCGGCAGCAGCGTGAGGGCGCCCACGAGCACGATGATCATCAGGAGGAGGAACACGAACAGGGGGCTCGCCGTGGAGAGCGACCCGGGACCGGCGGCCACCGGCTCGCGCCGGGCCAGGGAGCCGGCCAGCGCGAGGGCGCAGGCCACGGGGATGAGGCGGCCGGCCGCCATGGCCCCAGCCAGCACGATGTTCACGAGCGGAGCATCGGCGTCCAGCCCGGCGAGGGCCGAGCCGTTGTTGGCCCCGGCCGAGACGGCGGCGTAGAGCACCTCGGTGAAGCCGGCAGGACCGCCCTCGCCCGTGGGCACGGCCCCAGCGGGGGCCAGGCAGAGCCCGGCGGCCGCGAGCAGGATCACAAGGGCCGGGGCCGTCACCATCACCACGGCGGCGCGCATCTCGGTCGGGCCGATCTTCTTCCCCAGGTACTCGGGGGTGCGGCCCACCATGAGGCTCGCGATGAACACCGTGAGCACGGCAAATCCCACCAGGGCCGCCAAGCCCGTGCCGGCCCCTCCGCCCACCACCTCGCCAAGCCCCATGAACACCAGCGGCACCAGCGTGCCCAGGGGCGTGAGCCCCTCCAGGGAGGCGTTGGTCGACCCGTTGGCCGCCGCCGTGGTGAACGCGGTCCAAATGGCGGAGCCGGCCGTGCCGATGCGGCACTCCTTCCCCTCCATGTTGCCGGCGGCCTGGGCAAGCGAGCCGGTGTAGACGGCCCCGTCCTGGGAAAGCTGGGGCGTGGCCCGAAACTCCGCCCCCACGAGCACGGCGGTGCCGATGGCCAGCAGGATGAGCACGCAGGCCAGCAGCGCCCGCCCCTGGCGCCGGTCGGCCACCATGCGCCCGAAGCTGAGGATGAGGGTGAAGGGCAGCAGCAGAATGGCCAGGCACTCGAGCAAGTTCGCCAGGGGCGTGGGGTTCTCCAGGGCCGAGGCGGAGTTCGCCCCGTTGAAGCCGCCGCCGTTGGTGCCCAGCTGCTTGATGGCCACCTGGGAGGCCTGGGGGCCCAGGGGCACCACGGCCTCGGTCACCTCCTCCACGGCCGCCGGATCGTCGGCGGCCACCACATTGCCGGCCTCGTCCACGGCCACGGGCTCCAGCAGCTGCACGGTCTCGTAGCCCTGAAAGGTCTGGGGCACGCCCTGGGAAGCCAGGGCTATGGAGAGCACGAGGGAGAGGGGCAAAAGAACGCAGAGGGTCACGCGGATCACATCGGCGAAGAAGTTCCCGAGCCGCCCGTCGCCGGCCGACCACAGTCCCCGCATGAGGGCGAAGGCCACGGCAATGCCCACGGCCGGGGACAGGAAGTTCTGCACGGCCAGGCCCGCGGCCTGGGACAAGTAGCTGAGGTGCGATTCCCCCGCCACGGCCTGCCAATCGGTGTTGGTCGCGAAGCTCACGGCCATGTTCAGGGCCGTATCGGCGGGCAGCCCCCCGAAGCCCTCGGGGTTGGCGGGCAGGCCCCCCTGGGCCACGAGCAGCAGGAACAGCCCCGCGATGGACACCCCCGTAAAGGCCACGACACACACCAGATAGCGCCTCCAGCCCATGGAGTCGTCCGGGTTCACCCGCAGAAGGCGGAAGGCGCCGCGCTCCACCGGGCCGATGATGCGGCGGGCCCGGGCCTGGCGCCCCTCCATCACGTTCACGAGGTAGCCGGAAAGCGGCACCGCGCAGGCCACCAGCAGGGCCCCGTAGGCCGCCGCCGTGAACAGGGCCGCGCTCACCTCCCCGCTCATCGCCCGTCACCGTCCCTCAACAGCAGTACCGCGAGGTACGCCATCGCGGCCAGGGCCAGCACGCCCACCGCCGCCGTCACATACGCCATGGCGCTCCCCTTTCGCTCAGGGCCCCGCAGGGCCGCACCGTCACAGGCGGTGCGGCGCCGTTCTCGGCCTTCCGCACCGGATGGAACCTAGTCTAGGAAAAAGGGGATAAACGCGCCCTTAAGGTTCGCGCTCGGGTATTAAGGGAGTATTAAGACAGGCGGGATGCCCCGGCGTCGCGGAAGGGGAGGGCCCGCGGCGGCCGACTTCGCGCTGATCCCTTTCCGAATGCGGCAACAGAAGCAGAGAAGCTGATGCACGCAGGCCGGCACCATCCCGCCATCGCTGCTGCTGAAGTGGAATCTGCTTCTTAACGGCCGCATTCTCCAAGGGGCGCTCAGACGTCCGCCGCGGGCCCTCCCCTTCCGCAGCGGAACGTCACCAGTACGGGTTTGATGGCTCAGTAGGGCTCTTCCAAATCGCCGTGGGCCGCCGCGTCGGTGGAAAGGGGCGAGAAGGCTCCGGCGCGATAGCGGTCGAGGGCCACTTCCGCGATCATGCCGGCGTTGTCGCCGCAGGAGGCCAGCGGGGGCATCACGAGCCGCACCCCCATCTCGGCGCAGAGCCGCCCGTAGGCCGCCCGCAGCGTCGGGTTGGCCGCCACGCCGCCGCCGAGGCAGAACGTCGGCGCCCCGGTCTCTTCCAGGGCCGTCCGGGCCTTGGCCACCTGCACGTCCACCACGGCGGCCGTGAAGCTCGCGCAGATGTCGGGCACGTTCAGCGGGCGGCCCGCCTCGCGCTCGTTGTTGATGTAGGTGACCACGGCGGTCTTCAAGCCTGAAAGCGAGAAGCGCAAATCTCCCGAATGCAGCATGGCCCGGGGGAAGGAAATGGCCGCGGGGTCGCCCTCGGCGGCGAACTTCGACACCACCGGGCCGCCCGGATAACCGAGCCCCAGGGCCTTGGCCACCTTGTCGAAGGCCTCACCTACCGCGTCGTCGATGGTGGCACCGAGCACGCGGTAGTCGCCCCAGCCGGCCATATACACGAGCATGGTGTTGCCGCCGGACACCAGCGACACCACCGCCGGGGGAGCAAAGTCCTCCAGGCCGATCTTGTTGGCGTAGAGGTGCCCCTCCAGGTGGTTCACAACGATGAAGGGAAGATCGGCGCCCCAGGCCGCCCCCTTGGCGAAGGCCACCCCCACCACGAGCGCTCCCACGAGCCCCGGGGCATAGGTGACGGCCACGGCATCCAGGTCGCGCCAGGCCAGGGCGGCGCAGCCGAGGCTTTCCGCGGCCCGGTCCAGGGCCTCGTCGCACACGCCGCAGATGGCCTCGATATGCTTGCGGCTGGCAATCTCGGGCACCACTCCGCCGAAGCGGGCGTGGAAGTCCACCTGAGTCGCCACCACATCGGAGCGCAGCGCACCCGTACCGTCGATGACGGCGGCGGCGGTCTCGTCGCAGGACGACTCAATGGCGAGGATGAGCGGACGCATTGCGGCGGCCGCCTCCCCTTCCGGAGCGCTTCCGCCGGGTGCCGTTCCCGGCCCTGGCTCGGACGCGGGCACCAGTGCAGCCGGCTCCCCGTTGGGCAGGGCCGCCAGGGCCAGGGTGGGCAGCGGGCCCGTCATGATGACGGCATCCTCCCCGTCGGAATAGTAGCGCGGGCGCTTCCCCGCCACAGTCAGGCCGAGGGCCCCGTAGAGCGCCTGGGCGCCCGCGTTGGCCGCGCGCACTTCCAGCGAGCAGGTGCGGGCCCCCAGGTTGCGCGCGTCGTCGGCCACGCGGGCCAGCAGCATCCGGGCAACGCCGCGGCGGCGCCAGTCCGGATCGATCCCTACCTTCAGAATCTGCACGTCGCCGTCCACTACCCAGCCGCCGGCATAGCCCACCAAGGGCGCGTCGGCCGTAAGCGGCATCTTCGGGTCGGCGGCGTAGGCGGCCCACCACACGCGGTCGGATCGTCCCAGCTCGTCGACCACCAGAGCCTCGCTCCATGCGTCGGTTCCCATCACCGCGGCTTCCAGGGCCGCCACGTCGGCTCCGTGCCGCGCGTCCAGGGGCTTGTAGGCAATGCCCTCGCCGTTGGCCCGGGCGTTGGCGATGGCCGTGTCGTTCATGGTCACATGTTTGCTGCCGCGCTTGCCCGCCAGGGCGTCGTCGGCCCGGGCCAGGCGCTGCCGCTCGTTCTCCTCGGCGTCGGACAGGCGCGTGTACACCGGCAGCAGCAGACCGGGATCGTGCCGGCGCGCGTCGAGGGGGTCGCACTGTCCCGCCCGCCAGGCCGCCTGCACCGCCTGCAGCAGGCCGCGGCCCGTCGGCGCCCACCGGTCCTCGGGCGCGAAGGGACCCGCGCCAGCGAACAAGTCGCCGTACTTGCGCAGTCCGTCGCCGGCAACGAAATCCGCCGAGCCGCCCGCAGCCAGCTCTTCGGCGGCCTCGGCGGCCTTCACCACCCGGTCGGCCGTCAGGCGCATGGCGCCGTCATCGGTCAGCGAGAAGCGCACCGGGTACACCTCCCGGCGCATGGCGTCGGCCACCACCGCACCGGTGCCGCGCAGACCCGCGTCCCACAGGCCCCAAGCCACGGCATCCAAGGAAGAGACCCCCACAAGGGCCGCGCCCAGGGCGCTCGCGATGCCCTTGGCCGTGGCGAGGGCGATGCGCACGCCGGTAAACGACCCCGGCCCGCGGCCCACGGCCACGCAGGCGATCTCGTCGCGGGCCACGCCCGCTTCGGCGCACAGGCGATCGATACGGGGAACGAGCTGGGTGTTCGAGGCCCGCCGCGCCTCCACTTCCGCCGAGGCCACGATCGTCACCGCGGACCTGTCGGCATCGAGCAGCCCGAGCCCCAGGGCAATGACCTCGTTGGCGGTGTCGAAAGCGAGAACGAAGGAGTGTTCAGCTGTACTCACGGAAACCTCTTCCATGCCATGTCGGTATTTCGCCCCGGTATTGTACCGCAGCCCCCGCGAGCCGCCGTGCGACACGGGCCGCGGCGCACAGCTGCCGACGCGAGATGCAAAAAATGACGGTTGAGCGAGTTCGTCTGCGACCGCAAGCATGTTCGAGCGAGGTTTTGGCCCGGAAAGAGAGGCGCGCCGGCCCCCTCGGCTCGCGAAAACGTCATTTCCCGCATCTCGCGGCCCTTGGCTCGCCGCAGGCGAAACACAGGACAGCAGCCGGCGGCACAGGTGCCTACAGCTTGCACTTCCCCAAACGCGCCTTGGAGTCGTTGGCCCACACGCACAGAAGCTGACGAGCGCGGCTGCCGTAGGAATGGGCCACGATACGGCGAGACTCGTCGGACTCAACGGTAACAGTCAGCTCCAGGTAGTCGTAGGGCATGTCCTCGGGGAACTTCTCGGCCCATTCCACGAAGGCAACTCCGTCGCCGTCGCCGTCGATGGCGCTGTAGTAGTCGATGTCCTCCAGCTGGAAACGATCGTCCAGCCGGTACAGATCATAATGGCGCACGGGAATGCGGCCCTCGCCGTATTCCAGCAGAATGTTAAAGGTGGGACTCGTGACCGGCGAGCGCACGCCGAGGGCGGCGGCCACCCCCTGCACGAACTGGGTCTTACCGGCGCCCAAGTCGCCATCGAGCACCACCACATCGCCCGGATGCAGGTAGGGGGCCAACGTAGAGGCGAGCTGCTTGGTCGCCTCGGGGGTGGAAGTGGTGCGCTGGTATGTCAGTCCGTTTGCCATGGCCCTATCTTACGGCTCGCGCCCCATAGCGCAAGTCCCGCCAGGGCAAACGCGCAAAACCCGACCGAATTACCCATATTCCTTACGATTTCTTAGGCTGGGGACCCCACAGCGGTTCCGGCCGAGAAGACCGGTGCCGCCTCCGCCAGACGGCACGCCGTTCCCGCTCGCGCCCGCTTGCCCGCGCGATGCCCCGGGAAAGCTACTTCGCGGACTTGGTGCGGTGACAGGCGTACATGGTCGCGCCCACGAGCACGCCGCCCACGATGTTGCCGAGCGTGACGGGAATGAGGTTCGCCGCGATGAAGTCCCCGAAGGTGAGCAGGGCCGTGTTGATGCCGGCCGCGTCGATCATGCCGGTGTAGGCCGGGTTCATATAGGCGAAGATGCCCGCCGGCACATAGTACATGTCGGCCACGCAGTGCTCGAAGCCGGCCAGCACAAACCCCATGATGGGGAAGAAGATGCCGAGGATGCGACCGGCGGTGTCCTGGGCGGTGTTGGCCTGGTACACCGCGATGCACACCATGAGGTTGCAAAAGATGCCCAGCACGAAGGCGTTCGCCCACGGCAGCCCGTTCTTTGCGGCCGCCACCTTGGCCGTGTACACAGCCAAGTCGCCCCCGCCGATGTTCAGCTGGCCGAAGAATGCCATGCAGGCGGCCAGAAGCACCGCACCCACGAGGTTGCCGGCGAACACGATGCCCCAATTGCGCAGCAGACGCCCCCAGGTGATGCGGCCGTCCAGCGCCGCCGTGATCATAAGGGCGTTGCCCGTGAACAGCTCGGTGCCCATGAGGATGACCATCATGAGTCCCACAGGGAAGATGAGGCCCGATACGAGGCGCACCATGCCGGCGTTGTCGAGGGCGTGGGCCGCCGTGGAGGAGGTCACGCCGCCCAGACCGATGAGCAGACCTGCGGCCACGGCGAGGACGAACAGGCGCCACGCCGGCGATGCCGCCTTCCCCACCGAAGCCTTCATGTAGTTGTCGGTGATCTCGGTGGGCGTGAAGATGGGCATGATCGCTCTCCTTCTCGTGAATGTCAGTGAAAGACATATCATTTCACGAGAAAGCCTCTGACGCTGCGTCATCATTGCGCTAATCGGCTGACGGCACGACCTCCTTTGTCTTTTCCCGCAATTCCCATCCAGCTTCGCACGGCGAATGCGAAGATGCGGGCACTGTTTCCAAAAGCGCCTCCATACAGGTGCTTCCCCATTTTATGGGAAGCACTCCGAGCAAAACTATCCCCATTCCATGGGAAGCGCGAGCCGGCTTCATGGGCCATGATGATCACTGGCAAGAGACGTTCGGGCACCGCAGTCCGCGTCCAAGAAACAGTGCAAGGAGGGACTCATGCAGACCATGGATCGCAGAATGTTCATCAAAGGCGGCATCGGCGCAGCGGCCGGAACCGCCCTGCTGGGAATGGCGGGGTGCGCCCCATCCGCCACTGCAAGCGGGAAATTGGCCGACACCGCAAACGACGAGCTTCCCACCGACCTCAAGGAGAGCGACTTCGATTTCAGCATCATAGAGCGCGAGCCGATCACCGAGTTCGCCGCCGAGGAAACCTACGACATCGTCGTAGTAGGCGCGGGCTGCGCCGGCGTGCCCGCCGTACTTACCGCCGTGGAAGAGGGCGCAAAGGTAGCCTGTCTCCAGAAAGAGGCCGTGGTGTCCGCCAATGGCAACGGCTGCTCCTTCGTCGCGAAAGAGCACTCCACCCCCGCCGGCATCAAGCGCTGGCGCAGCGACTGGGCCCGCCTTAACGACTGGAGGATCAACAACGACTTGTTCGACTACTATGTGGAATACGCCGAGGAAGCCGTGCCGTGGGTGATATCCCAGGGCCGCTCCGTCGGCATCGAGCCCATCGAGTTCCTCACCGACAGCTCCATCCGCTACGATGACGGCAGCGTTGTCGCCGTTTGCGACGCGACCCAAGCCTCGAATCAGGACCTCATGACCGCTCTCGCCCAAAAGGCAGCCGACGGCGGTGCCACGTTCTACTACGAAACCCCCTGCGTGCAGCTCGTCCAGGAAGAGGACGGCACCATCACCGGCGCCATCGGCAAGCAAAAAGACGGCACCTATGTGAAGCTCACCGCCACAAAGGGCGTAGTGCTGGCCGCCGGCGATTACATGAACAACGAGTCTATGGTGGATCGGAACATGCGCGATGCGTCCATGTTCCCCCTCTGCCTGGTCAACCACACAGGCGACGGGCACATCCTCGGCATTCTGGCAGGCGGGCGCATGGCACCGCTCGGACACGCCCGGCAGATCCACACCAACTATATCGGCCCCTTCATGTTCTATCCCTTCCTGGCCCTCGATGTCAACGGCAAGCGCTTCTGCAACGAAACCATTCCGATGAGCAGCCTGAACATCTCCATGTCCGCCACCTACAAACCCGAGGATCGCGGCATCCACTACCGCATCTTCGACTCTAAGACCGAAGGCGCCGTGGAGGGCATCCCCGGCGTACCGCCGGTGGCCCTCGTAGGCGAGGGCAGCGCCTGGATGGATCCCGAAACGGTGGTGTCGGGGAATACCCTCGAGGAGCTCTGCGAGGCGGCCGGCATTCCCGTCCAGGAGGGAGTGGCCAGCATCGAGCGATACAACGAGTTGTGTGCCAAGGGCGCCGACGACGATTTCGGCGTGGCCGGATCCGACATGGCGGCCATAGACACTCCCCCGTTCTTCTGCATCAAGGGAGATGTGGGCATCTCGGGCATCAACGCCGGTATCGTGGTGGACAACCGCTACCGAGTGACCGACGGCGAGGGCAATCCCATTCCCGGCCTCTACGCCGCCGGCATCCAGGCGGGCAACCCCTGCGGGGGCATCAACTGGAACATGCCGGGCGGCTTCTCGAACGCGCATATCTTCACCGCCGGACGCTACACCGTCATCCACGCGCTAACCGGTGACATGACACCCTCGAACCCGGCGAGCTTCGATTCTATCGCCGACTCCTTCATCGGGGAAGACGGCGGCTACGCCTGGGACAGCCCCGCTTGCGCCACGGCCATCTCGGTCTGGTAATCGACCACTTTTCGCCCTCCCCCCCCCTGCGACCGGGCCCCTCAGCGGGCCCGGTCGCCTTTGTCCATAGCCTCGTTCACCATGTCGATGAGCTCTTGACGCGAGTGCACGCCGAGCTTTCGATAGAGGCTCTTTGCATAGGTTTGGATGCTGTTCACCGACAGGAACAAGCGCTCGGCAATCTTTTTCTGGGTGTTACCGCGGTAGAGCAGCCCGAGCACTTCGCCCTCCCGCTCGCTCAAGCCATGTTCGTCGGCCAAAGCGGCGATAACCGCCGACACATCGATGGCACCCGCAAGGTACCCAGAGCGCGCGGGATCCGTGCCGTCAAGGCGCAGTCGCACGAACCAGAGCATCCCCAGCGTCATGACAAAGGCCGTAACGAGCATGACGGCATTGACGACTGAATCCATCTGAGCGGAAGGGAGCCCGACAAGTCCGATGGCGTGAATGGCGCAATCGACGGCAACGGTGAGCATGGGCGCGACAACCGCGGACTGCCACCAAGGAAGACCGCGCGCGCATCCCCTCTTGAACCGCCACCCACAGCAGCATGATGGCCATGGGACGGCTCGACAGGATCAAAGCTCGGCATAGGACGGCCAGCGGCGCATACAGCAGGGCGGTGCAATAGAGGCAGGCGATGCAGAGGATGAAGAAACCGAGCCACGGATAGCCCGCGCGACCCTGGCGCCATGCAGCGAATGCGCAGAGGCAAAAAGCCGGGTAGAGCCCAAGGGCGATGGCGCAATGGATCCACCCATCGGAAAACCACGTCTCACCCCGAGCCACCGACGAGAGGCTCATGAACGCCCCGCTTCCCAGCAGGTAGCACAGTAGAATGGCAGCCGCGAGCGCAGCAGCACGACCCGAAAGCGACGACGCAGGGCGTGGCGGAGACGGCGGCTCGGCATCACTGCGGCCGAGGCGGCCGAGAATCACCAGGAAGACACCGCCCAAGGCGGGCATGAGCGGGTTGGAGACCTCCCCGGTGGGCAGAGGATCCGTAAGCGCCACGATAGCCTCGCCGATCAGGAACGACAGGAACAGGGAGAGGGCGAGCACGACGGCGTTGTCCCGAGAAGACAAACGCCGCGATGCCCCCGCAAGGGCAACGGCGGCCACCACGCCATAGATCGCCATGATGGCGGGATAGGCGACCATCAGCCAAAGCGGTATCGCTCCGATATGAGCGCTGACAATGAGCGCGGCGCCGCAGGCAAGCAGCGCGGCGCCGGACCCAACGACAGCCATCGTGCTTCCGGCCACCCGCTCGGCCAGACCGTCACGAAGCGCTACGAGAACCCCGCCTGAAAGGGCCATCGTAACGAGCGTGACAACGCTGCTGGCGAATACAGGGGCCGCATCGTAGGAGGTATAGGATTCGGGCACTACGTTCGACGGGTAGGGAAACAGCACGAACAACGCCCAAAAGCAGGCGTAGGCCAACGCGAGCAGCAGGATGCGCAGCTTGTTCAACCTCTCTCCCCTCGAATCAGAACCGGTCGCGCGCGGCCCCAGGGGGGCCGCCACCATTATACCCGCTATCTGCTCCCAAGGGGCAAGGCTCGTTTCACGAGTCGTCCGCCCCTAGCGCTGCCCAGCCTCGGCCGCCTGCACCACATGGGCCATGGTAACCGTGGTAGTCACGCCGCCGAGACCCCGGGGCACCGGCGTGATGGCGCCTTCGGGCCCCAGCACGGGCTCCACGGCGTCGAAGTCCACATCGCCGCAGAGGTTGCCCGCCTCGTCGAAGTTGATTCCCACGTCGAGCACCGTCTGGCCCGGAGCGAAGTACTCCGGCCCGAAAGCGCGGGGCCGGCCCGTGGCGCACACGACGATGTCGGCCTCACGGGTGTGAGCCGCCGCGTCCTCGGTACGGGAATGGGCCAGGGTGACCGTGGCGTGGCGGGCCAACAGCATCATGGCCACGGGCCGCCCGATCACCAGGCTGCGGCCGAGCACCACCACCCGCTTGCCCTTAACGGGAATGTCGTAGAAGTCCAGGGTCTCCAGGCAGGCCCGGGCCGTGGCCGGGGGGAAGCCCTCCCCCGTATCGGCGAACACCCCGGCCAGCGATGCCGAGCCGATGCCGTCGATGTCCTTTTCCGGGGCCAGTCGATCGCACACGGCCCGCTCGTCCATGGAGGGGGGCAAGGGGCGGAACATGAGGCAGCCGTGGATGCCGTCGTCGGCGTTCACCGCGTCGATCACCGCTTCCAGCTCGCCTTGGGGGGCATCGGCCGGCAGCTCGAAGCGGCGCACGGCGAGCCCCAAGGCCTCGGCCCGCTTGCACGCGGTGCGCTCGTAGGACAGATCGTCCGGACGCACTCCCACCCGCACGATGGCCAGCGTCGGAGTCACGCCGACCGCGGACAGGCGCTCGATGCGGGGCGCCAGATCGTCGGCCAGAGCCGCCGACACTTCCTTACCAGTGAGCAGCTTCGCCATTATCCCAGCCTCTCCACCACGTCGGCATACACATCGTCGGCCAGGGCGCTGCCAGCGGCGATGAGGTCCTCCATCTGCTCGCGATAGGCGGCGGCCCGGGCCTCGTCGTCCATGGAGCCGATGTTGATGCGCACGTTCAGGCTGGCCGCCAGAAGGGCCGCCTTTGCCAGCACCGCCCCAGCTCCGGCATCGGACACGGCCAGTACCGAGCCGTGCTTCGCCATGAACACGCAGGACTCGATCACCTGCACGCACTGGCGCATAATCTCCAGCGGCACCTCGCAGGCATCCACGAGGGCCACTTGCAGGGCCGCTCGCTGAGCAGCTGCGGCCCCATCGGTATCGCGGGCCATACCATAGGCCGCGGCCAGCGGCGCGAAGGCCTCGGCATCGGCATCGATGAGCTCCAAAAGGCGCAAGCGCGTGGCCTCCAATTCCAACAGTTCGGCCTGCACGCGCTCCTCCGCGTCAGCGTACTTCTTTTTCCCCACGGTGAGGTTGCCCACCATGGAGGCCAGGGCACTCGCCAGGACCCCCACGTAGGCGCTCGCCCCGCCCCCGCCCGGTGTGGGCGCCTTCGACGCCAGCGCCTCGATGAACTCGGTGTTTACCATGATTCTCCCAATCGCACGCTTCGACCCATTGTCTTTCGTAAAAAAATCAGCTATACTGCAAGGGCACTGGCAAAGCCCGTAGGTTGCTAGCCTGGGTACGGGCGGCGCGGTGTTGACGATTAAGCCCGGTTGCCGCCGGGCTTTTTACTGTTCTCCCGCTCCATCCGATTGCTTATACTTCCATCGCTCGTACCTGTCGAGCCCCATAAGCGCCAGGGCCATCCAGTTGGGCAGTGCCGTTAAAACGAGAATGAGAACTTCTTTCAGCATAAGGCGTCACTCCTCTCTCAAGAAGCGCCGCCCGCATCGGACTTTGCCAGTGCCGCCATTCTAACACGAAAACAGCCCCAAGCTATTCGCCTAGGGGCTGTTTTTACATGCTATTTATTGCCTAGAACAACCCAACAATGGTGCCGTCTTCCAGCACGTCAATCTTATGGGCGGCCGGGGCCTTGCCCAGGCCGGGCATGGTCATAATGGAGCCAGTCAGCGCCACGATGAAGCCGGCACCGGCCGACACCTTCACCTGGCGCACCGTGACGGTGAAGTCGCGGGGAGCGCCCAGCTTCGTGGCATCGTCCGAGAACGAGTACTGGGTCTTGGCCATGCACACGGGCATGGCCCCGAAGCCCAGGGCCTCCAACGACGCGATCTCCTTCTGCGCGGCCGGCTCGAACACCACGCCGTCGGCCCGGTAGACCCGCTTGGCAATGGCCTCGATCTTCTCGGCGATGGAAAGGTCGCTCTCATAGGAGAACGAGAACGTCTCGGCCGAGCGGCCGGCCGCGTCTCCGTTCTCGCAGAGGGCCACCACTTCGTCGGCCAGGGCCAGGCCGCCCTCGCCGCCCTTGGCCCACACCTCGGACAGGGCCACGTTCACGCCCAGCTCGCGGCACTTGGCCTCCACCAAATCCAGCTCGGCCCTGGTGTCGGTCGGGAAGGCGTTGATAGCCACCACGCAGGGCAGGTTGTACACATTCGTGATGTTCTCCACGTGCTGCAGCAGGTTCGGCAAGCCCGCCTCCAGCGCTTCCAGGTTCTCCTCGTTCAGGTCGGCCTTGTCCACGCCGCCGTGGTTCTTGAGCGCGCGCACGGTGGCCACCACCACCACGGCATCGGGCGCGAGGCCGGCCAGGCGGCACTTGATGTCGAGGAACTTCTCCGCGCCCAGATCGGCGCCGAAGCCGGCCTCGGTCACGCAGTAGTCGCCGAGCGCCATGGCCATGCGGGTGGCCATGATGGAGTTGCAGCCGTGGGCGATGTTGGCGAAAGGGCCGCCGTGCACGAAGGCCGGGGTGCCCTCCAGCGTCTGCACGAGGTTCGGCTTCAGGGCGTCCTTCAGAAGCGCGGCCATGGCGCCCTCGGCCTTCAGGTCGTGGGCCGTGACCGGCGCGTCATCGTAGGTGTAGCCCACCACGATGCGGCCCAAACGCTCCTTCAGGTCGGTGATGGAGGTGGCCAAACAGAAGATGGCCATGACCTCGCTGGCCACGGTGATGTCGAAGCCGTCCTCGCGGGGCACACCGTGGGCCTTGCCGCCGAGGCCGTCCACGATGTGGCGCAGCTGGCGGTCGTTCATGTCCACCACGCGCTTCCAGGTGATCTTGCGGACATCGATGTTCAGCTCGTTGCCGTTCTGGATATGGGCGTCCAGCAAAGCCGCGAGCAGGTTGTTGGCAGCCCCGATGGCGTGGAAGTCGCCGGTGAAGTGCAGGTTGATGTCCTCCATGGGCACCACCTGGGCGTACCCGCCGCCGGCAGCGCCGCCCTTGATGCCGAACACGGGCCCGAGCGACGGCTCGCGCAGGGCCACGACCACGTTCTTGCCGCGCTGGGCCAGGGCATCGGCGAGCCCGACGGTGGTGGTGGTCTTGCCCTCGCCGGCGGGCGTGGGGTTGATGGCGGTCACCAGGATGAGCTTGCCCGGGGCGTGCTCCTCGTCGCGCAGGAGGTTGAAATCCACCTTGGCCTTGTAGTTGCCGTACAGCTCAAGGTACTTCTCGTCGACGCCGGCAATGGCGGCGATCTCGCCAATGGGTTTCGGTTCGGTCGCCTGGGCAATTTCAATGTCGGTCAACACGTCGGGCCCTCTTTCTCATGTCGCGGCGCCGGGAACGTCCTGGCAGCCTCCTTGGACGAATGTGCCCGCACGCTGCGGGCGCATCCCCATTCTAGCCATGGAACCGCACGGTGGCCCGCACCGTTCCCCCAAGGGCACAACTTCCCCGCGATACGGCCCTGCGCCGGCAGCAAGGCCGGACGCGACCGCTCCCGCGATGCGTTCCGCGCCGGCATCGGGGCCGGCGGCCCGAGACAGGACGACAGCGCCCGCCCCTCCCGACGCCGATCGGGCGCGGTTCCCGTGCCCGCAGTGCCAGAGCCCCCCTATTGGGCCCGCTCGGCGATGAGGCGCAGGCCGTGGAGGGTCAGCTCCGGGTTCACTGCGGAGATGGTGGCGGAATGGGGCGCCACCACCGGGGCCAGGCCGCCCGTGGCGATGACCGGGGCCTCGTAGCCCAGCTGGGCAAAGATGCGGCGCACCAGACCGTCCACCCGGTCGGCCTCCCCCAGCATGATGCCGGCCTGGATGGCCTCCACCGTGGAGGTGCCGATGGGGGCCGGAGGCACCACCAGCGCGATGTCGGGCAGCTGGGCCCCACAGGCGAATAGGGCGTTGGCCGAGGTCTGCACGCCCGGCGCGATGACGCCGCCACGGAAGCGCCCCTCGCCGTCGATCACCTCGATGTTGGTGGCGGTGCCGAAATCGACCACCACGACCGGGGCCCCATAGAGGCTGCGGGCGGCCACGGCGTCGGCCACGCGATCGGCGCCGATCTCGTGAGGACGGGGGTAGTCGGCCTCGAAGAGCCCGGCGGCCGTCTCGGCCGAGCACACAAGGGGCGCGGTGCCCGTGGCGTCGGCGATGGCCTGTATCCATGCGCGGCTGAGCTGGGGCACCACCGAGGCCACAGCCGAGGCCCGCACCTCGGTCAGGGTGAGATCATCCAGGGCGAAAAGCGAGGAAAGGGTCGCCCGCAGCTGGTCGGCGGTCACCGAACGATCCGTGGCCACGCGCCACATGGCAGCGAGTCGCTCACCGTCGTAGGCCCCGATAACGGTATGGGTATTCCCTATGTCAATAGCAAGTAACATAATTATGACAATCTTCCTCAGTTTTCCAGTAAAATATGACACAGTGTTTATAGTGAACACGGTGCTTGATTATATCAAGGATTAAACGATCTGCCCCCGCAGGGCAATCGTCGACATGACGAGAGAAAGGCAAGATTATGATTGAGACACCGAGCCGAATCCTTGTCGTTGACGACGAGCCATCGATCACTGAATTCGTCAGCTACGCGTTGCGGAAGGAAGGCTACGACGCCGACGTCGTCGACAACGGCGAGGAGGCCTTCGCCCTCGCGAGCGCGAACAACTACGATCTGTTCGTCCTCGACATCATGTTGCCGGGAATGGACGGCTACGAGCTGTGCCGCCGCCTTCGTTCCAAAACTACGGCCCCCGTGCTGTTCCTGTCGGCCCGCGATACCGAGCTCGACAAGGTCGTCGGCCTGGAGATCGGCGGCGACGATTACCTCGCCAAGCCCTTCGGCGTGCGCGAGCTCATCGCCCGCGTACGCGCCCTGCTTCGCCGCGGTCAGGGCGGCGAGTTCCCCGGTGCCTCCAACTCCATCACCGCCTCGGGCATCACCCTTGACGAGGATGCTCACACCGCCGCCGGCGATCACGGCGAGATCGACCTCACCCCGCGCGAGTTCGAGCTGCTCGCAAGCCTCATGAAGAGCGCCGGCAAGGTGGTCTCCCGCGAGGACTTGCTCCGCGACGCCTGGGGCTGGGAGTACCTCACCGAGACGAAGACCGTGGACACCCACATCAAGCGCCTGCGCGACAAGATCCACGCCGCCGGCTACGATCCGGCCCTCGTGGAGACCGTCCGCGGCTACGGCTACCGCTTCAAGGCGTAACCAACGCACCTCATCTTAAGCGCCAAGGGGCTCCCAGATGGGAGCCCCTTGCTTGTTGTCACGCCTCCCGATCAGAGGGCGGCGCATATTCCAATTCGCCCAAACGGCCTACTTCACCACGGCCTTCACGGCGTCGGCGCAGATGACGGCGGCCACGATCTTGCAGGCGTCCACCACCATGAAGGGGGCCACAGCCGTGAGGAAGGCCGTCATGAGGTCCACCTGACCCACGGCCATGTACTGGACGCAGCCGCAGACGTAGGCCACGGCCGTGAAGATGAGGCCGGCCGCCAGATCGACCCCGAAGGCGCGCAGGAACGCCACGGCCCGCTGGGCCGGCGCGAGGGCGGCCCGCTCGGCGGCCGTGGGCCGCGGGCCGCGGGCGGGGCCCGAGCCGCGGCCCGGACGCGCCAGATGCAGGAACAGCACCGCGGCGCTCACGCCAAGGAGGTAGCCCCACAGAAAGCCGCCCGTGGGACCGGCCAGCACCCCGAGGCCCCCGCGCATACCGGAGAACACCGGCACGCCCACGGCGCCGAGGAGCAGATAGCCCGCGATGGCGGCGATGGCCTCCTTGGGCCGCAGCACCACGATGGCGAAGGTGATGGCGAACATCTGCAACGTGAAGGGCACCGGCCCCAGAGGTACGGTTACCCATGCCGATACCGCCATGATGGCAATGGTCAGGCCTACAAAGGCCACGGAACGGGTGCGCGCGGAAGCGCTGGTTTTCGTGCGTGCGGTTTCCATGGTCATATCTCCTTTCGACGAGGGAGATACTACGGGACGCCGTGCGCTTCAGACGCCAGAGTCGCCCCTGAACGGCCAACGGGAAGCGATTTGATCAGTTTTGAGCATATGCACAAAATATGGATGCCCCAGCCTCAGGCCTCCGCGCCCTGGGCGCACAGTCGGGCCAAGCGGCGCAGGCGCACCATCTCCCATGCGATGAAGACGGCCGTGGTGCCCGTGGCCAGCAGATCGGAGACGGGAGCGGCGAAGTACAGGGCATCGAGGCCCGTGAGCCCCGGGGCCAGAGAGGGCAGCATCTCGGGCATGAGGTACAGCAGCGGCACAAGGAACAGGATCTGCCGCGTCAGCGTGAGGAGCACCGACTTGGCCGGCTGGCCTGTGGCCTGGAAGTAGTTGGCGCTCACGATCTGAAAGCCCACAAAGGGCAGAATGAGGAACTGCACTCGGAGGGCGAAGGCGGTGAAGTCCACGAGCCCGTCGTGCTTGATGCCGAAGCCGTGGGCGATGGGGACGGCGAATAGCTCCACCCCAGCGAACATGACCACGGCGATGGAGGTGGCGGCCCCGATGCCGTACCACAGCGTCTTGCGCACCCGGGCCACCTTGCGGGCACCGTAATTGAAGCCGAGCAGCGGCTGCAGGGCGATGGCGATGCCGATGAGGGGCATGACGGTGAACTGGCCGATACGCTGCACCACCCCGATGGCCGCCAGGGCATCGTCGGCACCGATGGGAGTGAGGGCGCCGTATTTCACGAGTTGGAAGTTGATAACGAAATTCACCACGGCCATGCCGGCCTGCACGCAGAAACTCGGGAGCCCATAGCCCAGAATAGTGACGATGAGGGGCACGTTCGGAATCATGGAGCGCACAGACAGGCGCATGGGCACATCGGTGCGGCCGCAGAAGTACCACAGCACCGTGGCACAAGAGCAACCCCAGCCGAGCACCGTGGCCAGGCCGCTGCCGGCCACTCCCCAGCCGAGCATGATGACGAACAGGAAGTTGAAGGCCACCGAGCTCGCGAGGCCCACCACCATGGTGCCGAGGGCCCGGTTCGGGGCACCGCACGTGCGGATGAAGTTGTTCACGCCCATGCCGATGCACTGGAGCAGGAAGCCCGAGCAGAGGATCTGAATGAACGTGAGGGCGTAGGGACGCACTTCCTCGGTGGCCGAGGCAAGGTCGAGCACCCCGTTCACGAGCACGGGGTTCCATCCGATGAACAGCACCACCACGGCGGCCAACAGGCTCAGGGACACCACGTTACCCAGGGCCCGCTCCGCATCTTCGCGCCGGCCCTCCCCCAGGCGCAGGGCCGCCAGAGCGTTGCCGCCGTTGCCGATGAGCATGGCCAGGGCCATGAACACGATCATGATGGGATTGGCCACGGTCATGGCTGAAAGACCGATCTCTCCCACGGCATGGCCGAGGAACACCGAGTCGATGATGGCGTAGGAGCCGTTGATGAGCATGCCCACCACCGACGGGATGGCGAACTCGGTGATGAGCCGAGGAATGGAGGCGGTGCCCATGCGCAGCACCTTCTCGTCGCCGGCCGAGTGGCTGCGCAGCGCCTCTCCCCGGTCGTCCAGCGCCGCGTCCTCATCGGGACGGCCGGCACCGCCCTCAGTCGCGGCCGCCCCCGCGTCGGAGCCACCGGCGACCGGAGTGCGGTCGGTAGGTGTCACAGGTTCGCTAGGTTCGCTCTGCTTCGATTCGTCCATGGGGCTCGTGCCTTTCCTCAAAAAACGCCGAGCGCCATTGTAGACCCTAGGGCAGCGGAACGACGTGGGCCTCCCCCGAGGCGACGGGCACCACGCCGTCAGCGGTACGCACGAGCAGCCGGCCGCGCTCGTCCACGCCGGCGCCGACGCCCTCCACCGTGGTCGCCCCGCCGATGGTCTCGATGCGCAGGGGGCGCCCATCCAAGAACGACACCGCCTCGTAGGTGGCCAGGGAAGGCTGGAAGCCCAGCTCGCGCCAGCGACCGTAGTTCACCAGCACCCGGGCGAGCACCTCGCGCTGCACGTCGGTGATGAGCTCCTCGCGCCGCGCCGCCTGCTCTGATTCGTCGAGCGCCTCGATGGCCGCGCGGACGGTGACGGGATGGGCGGGGCTGGAAGCGGGATCCATCATGAGATCGGCTAGGTACTCGGGGATGTTGCGGCCCTCGATAGGACGCTCCACGTCGGGCGGGAACACGTTGACACCGATGCCCACGCACACCCCTCCCCCGCAAGACTCCAGCGAGATGCCGCAGAGCTTGCGGTACTCGTCGGCCCGCTCGCAGTCGGCGGGCATGTACACCACGTCGTTGGGCCATTTCAGCTGGATGCCATCCTCAACGGAGGGGTCGGCCATGGCCGCCAGGGCCCGCTGCACGGACAGGCCCGCCACCAGGCTGAGCGTGGCCAGACCGCTGCCGGCCACATCGGGACGCAGCAGCAGCGACATGTACAGGCCGCCCTCGGGGCTGTCCCAGCCGCGGCCCTGGCGGCCGTAGCCGCCGGACTGGCGCCGGGCCCGCACCACGAGCCCCTCGGCCTTGCCCTCGCGCAGGGCCTCCTTCACCACCTCGTTGGTCGAGGTCACCTCGTCGATAACCGTGAGCTTCATCTACAACCTCCTCGCCTTCCCCACGCGCTCGGCCGCGGGAACCGCCCCGACGGCCGTACCGTCGGCCAGCTCGTAGCCGGGCAGGATGTCGAGCAGGGGGCGCACCACAAAGTCGCGCTCACAGGCACGGGGGTGCGGCAGGGTAAGCTCGTCGTCGGAGGCCACGTACATCTGGTAGTCCACGATATCCAGGTCCAAGGTGCGCGGGCCGTTCTCCATGGTGCGCACGCGGCCAAGGGAGTTCTCGATGCCGTGGAGGTAGCCGAGCAGCTCCTTAGGCGGCAGCCCAGTGCGCAGCAGCACGACGGTGTTCACGAAGGCGTCCTGATCGGTATAGTAGGCCGGCTCGCTCTCGTAGAAGGGGGCCATGTCGATGATCTGGGTGTCCGGCAGGCCGCATAGCTGTCCCACGGCGAGATTGATCTGGGCGATCTTCGCCTCGGTCTCCTCGCCGGGTTCGGCCACTAAAGCCACATTGGATCCCAGGCCCAGTACCACAGCCGGGCGCAGGTCGCCCAGGGCCGCCACAGTGAGGGGCACGTTGTGGGTGCGCACCACGCTCGCCCCCAGCTCGCAGGCGAGCAGTGCCTCGGCGGCCGAGGCCACGTCGCGCTCGTGGGGCTCTTCCACGCCGTAGGCGTAGCCCACGTAGCTCTTGCGGGAGGCGGCTACCATGACCGGATAGCCCAGGTGCACGAGCTCATGGAGGTTGCGCATGAGCTCGATGGTCTGCTTGGGGGTCTTCCCGAAGCCGGGACCCGGATCGATGCAGATGCGGGACCGGTCGACGCCCGCTTCCTCGAGGGCGGCGGCCGCATCGCGCAGGTAGTCGCGCACCTCGGCCACCACATCGTCGTAGACGGGGTTGTCCTGCATGGTCTTCGGCTCGCCGGCCATGTGCATCACCACGCAGCCGCAGCCGCTCTTCGCCGCGACCTGCGCCATGGCGGGATCGCGGAAGCCGGACACGTCGTTGACGATGGACGCGCCCGCGGCCAGGGCCCGGGAGGCCACCTCGGCGTGGCGCGTGTCCACCGACACGCACAGCCCGCGCTCGGCCAGGGCCGCGATCACGGCCCCGATGCGCTCCCATTCCTCGGCCGGGTCTACCGCATCGGAACCGGGGCGGGTGGACTCGCCGCCCACGTCGACGATGGCCGCGCCCGCGTCCACCATAGCCAGGGCGTGCTCCACCGCCGCGTCGGCATCCAGATAGAGGCCTCCGTCGGAGAACGAGTCGGGAGTGATGTTCAGAATGCCCATGACGATGGGCGTCGATGTATCGAAGTCGAAGCGACCGCAATGCCAAATCATGAAGGGAACGTGCCTTTCCGTTTGCCAGCCTAAGCGCTCAGTGTAATGCCGACCTCGCCGCTTTTCGTTGACTTTCGGGCGAAAGGCCCGTGTACGAGCTCTGCGCGGGCGCCAAGAACGGGTGCGAGAAAAGAAGCGGCCCGGCTGGAGGGGGCCAGCCGGGCCAGAAGGAGGGGGGATGCGACTCTCTCAGGAGCCGCTTTCTGCTTTTCAGAGACAAAGCAGGCAAGTGATCGGAGGGGGTTGTCTCACTTGCTGACGTCAGTATAACAGCCGCCCTTGAATTCCCTATGACGCGAAGGTGGGGAACTTGTGGATTCAACGGGTCATCGTTAAACAATTCTTCAGCATTGAGAAGAATTCCCACCTGCGGCAACGCGGCGGTAAGCCGTTATGATAGCACGTCCGCTGACACCCTGTCACCCCCGATTTCGAGGGTTCCAGGGCACCCGCGCACGGCCGGCCGCCTGCCGCCGCCGCTTCCCCGATCCTTCCCCTACCCGCGCTTCCGCTGGAACAGCACGTTGTTCGTCTCCAGCCAGCTTTCCACGGTGCCGGTGTCGAAGCCGTCGGCAGGGTCCACGACAAGCGCGTACATCTCCTCCTCGGCGAGCACGGCGTCGAGGGCGTCGGTCAGCTGGATCTCGCCGCCCACGCCGGGCGCGACGTTGGCGAGCAGCTCCATGACGCGCGGGCTCAAGAGGTAGCGGCCGAACACGGCCAGGTTGCTCGGCGCGTCTTCCCGGGCCGGCTTCTCCACGAGCTCGCTCACCTTCCACACGCCCGGCTCCACCTCGGCGCCGGCGATGACGCCGAAGCGGCTCACCTCATCGTCGGGCACGGGCATGACCGCGATCACGCTCGCGCCGCCATGGGCGTCGGAGACCGCCTGCATGGCCGGCAGCATCCCGTTGCCAGGCACGAGCACGTCGCCCAGAAGCACGTAGAAGGGCTCAGCGCCCGTCTTCTCGGCGGCGCAGCGCACCGCGTGACCGAGCCCCAGGGCCTCTTCCTGGTACACGTAGCTCACCGGGTAGTTGCCCACGGTCTCTACGGCGTCGGCGTAGGCGTCCTTGCCGCGCTCGCGCAGGAGCGCCACCAGCTCGGGGTTGGGGGCGAAGTGATCCTCGATGGCCTTCTTCTCGCGGCTGTTGATGATGACCACCTCGTCGGCCGCCGAAGCCAGGCCCTCCTCCACCACGTACTGGATGGCCGGACGGTCCACCACCAAGAGCATCTCCTTGGGCTGGGCCTTCGTGGCCGGCAAGAAGCGGGTGCCGAGCCCCGCCGCGGGAATGAGAGCCTTCATCTGCGAGCCTTTCTCTTGCGGGAGCCCCCGGGCCCCACTGCGCGTTGTTTTTCCGTCCGCCCATGATACCACCGTCCCTTGGTCTATACTGGGCCCATGGAAAACGGCAACGGACAACTCACAGACCCCATCCCCGACGAAGGTTTCGCGCAGTGGCGCGAGGCCGAGGGCGGCAAGCCGGCCGGGGTGCGGTTCCTGGCTTTCAACACCGTCATCGACCTGGAGGCCTACGGCGAGCCCGACGCGTGCCGGGCGGCCTTCGAGGAGGCGCGGGCGCTCTGCCGCACCTACGAGCGGCTGTTCAGCCGGACGCTCCCCCATTCCGACATCGCCCGCATCAACGGCGCGGGCGGCGCGGCCGTGGCCATCGATGCGCGCACCTACGACCTGCTTGCGCGGGCCCTCGCCTACTGCGCGGCCAGCGAGGGCACCTTCGACATCACCGTGGGGCCGGCCGTGGGCCTGTGGAACTTCCACGAGGGCACGGTACCCGACCCTGCGGCCCTGGCGGCCGCCGTGGAACATGTGGACTGGCATCAGGTGCAGCTGTGGGAGGAGGCCGGCCCCGACGGCACGGCCACCTGCTTCGCCCAGCTGGCCGACCCCGAGGCGGCGGTGGATGCCGGCGGCATCGCCAAGGGCTGGATCGCCGACGCCCTCGTGGAGGCCGCCTGGGCCCACGGGCTGACGGGCCTCATCGTGAATTTGGGCGGCAACGTGGCCGTGCGCGGCGCGAAGCCCTCGGGCGAGCCCTGGGGCATCGGCGTGCGCGACCCCCGCAACCCCGAGAAGCTCATCGGCGCCGTGCCCCTCACCGGCGGCTCGGCGGTCACGAGCGGCATCTACGAGCGCTGCTTCACCGCGCCCGACGGCACCTTCTACCACCACATCCTGGACCCGCGCACGGGCATGCCCGTGGCCACCGACGTGGGCGGCGTCACCGTCATCTGCGAGCGGTCCATCGACGCCGAGGGCTTCTCCACCACCCTGCTCGCTTTGGGCACCGAGCGCGGCTGCGCCCTCGTGCAGCGCCACCCGGAAATCTTGCAGGCTTTTTTCGTGGATGGCGCGGGGAAGATCACGCCGGCGCGGTGAAATCCGAGAATCGCGCGGTACAATTATTGCAGCAATGAACTAATTCCCCGCGAGCAAGGATCCCATGACCGCCACCTGCGCCAAAGACCGGTTCAACCTGGACTCCACCTACTTCGTGGCCTTCGAGATGGCCCACGAGGCGTTGAAGCGCGGACTGGCGGCGGCGAGCGATTTGAACATCACCCAATACCGGGTGCTCACCAAGCTGGCCCAGGCGAGCGAGCCGGTGAACCAGGGCGAGTTGGGAAAGCTTCTGGGCATGAAGCCCAACGTGGTGACCCAGGCCGTGGACGCGCTGAACCGCGCCGGCTTCGTCACCCGCACGGCCGGCGCTGCCGACGGGCGCACCCGCTACCTGGCCGTCACCGAGGAGGGCCGGGCCCACGTGGCCGCCGTGAACGAGGCACTCGTGGAGAGCCTCTACACCACCTTCCCCACAGAGAACCCCACCTACCGCACCATTCTGGAGGCCGCCGTGTCGGCCGCGGCCCAGATCGAGCCGCCGCTGAACCCGAAGGCGGCCGACCGCTTCCCGGCCACGCGCTCGCTCGTGTCCATCGAGCTCATCCGCGCCGAGACCGAGCGGGTGCTGAGGGAGGCCACCGGCGCCTCGTTCAACGAGTGCCGCATCGTGCAGCGCCTGGGCGAGACCGACCGCCCCGAGCGCGTGGGCGCGCTGGCCGAGGCCCTGCACCTGTCGCCCGTGAACGCCGCCCGGGCCTGCGAGCGCTTGGTGCAGCGCGGCTGGGCGAAGCGCCTGAAATCGCCCGCGGACAAGAAGGCGGTGTACGTGGCCCTCACCGACGAGGGGGTCTACCAGGGGTTCCTCATCAGCGCCACGGTGAACGAGCTGGCGGCCACGAAGCTGTGGGCGCACCTGACCCCGGGCCAGCGCGAGGCCATCGAGAAGGTGGGCCATGTGGTGGTGGCCGAGCTGGACGCCCGACGCAAAGCAAAGGAGCAGGCCGCCTACGACCTGCTCCAGGAAGTGTAGGACCGGATCGGCCGGGAAGCCGTCCGGCGGATGCGGCGCCGGAAACCTCCTAGGCCGCCGAGTGGGCCCGGGACGCGGCCGGGCCGGTTGCCGGCGCCGCGGCTGCGCCCTCCAGCTTGCGCAGGTAGGCCGCGGCCCCGAAGAGCATCCCCAGGTTCACGGCCACATCGGCCGCAAGCCACCCGCCCAACGCCGGTAGGCTGACGGCCGCCGCGTTCAGGGCGCCGAAGGTGCCCACTGTAAGCGCCATGACCACCGCGCCGCACCCGGCGCAGGCCACCACGAGGGAGAGCCCCAGGCTGTGGCCGGCCCGGGCCCGGGCCACGGCCGCGCACACCACCAGGGAAGCCGCGCCCAGAAGCGTGCCCAGAAACGCCGCGAACCCGATGGCGCCCAGCGCCAGCGCCGCCGCCCCCGGCAACTTCGACGACATGGAGCCCACCTGCACGGCGGACAGGATGCCGAGCACCACCACGACGAGGCACAGCAGCGCCACCAGGGCGCAGGCCCAACCGGCGAGAAACGCCGTGAGCGGCCGCGCCTTCACATCGCCCCGGGCCACGAGCGCCCCGTAGAGCACCGGCCCCGCCGTGGACACCGCCAGTGCCAGCCCCGCCGCGAACAGGAAGGCCACGAAGGCCGAGCCCGTGAGGATGGAGCAGATCACATCCAGCACGGGCACGCCGGCCGCCGAGATGTAGTCGAAGGCGAGCACGCCGGTACTCCCGGCGATGGTCAGGCCGATACGACCGAGCACCGCCACCACCAGTGCCAGCGCGAACAGCCAGCCGAAGGGTCGCGCCATTTTCTTCATGTCGTTCATCTTACGCTCCCATCTCGTTCTCCACGGCGGAGGTGCCGCAGAGGTAGCCGCCGCAGAAGGCCAGACCCACATCCCCCATGAGCGAGCCCAGAATGGGGTCGCCGATGTAGCTGTTCTCGCCGCAAGCGCCCCCGGCGGTGTGCCAGCCGGCGTACAGGCCCGGAATCACGCGGCCGTCGGTGCCCACCACCTGCATCTGGTCGTTGATGAGCAGGCCCGCCTTGGTGCCGTACAAGTTGCCGCCGATGCGGCAGCCGTAGAAGGGCGGCTCGGTGATGGCGTGGAGCCACTCGGGCGGCATGGGGTACAAAAAATCGTCCTCGCCGGCCTCGCACGCCTCGTTCCACCGCGCCACGGCCCCGGTGAGCACGCCCTCGGCGAACCCCAGGTCGCGCTCCAGCTCCTCCAGGGTGTCGCGGCGCTTCAGCACATCGGCGTCGATGGCGTCCTGCACGCCGTGGTGCCAGTCGCGGTAGTGCTCGGGCACCTTCTCGATCTGCTCCAGGTCGGGGGTGATGAGCTTGCGGCAGTGCTCCTGGGCGAAACCGGCCAGGTGGTCCTCATAGTTCGCGTCGAAGATGATGTAGGAGCGGTGGCCCGGCGGGGTCATCTGGATGGTGGCCAAATCGCCCAGAGCGTAGATGGCGTTGGCGCCGTCCTCCCCCACCCGGGAATCCATGTAGCGCAGGCGATTGCCGCACCGGTCGATGGTCAGCCACGGCTGGCGCGACAGCTGGGTCATGCCGTCGTAGAGGAACCGGGCCCACTGGCCGCCCTCGGCCTGCCAGTCCACGCCGCCGTCGAAGGAGGCGGAGCTGTTGAAGCCGGACACGTCGGAGCCCACGCCGAGCCCCATACGGAAGCACTCGCCGCGCTCCCCGGCCGTGAGATAGCTGGAGGCGCAGCCCATGGCCGCCGTGGGGATGTACTTGTCCAAGAGCGCCTTGTTGTTGCAGAAGCCGCCGGCCGTGAGGATGACGGCGTTCCGCGCGTGGATGAAACGCTCGGCCTGGTAGTCCTCGTTCACCACCACGCCCACGATGCGCCCCTCGTCGTCCTGCACGAGGGCCACGGCCGGGCTCTGGAAGTGGAAGTCCACCCCGTGCTTGTAACCGTAGTTGTACATGGCGTCGGTGGCGTCCTTCATCTTCAGCACGTGGTGGTCCAGCGTGGAGCGCTTCGGCGCCACGTACACCGGCACCTCGCCGAGCCGCCAGTGCACGCCGCACTCGGCCATCCAATCGAGGGATTTGCCGCCCTCGCAGGCCAGCCGGTAGATGAGCTTCGGGTCGGCAGCGTAGTGGTACTCGTCCATGGCCCAGTCGGTCAGCGCCTTGGGGTCGAAGGGGTAGCTCGGGAAGGCGAATTGCTTCTCCTCCTGGCCGGAGTACCCGCCGAGGATGCCGCACATGCCCGCCTCCTGGGCGTTGCCGCCGGGAAGCCCCATGGCCTCCACGCAGATGACCTCGGCGCCGAGCTGGCAGGCCCGGGCGGCGGCGTTGAGCCCTCCGCCGCCGGCCCCCACCACGCAGATGTCGCATTCGTAGTCCCACGTCGCCGGCACCGCACGGGGAGGAATGGGCGTGGCGTCGTTGGCCGGGAACGCTGCGGCGTTGTGGTCGCGGTAGGTGCCGTCGGCGGCGCTGGCGTTGGCCCGGGCGCTGTCGGGCGCGTCGGCGCGGGCGCTGCCGTCGGCCGCCCAGTCGCCGATGCGGCCCTCGGCGGCCAGGGCCGCATCCGGGCCCATGAGGGCCGTGGCGGCCGCGGCGGTGGCGGCCAGGGCGCCCCCGGCCAGAAAGTCGCGCCGCGAGAGGCTGGGCGCGGAAGGGGTTTGCCTAGTCATGGTCGGCCTCCTTGCTCGTCTCGGCCGGGACGCTCGTGTCCGCGGCGCTGTCGACAGCTGCAGCGGTGTCGGTGCCCGCAGCGTCGGCCGCCTCCGTGCCAGCCGCGGCGGTGCCCTCGGCGGCCGTTGCCGCCTCGGCCTGGGCCAGGGCGTCCTCCACGGCCTGCTTCACGCCGGCCGTGGTGATGGTTGCCCCGGCCACGGCGTCGATGTCGGGGCCCTGGGCCGCCTCTATCATGGCAGCGAACTTGCCATCGCGGATGGCCTCGTAGCCGCCGCGGCTCTGGCTCTCGCATTCCTGGGTGGTCTCCAGGCAGGTGATGCGCCCGTCGTCCACCAGAAGCGTCACGGTGATGAGGCCCTCCATGCCCGTGCCGCGGCCGGTGTACACGCCGTCGCGGAGATCGCCCTCGGCGCGGGCAGCCCCGTCGGCGACCGCCTCGACGGCCCAGGGATCGTCGGTACGCTGGGCCAGCTGCTCGGCCGAGGCGGCGTCCTTAGAGCCGGACCCCTCGAACGAGGCGCCGCAACCGGTCAGGCCCAGCACCAGCACGGCGCTGCACGCGGCCTTCGTCTTCCACTGCATCCCATACCTCCAATCATTCGCACTTGTTGGACTGATATTTCTTCATGAAAGTTTTCTTTTATTTACATTCATGAACTTATTGAAGCGGAGCATATCAGCATTTATCCCGTATATCAAGCATATATTGACGCTCTTTTACATTCCGTCAATTACTACCAAATTGATAATTTATGGATATTGACTGGAGAAGCAAACACGAGTAAGGTGCATATCAATGACCGCAAGGAACCCCTTGCACCCCGGCGCGGGCACGTCGGGGAAGCGCGGAGGCCCCCGAAAGCCTCCCCTCTCCCCCGCCCCGCCCGCGCCGGGCGCACCACCCGGTATCTATTAAGGAGGGATACCCATGCTCTTCGACGTGTACGGCCCCAACGCTCTGTACCAATGGCTCGGCCTGGCCATGGTGCTCGTGGCGCTCATTCTGCTGAACGAGCTCGCCCGCCGCACCAAAGCGGGCGGCATCTTCATGTTCTTCGGCGTGTTCGGCGCCATGCTCGCCTACTGCATCGTTGTGGAAGTCGGCGCCGCCGCCGGGGCCGAGTGGGCCCTCAACAACCCCACCCACACCGACATGAACAGCTGGTTCCACTACGCGAAGGTCATCGCCGCCACCATCGGCTGCATCGGTTTCATGGCCATCAAGTACTCCTGGGGCACCATCGGCCGCTCCCACTGGTTCAAGGCCTTCCCCTTCGTCATCGTGGCCATCAACATCCTCATCGCCGTGGTGAGCGACTTCGAGAGCGCCATCCGTGCCTTCGGCACCACCTGGGTGTCCTCCGAGGGCGTCACGCTCTACGGCGGCTGGCACAACGTGTTCAACGGCATCGCCGGCATCATCAACATCGCCTGCATGACCGGCTGGTTCGGCATCTACATCTCCAAGAAGCGCCAGGACATGCTGTGGCCCGACATGACCTGGGTGTTCATCATCGCCTACGACCTGTGGAACTTCTGCTACACCTACAACAACCTGCCCACCCACTCCTGGTACTGCGGCGTGGCCCTGCTGCTCGCCCCCACCATCGCCGGCCTCATCTGGAACAAGGGCGGCTGGATCCAGAACCGCGCCTTCACGCTGTCCATGTGGTGCATGTTCTGCCAGCTGGTGCCGATGTTCGCCAACGACTCCATCTTCGCCGCCGATTCCGTGAACAACCCGAGCGTGAACCTGGTCGTCTCGCTTCTGGCCCTGGGCGCGAACATCGCCGCCTTCGCCTACATCATGTACCGCGCGAAGAAGCTCGGCGTGAACCCCTGGATGCAGGAAGCGTTCGTGGGCACCAAGGACTTCGTGGCCGCCATGCGTCGCCGCGCCGCCACCCCCTACCTGCTTGAGACCGAGCCCGCTTCCGCCACCCCGGCCGAGATCGCCGAGATGGTGGCCTACAACGAGCTGCCCGCCGAAGGCACCCCGGGCTACGTCTACGTCGCCGTCGAGAAGGACGAGAGCGCAAAGTAGGCAATTAGGCCGCCAGCCCACGCCTTCCCATCCAAGAAAATGAGCCCGTTTTGTACGGGCTCATTTTCTTGTGCACCGGTCATTAACATCGCTTTTGCATGTTAACAATGACTCCTGCTAAGACATAAAACGCTTGTTAATTGACTTCTCAAAATTTTTGAGAAGTTGCAGTCTTATCTTCTGAAGATTCTTGAGAAGTTGATCGACGAAGGTTCGGGCACAGGAGACTCAACTATTCGAATTTTTCGAATAGTTGCTTTCCATGACAACTTGACGGCCTACGAGCCCACCGTCTCATCAGCGCTCTTTCCCAGATCGCGAAAACCTATTGCAGACACAAGCAATAAGGGCACCGACCAGCAGGGCGGCGGCTTGGAGGAGGAACGGGACCGGGTTGGCTGCCGAGGTTGCGGCGAACACGAAGCCGAAGGCAACGCTGGCGGCGGCGATGCCGATATCGATGGCGTTTTGCTGCCACGCGAGCACGGAGGTGCGCACCGATTCGGCGCTGCGAGCCGCCGTCAACGTTTGGGCGGCCGTCATGGCGCCCCCGTAGCCGCCTCCTACCAAAAGTCCCGATACCCCCAGAAGCGCGGGAACGTTTCCCGCGGAAACGATGAGGCCCATGCCGAGGGCCATGGCCCCGAGGCAGGCCGCCAACACGCCATGGTGCCCGCAGCGATCGAGCAGCCACCCCGATCCGAGGTTCAGGGCCAAAGACCCCAGGCCTATGCCGGTGAAATACCCGCCCGCATCGTCGGGAAAGCCCGCCGCGGCAAGAAACGTGGACGAGAAGCTGAACACGAGGCCGTAGCCGAGCGCCGCCACGGCCGACAGCCCGATGGCAAGGGCCAGTGACGTCCCGCCGGCATCCACCAACCCCCACCGCTGCGGCCGGCGATGGCCGCTCGCTTCTTCGGCCGCCCCGTCGCCGCAAGCATTCCCCGGGGCGCGGCCGACCGGAGAAGCGTCGGACGAACTGCGACCGCCAGCCTTCCCGCGCCCCGTCGAAGGGCACGCCAGCACCAGAAAGCCCGCGCCCACCGCCGCAACGACAGCCACGAGGAAGAGCGCCCGGAAGCCCCACTGCTCCCCCACCCAAAACCCGAAGGCCGGCCCCACCAGAAGAGCTAGCGAGGTAAAGAAGCGATACCGCCCCAAGTACCGCCCCTGGCGCCCCGGCGGTGCCATCAGCGTCACGGCCGCGGTGGCGGCGGGCCAGAACAGCGCCAAACCGACGGCCTGCACACACCGGGCGGCCAGCACTGTCCCAAAGTGCAGCGGCAACGCAAGCATAAGGGCCCCGACCGCAAACGAAGCCATGCCGACGAGCATCGCCCACCGCGGCCCCCGGCGATCAGCCACCGAGCCCAAAGCGAAGCGCAAACCCACGGCCAGAATAAGGAACACGCCGTTTTGCACCCCCGCCTCCCCCAGAGTCATACCTGCGGCCGTAAGGTACGAGGGAAGCACGGCCATGAGCACGTTGTTGTAACCGAACGCGAGAAACCCCGCCGCGCACAACGGCGCCACGCGCAGGACGTCCCGCGCGCTCATTCCTGCTCCCGTTGGGCGATCTCCTCCAGCTTGGCGATATCCAACACGCGAATGGAGTTGCGCTGCTTCTCGATGACACCCTGGGATTGCAGCCGCGACAGGGCCGTGGTCACGGAGTTGCGCGACAGGCCCAACATATCGGCCACCTCGTTATTGCTGTAGGGCAGCACCATCGGCTGGGTCGGCGTACCGGGAACCGAAGCTCCTTCCCCGCGCTGGCAATCGTGCGCCATTTCGGCAAGCAGCATGGGCACCCGCTGAGCGGCCCCGTAGAAAGACTGGTTCACCACTTCACGGGTCTGCATGGACAGAAGCCCGAACAAATAGCGCACCGTGCGGTCGGTGAACTCGGGGCACGTGTGCAGAAGCTGGAAGAACGACTCCTTCGGAATGGCCAGGATGCGGCTGTCCTCGCAGCAACGCGCACAGGACATGGGCAGGCAATCGTCCCGCAGGATGTGATAGCCGAAAAAGCACCCAGGGCCGTATCGGTCGATTACCTTGGTGCGACCGGCCGCATCCACTCGGAAGCACTCCACCGAGCCTTCCACCAGGTAATAGTGGCACTGGTTCGGCTCGTCGAGCCAGAACACCATGGCGCCGGCGGGCACCCGCTTCACCGTATAGGTGGCGTCGATGCCGTCGAGCATCGCCTCCAACTCGGCCCGACCCAAGGGCTCTTGCAATACCTCGTTTTTTCCCGTCCAGGTCATGGACTCCCCTCCCCTCGCGCGGCGGCTCGACGACGCCGCCTCATGGTACCATGCCCCTTCCCCAAACGGCTGCGACCCCGGCCACAAACGGCCGGGGCGCAACCAGAGGGAGGGCTTTTCAAAAGCCGGGGCCGCCCTTCCGCAGGGTCGGGCCCCGGTGCCGGTCGCCCCTCACCGGGACGGCCGGCCCGCGTCATGTTACACGTAGTATACCGAAGGCACCGTGCCGTGCTCCTCGAGGTAGGGCACCGCGCCCTTCTCGGCGATGTACTTCGCCACGGGGCTCTCCGGATCGTTCAAGTCGCCGGCAAAGCGGGCCTCGGCCGGGCAGGCCTGCACGCACCAGGGCGCGTGGTCGTGATCCTGGCGGTCGAAGCACATCGTGCACTTCGAGGACACGCTCGCTTCCTCGTCGATCTGGGGCACCCCGTAGGGGCACGCGCTCGCGCAGGTGCCGCAGCCGATGCACACCTCCGTGTCCACCACTACCGCGCCGTTGTCCTCGCGCTTGGCCATGGCGCCGGTGGGGCAGTTCGCCACACAGGCCGGTTCGGCGCAATGGTTGCACAGAGTGGGGCGGAAGTTCATCTTCACGTTGGGGAACGTGCCCGTGGGGCGATACACGTCCTCGCCGTCCAGGCTCACCACGTGGCCCCAGTAGATGTCGCCCGGAGCGTCGTTGGACACCTTGCACGCCACCACGCAGGTCTGGCAGCCCATGCAGCGGCTTGTATCGATTACCATTCCATATTGCTTAGCCATGTCGCACCTACGCCTTCTCTACTTCCACCAACACGTCGTAAAACGCCGTGCAGGTCTGGGAAATATGCTCTTCTGTGGGGTTCAACGTCAAGTGGGTGAGGGTCTGGTAGTTGCCCTCGATGGTGTAGTCGGGAGTCCAGCCGCTCTGGGTGGCCACCGTGCCCGGCACGATGCCCTCGGTCAAAAACACCTTCATCTTGCAGGCGCCGCGATCGTTCACAATGCTCACCACATCGCCGTCGGCAATGGAGCGCGCCTCGGCGTCCACCGGGTTCATCTCCAGCAGAGGCTCGTCCTGAATGCCCGCCAGGGCCGGGATGCCGATGTGCTGGGTGTGCACGTTCATGCGGTCGTGGTACTGCAGGAACACGAGCGGGTACTTCTCGCCAAGCGGGCCCTTGGGGTCTTCCAGCATGGGCTTGTAGCAGGGCACCTCCTCCTGGAATTCCACCAGATCGTCGTTGTAGAACGTGAACTTGGTGGACGGAGTGGCGAACACGCCGTCAGCGAAGACAATCTGAGAGTCGTAGATGCCATCGGGGCGGCCCCAGATGCCGTCGGCCACGACGGTATCGAAGTCGAAGCCCTCCCAGGCCGGATGCTCCTCGTTCACGAAGCTGCGCACCCATTCCTCGTCGGTCTTCGCCCACAAATCGCCCAGGCCCACCTTGGCGGCCAACAGCGACATGATCTCCACGTCGGACTTGCTCTCGCCGGCCGGCGTCACCGCCGGGCTCTGGAAGAACACCCAGGGCGAGCGGTCGAGGAAGTCCCACTTCTCCCAGTAGTTGCAGGCCGGCAGCACGTAGTCGGAGTACTTCGCCGTCCAGGTCCAGTAGGGGTCCACGGTCACGATGGTGGAGATCTTCGGCAGCACCTCGTTGATGATTTTGTTGGAATCCGGGCTCATGTTGATGAAGTTCGAGTTGGCGAACCACATGAAGTCGATGGGATGGGGCTTGCCGGTGAGGATCTGCTCGTAGGTGGTGGAGCTCTTCACCATGTTCACCTCGTTGGCGCCGGTGTCCGCCCACTCGTCGTAGTTGAACGCGGGGATGGTGATGCCCGGCGTCGACCGGATGGAGGCGGTGCCGCCCGCATGGGACGCGCCGCCGCCCTCCACGCCGATGTAGCCAGCCACGGCGGCCAGGGTGGCCACGGTGCGGAAGGGCGAGTGGGAGTTCCACACGCGCTGCATGCCCTGGCCCATGCGGATGCCTGCGGGCTGGGCATTGATGTACTCCATGGCGAAGGTCTCGATGACCTCGGGGTCGAGGCCCGTGATCTCGGCGGTGTACTCCAGCGTGTACTTCGACACCTCGTCCACCAGGTGGTCGAAGGCCGTGCGGCAGGGCTCCCCGTCCACGTCGAAGGTGCCAGAGAGCGCCCCCTTCACGCCCTCGGTGGTGTTGGGCACCGCCTTGCCGGCGGTCTCGTCCCACACCATCCAGGCGGCGTCCTCGCCCTCGCCGTCGCGCAGCATCGCGCCGTCGGACTCGCGCACGAGGAAGGGCGCCACGGAATTGGCCACGAGCCAGTCCTTGGCGTGGAGGTCCTTGGAGATGATGACGTTCATCATGCCGAGGGCCAGGGCCGGATCGGTCTGGGCCTTGATGGGAATCCACTGGTCGGCGATGGCCGCCGTGGAGCACAGGCGCGGGTCTACCACCACGATCTTGGCACCGTTCTCGCGGGCCTTCACCAGATAGCGGTACTCGGAAGTGTGGGTGTCGGCCACGTTGCGACCCCACAGCACCACCATCTTGGAGTTCAGGTAGTCCCGCGTGTCGTGGGCGCCGCGGCCCTGGCCGAAGCAGAGCGTCATGCCCATGGTGGCGCCGTGGTCGCCCATGATGCCCTCGATGTCGAAGGCGGTGCCGCCGTAGCAGCCGGCGAACCGGGTGGGCGCCTCCCAGGACAGCTTCGAAAGGTTGCCGGTGAACGAGTAGAAGCCGCAGGACTCGGGGCCGTACTGGGCCTTCGAGGCCTCCATGCGCTCGGCGATCTCGTCGATGGCCTGCTCCCAGGAAATCTGCTCGAACTCGCCGGAGCCACGCTCGCCGGTGCGCTTCATGGGATGCAGCACGCGCACGGACTCGTCATGGGTACGGGTGCCCAGGCCGATGGAGCGCAGGCAGCAGTTGGCGTAGTCGTCGCGGCCGGGCATCTGGCCCGGGGTGACGGTGTAGATGCGGTCGTCCTTCACCCGGGCGCGCAAATGGCAGCGCGAAGTGCAGTTCACCGAGCAGCAGGCGCTCTTGTAGGTGAAGCCTTCCTCCGGGTCGGCCACCGGCTCGGCGCCCGTGGACGCCAGCTCCTCGGACGACTTCTCGGCCGGCGCGCAGCCCACCACCGCAGCGCCCACCGCCGAAGTGATGGTCAGCCAACCGGCGCCCTTCACGAAGGTACGGCGGGTCAGCTTCCCGTCGTGCACGAACTCGGTGGGAGCAAGTTGCTCTTTCTCTTCCATAGTCCTCCTCTTTCTCTCTGATACGCAGTGCCTTGACACTGAGTAAATTCAGTATAGAAAGAGGGGAGCTGGGTCTTCCGCCCAACATTGGTCACATAGCAGTCCCGGTGTTGACGTGACAGGCCATGGCCAGCCGCCCATTTGAAGAAACCGCTCGGTAGTGGCGGGATCACGGCAGGTTTCTCGTAACTTCTCAAAAATTTTGAGAAGTTACGCCCTCATCTTCTAAAGATTCTTGAGAAGTCGCGAAATAAGACCACGCTGTGCATAGCGAAAACAAAAGCGGGAACTATCGCCGCAGTTCCCGCCTGGAAGGGGTTTTGGGGGTGGCTCAGAAGACAGACTGCCGTTGAAGTTCTCGATTCAAGCCCGCATCTACCCCTCGGCTTCCACCTCGGCGTCGCGGACGACATCGCTCTCGCCTACCGTGGGAATGCGCACGACCATGAGGTACACGAGGAAGACGGCCACGGCACCCAGGATGCACCACACGAAGGGCTTCTGCACCAGCGCCGCCGAGACGGCCAGCACCGAAAACGAGATGAGCAGCATGCGCATCTTCGCCTTCACGGGCATGCCGCCGGCCTCCTTGAAGGGCACGACGTAGGAGCGGTGTATCTTCGAGCCCGTGATGAGGCGGTGGCAGCGCGGCGAGAACTTCCCGAACAGGAAGGTGGCCAGAAGCAGCAACGGCGTGGTGGGCAGCACGGGCACGAACACGCCGACCACGGCCGCGCCCACGCAGAACCAGGCGAAACCGAGAATGGCATAGCGCAAAACAACGTTCACAGGGTGGCTCCTCATCTTAAAAGCCGCGCACCATGCAGCGGCGTTTCTCCACCGTGCATGCTACGCGGCTTTGCGCAAACGGGCATCGCCCGAACGGGCTATTCCGAACCGGACGCTACTCGCCCTTCGCGGCGCGGTCGGCCACGGCCTCTTCCAGCAGCATGAGCTGGGCCTCGGCCTTCTTGGTGCCGCGGAAGACCACGAGCACGTACACGAGCAGGGCCACCCACAGAAGCGCGTAGGCCGCGATGATGTAGGGCGCCGACGGCAGGATGGTGGAGTAGATATCAGCGAGAATGGGGTTCATAAGGGGCCTTTCTCTTCAAAGTCGTTGCGGAACAGGAGGGGGCGCCTAGGCGCGCTCGTCGTCGAGGGTCTCTTTCAGGGCCTCCACCCGCTGGGTGAGGCGCACCTGGTTGAAGCGGGCGCGGTACAGCACGAAGCCGACGCACAGCATGCCTAGGGCGCACAGGCCCACGCACAGGCCCATTTCCGGGCTCATGCCGCCCTCGCGCAGCACCACGGGGTGGATGGACGAGGGAATGAGCCGGGTGATCATGAAGCAGATGGGCACGTCGATGGTGGCGATGATGGTCACCACGGCGGCGAAGGTGCCGCGGCGCTCCGGCTCGTCCACCGAGCTGCGCAGCACGAAGTAAGCGATCACGATGAGCATGAGGATGAGGTAGGTGGTCAGCCGCGGCTCCCAGCTCCACCACACGCCCCACTCGAAGCGGGTCCACATCTCGCCGGTGATCATGGTGAGTGCCACGAACAGAAGGGCGATCTCCAGGCAGATGCGCGAGCAGGTGTCGAACCGCTGGTTTTTCGTCATGAGGAACCGCACGGCGTAGTAGCACCCGAAGCCCAGCGCGATGAACGAGGTGATGGCCACGGGCATGTGGAAGTAGAAGATCTTCTGGGACAGCAGCATCTTCTGGGACACCATCACATCCCCGATGAGCTCGGCGCCGTTCACCGTGGCCCCTCCCACCGGCGCCACGTAGAAGAACGCCATGAGGAACCCGACCGTGGACAGCACGGCGCCCGCGATGAGCGCCGGCGCCACCAGCTTGTCGGGCCACTGCCCCACCTCGGGCAGCTTCAACTTCTTATCGGACACACGGTCCTCCTCTCAGTTAACAACGAAGTCGTAAAGAACCCACGACGCCAAAATCATAATCACATCGTAGCCGCCGGCGAGCGCGAGTGAGGTCGCAAATCCGTCGGCGAACACATCGCCGCCCACAAGCGCACAGGTGGTGGCGGACACGCAGGCGTACAGCAGCGGGAACACCACGGGCACGAACAGGAGCGCCAGCATGACGTCCTTGCCGCGGGTGGCCGCCGTGATGGTGGAGAGCATGGTGCCGATGCCGGCGATGCCCACGCTGCCGAGCAAAAGCGGCACCACAAGCAGCCAGCCCGTATCGGCCGGGGCCGCGAAGCTGGAGAAGAACACCCAGTACAGCGGCACGGCCACCACTTCCACCACGAGCAGGAACACCAGGTTGGCCGTGGCCTTGGCGAGGAAAATCACCCCGCGGTCGAGCGGCGCGAGCAGAAGCCCCTCCAGGCAGCCGTTCTCGGTCTCCTTGGCGAAGGAGCGGTTCAGGCCCAACAGCGACGTGAACACCACGAGCGCCCACAGAAGGCCGCCGGACACTTCCAGGAACTCCGAGCCGGGCCGGGCGAAGGAGAGCGCCACGCCGAACACCACGATGACGAGGAAGGCGTAAATGCCCATGGACACGATCATGTCCTTGGTGCGGAACTCCGCCTTCAAGTCCTTCCCCAGCAGCGTCTTGCACTGGGTCCAAGTGGAGGGGGCTTTGCAGAGAGAGCTTCTTACCTCTCCGCGATCAGCCGCGCGGTATTCCGATTCGCTCAGACAGTCCTCGCTCTGCGAAACAGTCCACTGGACTGTTTCGTTCGCTGTGGAACTCGCTCGGTCGGAACACCCCACGTCTGCTCGCTGCATATCCTTTGTCACCTAGCTCACCCCCAATCCGACGGTGGAGCGGTACAGGTCGTGGAACTCGTCCACCGCCAGGGTCTCCTTCTCGGCGAAGGCCACTTTGCGGCCGCGGGCGAGCACGAGCACGTGGTCGGCCAGCGACAGGCCCTTCTCCAAGTCGTGGCTCACCATGACGAAGGTGCGGTTCGCCCGCACCGAGGCGATGAGCTCGTCGAAGATGGCCATGGCGTGGGGGTCGAGGCCGGAATAGGGCTCGTCCAAGAGCACCACGGCCGGGTCGTTCACCAGCGCCCGGGCGATGGAGACGCGCTGGGTCATGCCGCGGGAGAAGGTGCGCACCCGATCGAGGCGGCGGTGCTTGAGGCCCACGGCGTCCAAAAGCTCGATGACGCGGCGCTGCGGGTCGGCCACGCCGTAGAGCCTCGCGAACAAGAGCAGGTTCTCCTCGGCCGTGAGGTCGGGGTACAGCATGGGGTTGTGGGAGATGAGCCCGATGGAGGCCCGCGCCCGCTCCGGTTCTTCCTTCAAGTTGATGCCGGCCAGGGTGATGGAGCCCTCCGTGGGGCGCGACAGCGTGGCCAGCATGCGCAGCAGCGTGGTCTTGCCGGCGCCGTTGGGCCCGAACACGGAGAGGAACGCGCCCTCAGGCAGCGAGAACGACAAGTCGTCGACGGCCTTGCGGCCGCCGAACGACTTGGTCAGGTGCTCCACGCAAATGGCGGCGCTCACTGCGCGGCGCCTTCCGCCCCATCGGCGTCGGCGGCCGCGTCGCCCTCGGCGTCTTCCACCAGGGCCACTTCCTCGGCCACGGTCTCTTCCACCGGGTCGGGGCGCTCGGGCTCCTCGGTTGCGACGGCCACGGCCACCGCTTCCCCGTCGCCTTCGTCCTCGGCCAGCGCCCGGGCCGGCTCATCGGCCGGGTCGTCGTCGCGACGGGCAGTGCGCTTGGCGAACAGCGGAATGAGGCAGCCCGCCATGAGCAGGCCGAAGCCCACCCACACGAGCGAGATGAGCGGGTTCACGCGCACGTCCATGGAGAAGTCGCCGTTCTCGTTCACGCCGCGGTACACCACGAAGAGGTCCTCCAGCGGGAAGCTGATGACGCTGGCCTCCAGCTTCTGCTGCTGGGTGGCGCCCACGACCTGCACGGCCGGGGCCACCTTGCCCACGAACTGGCCGTCGCGGTAGGCATCGAAGTACACCGTGTACTTCACGTTGCCGTTGCCCAGTTCCTCGATGTTGTTGCCGGTGTACTGCAACTCGAAGTCCTGGATGACGAAGGGGGCCACCGTGGCGTCCTCGTCCTCGTTGTAGGGGATGTAGTCGGTCACCTCGGTGACGTACATGGACGAGCCGATGAGGCCCACGAGGATGATGCCCATGGCCGCGTGGGCCACCGAGCCGCCGAACAGGGCCAGACGCCGGCGCACCTTCCCCGCCGAGCGCTTGAGCGAGCGCACGGCCATGAACAGCGCGTTGAAGAACAGCAGGCTCGCCACGGCGAAGCCCACCACGGTAAGGCCGTTGTAGTACACCGGGGCGCCCTGCTCCAGCAGGCCCTCGGCGATGGTGCCGCCCATGGCGATCATGGCGTTGTAGCTGGGCAGCAGGTACGTGGCGAAGTACACCATCAGCACGATGAACAGCAAAAGCGCGCACAGCCCCGGCACCCGGGCGGCGCGCCAGAAGGCCTTCTTGTCGGTGCGGCGCCAGCCCAGAAGCGGGCAGATGGCCAGCACGGCCAGGTACGCGATGCCAAGCGGGCGGGCAATGGCGTTGTAGGTGCCCGCCGACAGGGACTGGCCGCCGAAGGGCAGCCAGCTCGGCAGGGCCGAGGACACGGTCATGTAGGCCAGAAGCACCGCGAACACCACCATGATGAGGTTGTTCACGTAGTAGGCCGCCTCCTTCGACGCCATGGACTCGATGTCGTCATCGGCCGCATTGACCGCGCCGAAGCTCTTGCGGCGCACGACAAGGCCCACGATGCCGGCCAAAAGCGACAGCACGATGAGCGCCCCGAACATCACGAGCGACACCGGGTCGCCCTCGAAGGCGTGCACCGACTGCACGAGGCCCGAGCGGGTGATGAAGGTGCCCAGCACCACGAAGCAGAACGCCAGGCAGGCGCAGAACACGCTCCAGCGCTTGAAGGCGCCGCGCTGGCGGTACACGGTGAAGGAGTGGATGAGGGCCACGCCCACGAGCCAGGGCAGAAGCGAGGCGTTCTCCACCGGGTCCCAGCCCCAGTAGCCGCCCCAGCCGAGCACCACGTAGGCCCACACGGCGCCGAGCCCGATGCCGATGCCGAGGAGCAGCCACGAGAACATGAGGTAGCCCGTGGAGCGGTTCACCCACAGGGTCGAGTCGTCGTTCACGATGAGCGCCGAGACCGCGTAGGCGAAGGGCAGCGTGAGGCCCGCGTAGCCGATGAACAGCGTCGGCGGGTGGATGGCCATGGCCCAGTGCTCCAGCAGCGCGTTCATGGAGCGCATGGAGGCGGCGGCGTTCAGCATGCCGTTCTCGGCGAAGTACCGGGAATCGGTGGTGAGGAAGGGCATGTTCGCCTCGGAGAACAGCAGCACCGACACGAAGGCGGTCAGCACCAGCTGGGCGATGCAGAGCGCCCCGTTGTCGAGCGGGCGCACGTCCTTGCGGGTGGCGAAGACGAGCACGCTGTTGAACACGGCGATGAGCCACGCCCAGAACAGGAGCGAGCCCTGGCGCCCGGCCCACAGCCCGGCCAGCTTGTAGAGCCACGCGATGTCCGACACGGAGTTGGAGCGGTTGTCCAGCACGTACTGGATGGTGTTGTCGCCGGTGAAGAAGCACCACACGAGCACCGCGCAGCACAGCGTGAGCGCCGCGGCCACGAGTACCGCGGCCAGACGCCCGCCCCAGGCGAAGGTCTCGGAGCGCTCGAAGGAGCGCTTCCGGTACAGGACGTGGGCCACGCCCAGGCACAGCACCGAGATCACGCAGCCGGCGAAGGCCACGAGCAGGCCGAGAAGGCCGATCATAGAGACACCCATGGCCTAACCCTCCAGCGCGACGTCGGTGGCGGCGAACTTCCCGTCCTCGGCGAGCGAACCGGTGAGCACCACGGAGGCGCCGTCGACCACCTCGTCGGACAGGGCGCCGTCGAAGGCGACGGGGATGGAGCCCTCGGCCTCGGTGGCGACGAGCACGAAGCGGTCGCCCTGGCCCGCGGCCTTCAGGGTGCCCTCGCCCACGGTGCCGGCCACCTTCACCACCTTGCCGACGACCTCGTCGCCGTAGCCGAGCAGCTGGTCCACGGTGAGGGCACTGTCGGCGTTCTCGTACTTCGAGGGGCACTTGGTGACGAGGTTGCTGCACTCCAGCACGCCGGCGTCGTTGATCTTGCCGGTGCAGATGGCGGTCACGTCGTTGCCGAAGGTGGAGGAGGCGGCGCCGTCGTAGCGCACCTCCAGCTGTTGGGCCGGATCGCCCGCCGGGTCGTAGATCTTGAAAGTGAGCACGTTGTCGGTGGTGGAGAAGGAATCCTGCACCACGTTGCCCGACACCTGCACCTTCTGGCCCGCCTGGGGGTTCTCCGCCGCCTCGGCCACCGAGAGCGTGGTGGCGGCGGTGTTGCCGCCCACAAAGGCGAGCACCAGGATGAGCACGATGACGATGACGCCGGAGACGGCGATCATCCTCTTCTTCATCTTCGCGTTCATAATCCTCCTGTTTCCGTCGATGAGCCAGACCGGCCTCCCCGACGGTCTGAAAATTACCAACGGCCAGTATCCCCGAAACCCGTCCGCGGCGGCACGAAAACTCCACCGAAACCAGCAGATCAGCGCAAACGCAACACTTTCGCAATGGGGAGGTCGGACGGAGCCGTCGCCCTGCGGCGAAGTGGGACGCCCTACCGGGTAAGCTGTCCTACTTCACCGCCGGCAAAAGTGGGACAGCTTGCCCGGTAGGGCGTCCCACCTGAATGCGCCGACGCGCACCACGGATGGGTGCGCGTCGGCGTCGTCAGCGGGAAGGGAGGGTTCCCGCCGTGTCGATGGGTGGGTTCGCTGCGGCCCTAGGCGATGCCGAGGAGCTTGAAGCCCTCTTCCAGCTGGGCCTCGGCCTTGTCGAGGTTCGCGTGGGCGGCCTTGTAGTTGTGGGCGCCCTCGGAGTTCTCCACCATCACGTAGTCCCAATAGAACTGGGCGCGGCGCTGGATCTGCTGGGCCTGGGCCAGCTTGTCGGCGTCGAGGGCGTCCTTCTGGGCGGCCAGCTCGTCGGTGTAGCGCTTGATGTCAGCGGCGATGGCGTGCTCGCGGTCGGTGACCTCCTTCTGCCAGGCGCGCACCTCGCCCTCCAGGTCCTTATGGCAACCGGAGCACTGCTCCATGACCTCGGGGCTCTCCAGCGGGCTCTTCAGCTCGTGGGAGCTGTACTCGCCGTTCTCGTCCTCCACGGGCGCCATATGGCAGTCGGCGCAGCTGTAGCCCTGCTTCGCCATGGACGACTGCTCGCCGCCGTAGATGGTCTCGAACTCGGGGTGCTGGGCCTTGAGCATGGGGGCGCCGGTGTCCGGGTGCTCCCAATCCTTGAATCCCATCTCGTCGTAGTAGGCGAGAATGGCCTCGGCGTCCATGCCGGCCAGGTCGGTGTAGGGGTTGCTCGTGGCCTTGGTGTCCGGATCGAAGTAGTACTCGTTGTGGCACTGGCCGCAGGTCTGGGCCTCCACGGGCACGTTGGCGGCATCGGCACCGATGGCGTTGGCGAAGTGCTTCTGGGTGACCACCACCTGGGTCGGGTCGTTCTCGTGGCAATTGTAGCAGCTGATGGGCTCGCTCATCTGGGCGAGCACCTCGGCGAAGGGCCGGGCGTACACCTCGTCGCCCTCACGGTTCACCATGGCGGTGAACTGGGGCGTCTTGCAGGTGATGCAGTTGGCCAGGGTCTTGTCGTTCACGCGGGGCGTCTCGCTGATGGAGTGCAGGGTGAAGCTGTGGGACGCGGCCTCGTCGTAGCCCTTGGCGAAGCCGTAGCCGGCATACATGGTGGTGAGCTCCGGGTACTCCTCCAGGTAGTTCATCTTGCCGTCGGGGCTGTTGGACTCGTTGGCCTTATAGGTGGCGTACTGGCCCGGGTAGATGTCCTTCCAGGAATCGGCCAGCACCACGCCGAACTCGTCGGCCTCGGGCGTCTCGGCCGGCGCCTCCGGGGCGGTACCGCCCGTGGCCGGTTCCTCGGGGTTGCCCGAGGTGGCCGGGGCGCAGGCGGCCAGCCCCGCCACAAGCGCCAGGGTGCACGCCGCCGTGGCGACCGTGCGCAGATGCGATTTCTTCATGGTTCCCTCCTTTTGTCTTACGACCGGTTCAACGGCACCCCCAGCGGGGCGCCTTCCTCGTCGGCCCCAGCCTATCGCAGGGCCCTTACCTGCGGAAAGGGACAGTTGCGCGATGTTTCATGGGGACGGTTCCATGACACCGCCATGGACGTCACAGAGCCGTTAGAGCCTCGTCGGCCGGCGCAGCAGCTGGCTTGCGCGGGCGTCCCAGGCGGAAGCGCAGGGCGTCGGTCGGACACGCGTCCACGCAGGCACCGCAGGCCATGCAGTCGCCGGCCCGCACGATGACGTCGGCTCCGGCCAGGGGCGCATCCAAAATGGCCGGGTCGGCCAGGCAGGCCTCGCGGCACTTGTCGCAGTGGATGCAGGCGCCATGGTCGATGGCCACGTTCACCTGGCCGGCGCGGCCGAGCACTTGGAACGTGCCGCCCAAGGGGCACAGCGACCGGCACCACACCCGCCGGCTGACGAGCAGCTCGGCGATGACGATGGCCACCAGCGTACCCAGGCCGGCGAAGCCGCCGAAGACGAGCCCCTTGTTCACCGCGCCGATGGGCGACACCAGCTCGAAGACGGGGAATCCCACCAGGGCCGACAGCGCCACGACGGCCACGGCCACCCCGATCTTCGCGCGGCGCGGCACCGTGGACTCGGGCACCGCGATGCCGAGTCGGCGCCGGGCGGCATCCACCCCCTCGCCGATGAGGTTCACCGGGCACACCCAGCTGCAGAAGGCCCGGGCCCGCACGAGCCCGTAGACCACGGCCACGAGGAGCGCCCCTGCCAGCGCCGACGCTACCAACAGGCTCCGGGAAGCCGCCAGCACCTCCAACGCCGCCAAGGGATCGAACAGCGTGACGCCACTGACACTGGAAGAGGACAAACTGCCGAAGAACACGCCCTCGGCCGGCGTGGCCACTTCCCCATCGCCCCCGGCGAACAGCCCCGCCAGCCCCCACCCGGCCAACAGCGGCGGCAAGCAGAACAACACCAACATGCAAACCTGCACGATACGCCTAACAAGGGTAATTTTTCCGACAGTGCGAGCCACAGTTCACTCCTCAACAATTGGCAATGCGTAGAGGAGATACAGGGTGTTCCAACCAAGCGAGCTCTCCTCTTATACAACCGCTCGCTGGTTCGCCCAAGGAAGTCAGCGAGGTTCCGGCAGGTGCCTGCAATTGCCCCGCCTTTGGGCCAAGTTGGCTTGGGCCAACGCCGTGCCCAAAACAAGGGGCAAGGGCAGGTGCCTGTCGGAACCGCAGCATCGGCGTAATCCGACGTTGCGTAGCAACGGCGGAATTACAGCGTCTCGTCCTCGAAGTTCACGTACACCAGGTTCACGTTCAGCACGCCCGGCACCGAGACGAAGCGGCTCGACAGCGCGTGGGAGGCGCCGGTGGAGGAAGCCTCGATGGTGACGACGATCTTGTAGCCGCTCACTTCATGCACCTCCACCCCCTCCATGGCCGCCAGGGCCGCGGCAACCTCGTCCACCGACTCCGGCCGCGCCTCCACCACAAGCGACGAGATGACCACCTTCTCCTCTTCCATGGCTACTCCTGGGCCACCGGATGGCAGGTGATGCACTCGGCACGGGGGCCGTCGACCTGGCGCGAGGACGCGTCGCCGTCGGCGTAGTGGTCCTCGGGCAGCGCCGGCGCCGTGGCCAGGAACACCTCGGCCTCGTCGCTAGAGCCGTGGCAGCCGTAGCAGCCGGCGGCCCCCAGGCTCTCGTAGCGGCCCTCGTGGCTCGCCGTCATGAGCGGCGGCTCGCCGGGGTTGTAGGTGGCGCCGGTCTCGGCCACCGGCTGGGAGCACCCGACCAGGGCCGCCGCTCCCAGCACGCCGGCCAGTACGCAGGTGGTCAGAACCTTCGACTTCTTCATTTTCTCCATGGTATTCCCTCCCTAGATCTTCTCGATGGAAACGCAGGTCTTCTTGAAGTCCGGCTCCTTGGACAGCGGGCAGTAGGTGTCCTGCACCACCAGGTTGATGAGCGTCTCCTCCGCGAAAAACGGCGCGAACACCATGCCCGCGGGCGGACGGGTGCGGCCGGCCGTGGACACCGTGATGTCGCAGGTGCCGAAGCGCGAGGTCACGCGCACGCGGTCGCCGTCGGTCACGCCCAAGCGCTCGCAGTCGGCGGGGTTCATGTCCAGCAGCGCCTCGGGCAGGGCCCGGTTCAACTCGGGCACGCGCCGGGTCATCGATCCGGTGTGCCAGTGCTCCAGCAAGCGCCCGGTGCAGAACCAGAACGGGTACTCATCGGTCGGCTCCTCCGCCGGCGGCTCCCAGGGGCGGAATACCACCGAGGGCTTCTTATCGGCGGACTTGTAGAAGCTCACGCCGCCGGCCTTGTCGTGCTCGCCGTACTGCTCGACGCCGAACTGGTCGAAGCCGTCCTCCTGGGGGCCGTCGCAGAAGCGCCACAGCGTGGGCTTCCACTGGCCGTCCACCTCGCGCACGGGCCAGGTGAGGCCGTGGTTGTGGATGTACTCCTCGTAGGGGGCCAGCTGCTTGGCCTCCATCTTCAGCTTGGCCTCGGTGTTGATGGCCGCGGCGTCGGGGTTCAGGTCGGGGTTGGAGAAGGTGCGGTACTCCTCCCAGATGCTCGCGCACACCTCGCGGTCGGTGCCCTTGAAGGCGGCCGCGTCGGCGTCGTACCACGCGCCGAACAGGTGGTCGAAGGCGTCCTCCCCGCCGATCTGCTCGCCGGCCAGCACGCGCTTGGCGATCTCCATGAGCATCCACAGGTCCCACTTCGCCTCGCCGGGGGCGTCCACGGCCTTCTCGAACACGGCCGTGCGGCGCTCGCCGTTGCCGAAGGCGCCCTCGCGCTCCACCCACATGGCCGCGGGCAGCACCACGTCGGCGTACTGGCAGGACAGGGTCGGGTACACCTCGGCCACGCAGATGAAGGCGTCGTTGATGCCCTTCATCTCGCCTTTGCCGAGGAACCGGGTGAGGTTCGGCATGGACACGGCCCAGTTGTTGTGGGCGCTCCAGAGGAAGTCGATGCCGCCCTTGGAAAGTTCGCGGAACATCTTCACCGTGTGGTAGCCCGGCGTCTCGATGGCGTCGAGGTAGCCGTTGGGCAAGTCCCAGATGGCCTCGGTGTAGCGGCGGTGATCCGGGTTCTTCACCACCAGGTCGGCCGGCAGGCGGTGGGAGAAGGTGCCCACCTCGCGGGCCGTGCCGCAGGCCGTAGGCTGGCCCGTCAGCGAGAAGGCGCCGTCGCCGGGCAGCGCGTAGCGGCCCGTGAGCAGGTGGATGTTGTAGATGCAGTGGTTCATCCAGGTGCCGCGGTTGTGCTGGTTCACGCCCATGGTCCACAGGGAGAGCACCTTGCGGCTCTTGTCGGCGAACACCTCGGCCAGCTCCTGGATGTCCTCGGCGGGCACGCCGGAGAGCTCGGAAGCGTACTCGAGCGTGTAGGGGGCGAGCCGTGCGGCGAAGGCCTCGAAGGTGATGGGCTCCACGTTGTCCACAGCCTGGCCGATGTCGGACTTGTCGTAGCCGTCGTCGGTGGCGTTGCCGAGGTTCTCGGTGCCCTGCTTGAACTGCACGTGGTCGGCCACGAAGGCGTGGTCGTACTTGTCGTTCACGATGAGGTAGTTCGCGATGGCGTTGGCGATGGCGATGTCGGAGCCGGGGCGGAAGGTGAGCACCTTGTCGGCCGAGGCGGAGGTGCGCGTGGTCATGGTGGTCACGTCGTAGTGGCGCACGTTGGCGTCGGCCAGCTTGCGGGCCGTCAGCCGCGAGTACAGCATGGGATGGGCCTCGGCCATGTTGGCGCCCCAGGTGACGAAGGTGTCGGTCTCGTCGATGTCGGCGTAGCAGCCGGCCGGCTCGTCGGTCTGGAACACGTTCATGAAGCCCACCACGGCGCTGGCCATGCAGAGGCGCGCGTTGGGGTCGATGTTGTTGGAGAGCAGGCCCGCCTTCCAGAACTTCGCCTGGCAGTAGCCCTCCACGATGGGCTGCTGGCCGCTGCCCCAGAAGGCGAGCCGGCTCTTGTCGGCCTTCCACGTGTCGCGGAGCTTGCCGGCCACCAGATCGAGCGCCTCGTCCCAGGTGGCCTCACGCAAACCGTCCGGCGTGCCCTTGGTGGCCTTGTCGTCGCGGATGAGCGGGCGGGTCAGGCGGTCCTCGCCGTAGAGGGCGCCGGCCAAATAGTAGCCCTTCACGCAGTTGAGCCCGCGGCTCGAGCCATTCTCCGGGTCGCCCGTGACCGAGATCACCTTGCCGTCCTTGGCCTCCACGATGACGCCGCAGCCGCAGCCGCAGAAGCGGCAGACGCCCACGGTCTTGGTGGTGTCGCCGCCCGTCGCCGCGGCGTCGTCGCCGGTGCCGGCCAGCGACGAGGAGCAGCCGCCCATGGTGCCGGCGGCGGCCGCCGAGGCCAGGACCACGGCCGTGGTCTTCACGAAGTTCCGTCGAGTCAGTTCCATAGTTCCTCCCTTATGGTTCGGGGGCCGCACCCGGCCCCGAGTTCCTGAAATACGCCGCCCGCGCCGCCGACCGCGTCGGCCGGCATCGCGGCACCGGTCGTCACGCGCTGCTGTGGCGCCGGTCGTCACGCCTCGCCGTTGCGCCGGGCCGTGTAGGCCGCCTCGTCGGCGCCCGTGGGCACCACCACAATGGCCGGCGCCGGGTCGCTCACCGGGCAGCGCTGCTCGCACAGGCCGCAACCGGCGCAATCCTCGTCGATCACCTGGGGCGCGAACACCGCGTGAATGGCATCCCCCTCGCGGGGGCGGTAGTCGATGCGGATGGCCTCGTCGATGAGCGGGCAGGCCCGGTAGCACACCTCGCAACGCATGCCCTGGAACGACAGGCAGGTGTCCTCGTTGATAACGGCCACCCCCATGGCGGCGGCCTTGCGCTCGGCTGGCATCTCCAGAGCTCCCGTGGGGCACGCCGCGGCGCAGGGGAAGTCCCGGCAGAGGCGACAGGCCTGGGCCCGGGCGTTCAGAAACGGCGTGGAAGCCTCCCGGCCAGCATTCAGCGGAGCGGCGTGGATGGCCTGGTAGGGGCAGGCCTCCAGGCAGCGCCCGCACCGCACGCAGCGGGCCGCGAAGCGGGCCGGCTCGCCGGCGCCGGGCGGCCGCAGCAGCGGCAGCGGCGACGGCGCGGCAGCGTAGGCGGTGCCGGCGACGAACACGCCGGCCGCCGCGAGGGCGGCAACGGCCGAAAGACGCATGGCGGATCCTCTCCCTTCCCCTTGCGCGATGACGGGCGGCGCGGGGGCGCAACTGCGGCCCGCACCGAAGTTCGGCGCACAGTCTACGATGGGGACGGCCCGCCCGCGAAGGGACAGTTCCCCGCTAATTCATGGGGACGGTTGAAAAACTTCCCAGGGGACGCCTCCACCAACCGTCCACATTTGCTAAGCTTCTGAGTCAGGAAACAATGCGCTCCCCTTCGACCAAGGTTGAGCGTAGAGGGAGCGCGGGGTGCTCTGACCGAGCGAGTTCCACAGCGACGAGAACAGGACTAAACGTCCTGTTCTCCAAAGCGAGGACTGTCTGAGCGAATCAGAGTACCCCGCGCTCCCGACCCCGGAAGAGCCCCAAAGGAGCCCCATGCACCTGGACGAGCACAGCGACATCCCCTTCTACCAGCAGCTCTTCGATCAGCTGCGGGCCGATATCGAGGACGGCACGCGGCCCGCAGGGGCGAAGCTCCCCTCCATCCGGGGGCTCGCCGGCGATCTCGGCTGCGCCCGCAACACCGTGGAGCAGGCCTACCACCTGCTCACCCAGGAGGGCTACGTGGAAAGCCGGCCGGGCAGCGGGTACGTGGTGCAGAACGTGGCCTACCTGCAGCCCACGGCCGCCTCCCCCGCCTGCGCCGTGCTGCTGGGGTCGCCGGCGCGGCGGACCCGCTACGACTTCACCTACGGCGATTTGGAGCCGGGCACCTTCCCGGCACTCGCCTGGCGCACCATCACCGACGACGTGCTGCTGTCGGTGGAAAGCGCCGGCTGCGACGCCTACAACGACCCCTTCGGCGAGGAGGCCCTGCGCGTGGCCATCGCCTGGCGCATCGCCACCCAACGCGACATCGACTGCACCCCGAGCCAGGTCATCGTCCAGGGCGGCACCCAGACGAGCGTGCAGAACCTGCTGGCCCTGTTCGACGGCGCCGCGGACACCGTGGCCATGGAGGACCCGGGCTACGACGGGGTGCGCTCGGTCATCGAGCGGGCCCGCTTCGCCATCGCGCCGTGCCGGGTGACGGAGGGCTACGACGCGTTCCTGGAAGATCTGGAGGCCTCGGGGGCGCGACTCGTGTACCTGACGCCGTCGAGCCAGTTTCCCACCTGCCGCATCATGCCCACGGACATACGCGAGCGGGTGCTCGATTGGGCCGAGCGCACCGACGCCTACATCCTGGAAGACGACTACTGCCGCGACTTCCGCTACCGGGAACGGTCGCTGCCGCCGCTGGCCTCCATGGACACCCGCGGGCGCGTCATCTACATGGGCACGTTCTCGAAGTCGCTCTCGCCGGCCTTGCGCATGAACTACCTGGTGCTGCCGGAGCCCTTGCTGGCCCGCTGGCGCGAGCTGTTCGCCAACTCCTACTCGCCGGTGCCGTGGCTGAACCAGAAGGTGCTGGCCCGCTTCATGACCGACGGCTCGTGGGACAGGCACCTGCGCCGGGTGCAGGCGAAGAACCGCCGCAAGTACGACGCCCTCACCGCTGCGCTGCGTGAGTGCATGGGCGAGCGCGTGGAAGTGCTGGAGTGCGGCACCGGCCTGCACCTCTTGGTGCGGGTGCGCGACGGCCGGGGCCAGGACGAGCTCATCGCCGCGGCCGCGGCGGCCGACGTGGCCGTGTACCCCACGAAGAAGTACTGGGCCGACCCCGCCCACCGCCCCGGCGGCATCGTGCTCGTCGGCTTCAGCTCCATCCGCGAGGAAGACATCCGCCCCGGCATAGAAGCCCTGGCCCGGGCGTGGTTCGGGTAGGGGTGGCCCATCAACGCATCATTCCCGTTCGATAATACCGTCGCGTTCTCGCGTTGCCATCGGGCTCGGCCAAACCCTCAGCCACCAAGCCCTTCAGGTACTTCGCAGCGGTCTTCGCCGTAACCCTCGCTTCGCCGGCTGCTTCCGAGGCCGACAGCGACCCTCTCTCTTCCAGAAGAGCGAGAATGGCCAGGCGCGTTGTCTCCTTCATCGATTCCGCCGGGTGCGACCCGGGAACCAGCTCGATCTCCCGAGGAATCTGAGTCACGAACACATCGCCCTCCCGGAGCGCAGGATCGGCACCGAGGAACGGCTTGGAGTACTTCTCCAAGTTGCGCAGCCCGCTGCCCAGCTCCTCGGCATAGCCAATCTGGGTGAAGAAATTGGCGATGATCGGGTTCTTCGGCATGGGGTTGAAGTCGGCCAGCGTCAGACGCCCCTCAAAAATGGCGCGGCTCGCGTTCTCTGTGCGCAAGCCCGCGTCGTCGATGACGAGCTTCGCGGGAAAGGGGCTCGTGAACTCGCGATGGATGAGCGTGTTGGACACCACCTCGCGCACGACAATATCGCGCACGCTGATGCGCACATCTCCCTCCAAATAAAACGGATCGGGAAGGTGCTTTGCGCAGAATTCCCTCAGCCGATCATAGGCGATTATGAGATTGTCCCGCACGGTCGCGCGATCGTCGTAGCGGTCGGGATCGTCCTTGCGGAACACGGCGTCGGTCTTATAGGCGGGGCACGCCGCCAACACGGCCTCCGGCTTGCCAAGCAGCAGCGCGGCAGCGCGATTAAATCCCTCGGCACCCGTCTCGATATCCCTCATATAGAGCTGGGCACTTCTCAGCAACTCGAAATCGTCCATCTGTCCCCACGGGTGTCCCGGTCGGCGAAGAACCGCACGCTTACGGCACTCTTCGATGAGGGGGAGTTCCAGATCCTCCATACGCAAATGGGGAAAGATGTGCTGCTCGGTGAAAACGGTGTACTTCCGCAAGTAGAGAGAGGATATCTGGGAATCCGTTTTCAAGACCACGTCGGCATCGGCCACGCGATCGTACACCCGTCCCTTGAACCGGAAAACTCCCTGAGTCGGCGGCACCCACACTCGAAGTACCGAGCGGTCATCGTATTCGATGGACTCGAATTCCAGGCTCGGCGGCATGTTGAAAAGGTTGGGATTGTAGGTGCAGTTGATCAGGTTGCGCTGTATCTCGAGCAAGTTTGCCGACGGAACCCCCGTCACTTCCCCGTTGTCGGTCACGCCGAGGAAGAGGCTCCCTCCATTCCGGTTCGCAAAGGAGCAGATGGTCTCGAGCGCATCGGGGCCAGGGTTGGTCCCGCAGCGTTTGAATTCCACCGTCGTAGATTCCCCTTGGCGAAGAATGGCCTCGAATACCTCGCGCTCCATAACGCCCCTTTCGCTCGTTTCCTAGCAGAATAGAGGAAAAAATAAGGGAATAGAGGAAAAAATAAGGGAAATTTCTTTAGCCGAGGCACCCTCAAGAGGACATTCGTTCCAGCGTCGAAGCCCCCACAAGGGCCTGATTCGGACAGAAGGCGAGGATGGCCGACCACGCTCGGGGCAGCCGCCTCACCCCCTCGCGACAGAGCACCTTTCTCGGTTCGCCAACCGCCCGATATGGCATGGTGATCACCCCTGCCGGAGAAAGGATCGCCGTGGCCGATGAGCTCATCGTTCGATCGAGTGTCGCCGAGTACCTCACGTTCATCACCGCCACGGGCGAGAGCGAGGTGAATGCCGTCTACGCCGACGAGAACGTCTGGCTCACCCAGAAGATGATGGGCATCCTCTACGACGTGGGCACCAACACCATCAACTACCACTTGAAGAAGCCGCTCAACGACGGCGAAAGCCCCGCATAGGCCAGGGCGGCCGGCATGGCCGAGGACCCTCCCGCGGAGACGGCTCGATGCCAGGGCGGCCGGCCACGATCACGGGGCTGCGGTGTCGTCCTCGGGCGTGCGGAACACCAGGTCGATGAGTTCCTGCTTGGAATGGACGCCGAGTTTCAAGAAAATGTTGCCTATGTGGGTCTTTACCGTGGATTTCGACAGCGTCAGTTCCTCCTCGATGCGCGTCTGGGTGCGCCCCTGCGCCATCAGCACGAACACGTCGACCTCTCGGGCCGTCAGGCCGTAATGCGCGCCGAGGGCCTCGCACCGCCGCTGCAGCTCGCCGAGCATGTCGCCGGCCTCGGCGGCCGGCGGCGCCACTTCGCCGCTGCCGTAGGCTCCGCCGATGACGGGAGCGCTCAATGCCGCCACGACAATCAGTCCGTAGCACATGATGGCGATGGTCGCGCTCGCCGAGGCGGCCGAGATGCCTTCGAGCGACTCCGCGGCGAAGCGAATTCCCGCGTGGAAGAGATTCGCCGCGCCGACCAGCATCAGCGGCGGCACGTCCAACCGCTGGATGGCGGACACGATGACCGTCCAGGCGAACACGTGGGCGAAGAACTCGATGGCAAGGGTCACCGTATCGAGGGCGACCATGCTCTCTCCGAAGAACGACGGAACGCTCGCGCAGAAGAAAGCCGCGATGACCACGAGGAACGGCAACTGGTAGCGAACGGAGAGCGCATCGCGCATGCGGCGGTACAGCGTCAGATAGCTGAGCGCCAGCACCAGCATCGCGGCGATAACCGTCTGGGCGAGGGCCTGGACGCTGTCCTCGGTGTAGTAATCCGGGCGCACGTTGCTCCAGAATCCCACGGTGCTCACAGCGGATGCCATGGCGAGGGCCATCTGCGAGGCCAGAATGAGGGCCACGGCACAGCCCACGATGCGGCCCGTCGCCCTTTCCGGATGAGCCGCGTCCGGGCGCCTGTTCACTCGCAGGAAGGCGGCGCAGGCCACCAAGGGGAACGCGATGCACAGAATGACGGCGGAGCCCGAGGTGAACAGGGCGTTGAGGCTGTTCGAGGCGACCTGCTCGACGGCCTGGGCGACGGCTATGACCGCCACAGCGGCCTCGATGCGCAGCTTGGTGGCAATGGTGATATGGAACGTGGCCACGATAAGCGGATAGCACATGCCCATCAGGAACTGGCACAGCAGCTCCACGGGAACGGAGTCGATCAGGGTCTGATGGGCGCCGAAGCCGTGCAGACAGGTGACGACGCACAGCACGCAGCACGCCAAGGCGCACGCCTCGGCGAGATACCGCCCCAGCACCCGATAGAGGGCCACCATGGCCAGCGCGACGCACACGCGCCCGAGCAGGTACACGTTGCGCCCCATGTCGTAGTAGCTGGAATCGATGATCGAATCGAGGAAGATCGGGCTGTGCCCAACCAAATTGACCCACACGCCGATCACGACCAACGCAACCACCATGAGAATGGCCGTGCCGACCGACTCGTCGATGGCCGCTCCGAGCGTCGGAATGCGCACCCGGCGATTCCGCTCGTCGAGGATACGCTGACGGCGGCTCTCCCGTGCCGTCCCCTCCCCCGCCTTCGCCATGTCTGCCCGGCTCGCCTCCCTCTTCCTCATAGGATGCGCCTCCCCTCCCGAACCTTCCGACGTCTGGCCCATGCGGGACCAACGCCGATAGACGAACGGCCCCTTCGAGCCGTTCGCCATCCTTTACCGTCTATCCAGCCTGCGAAGGCGCCGGTCAGCCAGCCGGCTTCCCCGCACGCTCCGCTCCTAGTACTTGCCCATGATCTCCTCGTACTTTCCGTTCGCTTTGATGTCGGCCAGCCCCGCGTTGAACGCCTCGAGAAGCTCGGCGCTTTGGCCCTTGGGCACGGCGAGCCCGTAGGCCACGCCGTCGGCGTCCTCGAAGTACGGGTCGGAGAAATCAAATGCCGTCTTCGCGTCATCGGTGATGGCCACACCCCCGACGACGCCGGCGACCTCCCCCGACTCGGCCGCAGCGAGTGCGTCGTCGGGATCCTCGTTGAAGTACGTGTACTCGATGCGGAAATCCTGATCGTTGGCCACGGCCGCGCAGATCTCCTCGTCGATGGTCAGCCAATCGCTGTGGGAATCGCGTCGTTGGGCCGGCGCTTGGGCGGGGTCGATCGCGAGGGCGTACACCTCGGGCGCCGCCGGCGCTTCCACCTCGGGGGCCTCCGCTTCGGAGGCTTCCGCAGAAGCCACGGTCTCTTCGGCGGCCGACTCGGGCGCCGGCTGCGAGGCGGCCCCGTCGTCGTTCGCGCAGGCCGCCAGCCCGCACAGCGCCGCCATCAGGACCAGGGCCGCCAAGGTTTTGGGAAGTGCGTTCATACGCCCCTCCTTTCATGTTCCGTTCATTGTCATGGTACAGGGCCGGGCCGCACGCCTCTCCCGGCACGCGGCCCGACTTGCTATTCGTCTCCGTGGCACGAGCCGCACTCGTAGGTGCCCTTGTGGTGGCATCCAAGGCACTTCTGGGGCGCCACCTCCTCCACCGGGTCGCTTCCGTGCATCTCGTGGCACATGACGCAGGTCACCGATGCGTGATCCTCGTTGACGGGCAGATCGTGGGGGGTTCACCGTCATGCCGTTGTTGTCCGTCAGCACCGTCGCGGCGGCCGTCTTCTCCTTGAGCTGCGCCTGGTCGTGACAGCCGCTGGTCAGACACGTCTCGGGCTGCACCTCGGTCTTCCGCAGCTCGGAGGGCGGCCGCGCCGTCGCGTAATCGGCGTGCACCTCGCCCATGGCCTCGTCGGCATGGCAGGTGGCGCACGTCACGCCCTGGCCCGCATGGAATCCGGATCCCGTTGCCGCATCGGCGGCTGCAGCGCTCTCCTCGGCATGGCACGAGGCGCAGTCGGAGTCGGCCGACCACGCGACCGCCTCGACCGCGGGTGCGCCCCCATCGTCGGACTCGCCGCCCGTAGGCGCCTGTTGCGGCGAGCAGGCCGCCAAGGCCGCCACGGCGCACAGCGAGATCGCCGCCAGCAGGAGACGTTTCTTGCCCATCATCTTACCTCCAGTAATCACATCACGGCAGGAACCGCGGCAGGGGCCGCATGGGGAGCGGGAGGGAGGGGCGGCTCCCCATGCGGTCGGCCGTCGGGGAAAAGCTAGCTCAGGGGCTCCAGGGTCATGGCATGCTCGACGGCCATGATGCCCGTGGAGTAGGTCTCGGGGATGTTTCCGCCGCCGTTGTACATGGCACCCCAGATGGAGCCGCACTCGCCGCAGTTGTACAGGCGCGGAATGGGCTCGCCGTAGTGGTTCATGGTCTGGCAGAACTCGTTGCGCTCCGGACCGCCGTCGGTGTTGGTCTGGCACTCGCACAACTCCATGGCGTAGAAGGGGCCCGCCAGCGGCTGCATGGTCTCGGCGGGGCGTCCGAACTCCGGATCCTCGCCGGCGGCCGCGTACTCGTTGAACTTGGCCAGCGTCTCGGCCAGGGCCTGCGCATCGACGCCCACCGTCTGGCCCCAGTAGTCCTTGGCGACGATCTGGGCGGCCAGCTCCTCGATGGTGTCGGCCTTCATGACCCAGCCGTTGTCCACCCACTCCTGGTTGTCGATGGCCGTGAACAGCCCGTGCTGGAGCGCGAAGCGGTAGTTCTCCTCATGGTCGGAGATCAGCGGACCGGCATCGAACATGGCCTGGTCGAAGATCCAGTAGAACGGCAGGTTGATGTAGTCGGCGAACTCCGGACCCACCTCGTCGGCGAACTCGATGCCCGCATCGTCCTTGCCGTGCACGTGCACGAAGCGGTCCCAGGCCTGGGTACGGTCGGTGTGCCCGTGGTAGAAGCTCTCGTTCTGGAAGCGCTTGCCGAAGCGGTTGATGAAGAAGGAGGACTTCGTGGCCGGCGCGTCGTCGTGGCCCTTGGCCTCGTAGGCGTCCACCACGATGCCGATGCCGGTGGCCTGGGTGGCCGGCACGTTCGCCAGGGCATGGACTTCCTTCTTGTTCATGTGCCACAGCTTCGCGCCCACGTCCGACGCCATGCGGATGCCGTCGCCCTGGTTGAAGGGCGTGCCGTAGAAGGTCACGTAGGCACCATGGGGATGCGCACCGAAGTTGTCGCGGATCTCCGGGCTGTTCTCGTAGCCGCCGCAGCACAGGATGACGGCGCGGTTGGCCTTGATGTTGATCTCGGTGCCTCCCGACCAGGTGTAGCTCGGAATGTCGAACTGGACGCCCGTCATGGCCGTGACGCCGATGACCTCCTTGGTATTCGGATCCTGGATGAGGCGCGTGGCCGGCGTGGCGACGAGCACGTTGCCGTCCTCCACGCTGATGCCCATGTCGCGGGCCGCGTCGGCAAAACGCTGCCAGGTGGTGTTCGTGTTCTCGCCGGGCTTCGCGCAGCGGAACGACGCCTTGCTGTCCTTGGTGCCGTCGCCGAACTCGGTGGCGCCGGGTACGGAGGGGTACACGAAGTTGTACTTCTTGTAGTCGGGCTCGATGCCGATGCTGCGGGCGAAATCCGGGAACTTGTGGAAGGCCTCCACGTGGGCGCGGAGCACCTCGTCGGGCGTCACGCCGCGGCAGAGCGACTTGAAGTAGTTGAAGCCAGACTCGACGTCCTTGCCGATGGTCCAACCGCCGGTGCAGCCGGTATTGCCGCCGCGGGCCTCGGTGTCCTTCTCCAGCACGAGGAAGCTCGCGCCGGCCTGCTGGGCCGAAATGGCGGCGGTCACGCCGGCTCCGCCATAGCCCACGATCACGATGTCAACCTCGTGGTCCCAATTGATGTCGCTTCCCGTGGAGGCGACCTTCACGTCCTCGTTCTGCTCCGTCGAGCATGCGCTCAGCATCCCCGCCGCAGCGACGGCGCCGGCGCCGACCACGGCCGAGCGCTTGAGAAATTCGCGCCGAGAGACGTTCTGCAGTTCTTGCTTCATGTCCATCCCCTTCTTCGTAATGGAACCGATAGTCTCCGTGGAGCCCCTTGACTCCGCACCCCCACTATTCACGATTCCAAGCCCGCGCGTATCGGGCAGAAGGAGGGAACATCTCATTGGACAGAATATCGGGCATTTCACCCGAGGGCATCAACGATCAGGCATTTCTCTGGAAAGGCCGTCCATCGGGCGCCAACAAGAACCTTTCCCGACCGCAGCAAGGAGCATCTTGCCTCGTCTATTCTTCGGAACCTCCCGCCATCGGGCTTTCAGATGCCTCGATCTGCTCTGTTTCCCTTTCCGCCACGAGGACCAGGTAGTCGTCCACTTCGCGGAGGGCCCGTTCGATCCCGCGGGCCTCGGTGGCGTAGCCGAACATGATGAGTTGTGCCTCCTCGCCCTCCATGTGATCGCACAGAATCTGAGCGCTTCGCAGGTTCGCAGGCACATTGCCGTACAGCGCACACGACTATACGTTGATAACGTATACCACAGCTGAAAAGCTGCCGAAAAGGCAGGTTGGCATCGGGGGCGTTTCAAGTTGGGGCCTTTCCCGGGTGGCCGCTCCAGCATTCCTACAATGGAGTTCGACTGAGTATACATCGAACGCGAGGAATGACATCATGGGCGCGAATGCGGACGAGCACACGTCGGATGGGCCGTGCACGGCCGCCGGCTGGCATTCATATTCACAGGGCTTCTGCTGGCGATGTTCGTGAACTCGCTGTCCGAGACCATCGCCGCCACGGCGCTGCCCACCATCGTGGGCGATTTGGGCGGCGTGGAGATGATGCAGTGGATTTCCACCGCCTACATCCTGGTGAGCACCGTGGTCATGCCCGTCTACGGCAAGATCAGCGACCTGTACAACCGCAAGCACGTCATCATGGTGGCCCTGGCGCTGTACGCCCTGGGCAAGGCGGTGTGCGGCCTGGCCGTGTCCATGGAGATGCTTATCTGCGGCCGCTGCCTGTCGGGCCTGGGCGGAGGCGGCCTGGGCATTCTGGCCTACGCCATCATCTCGGATGTGGTGCCCCCGCGGAAACTCGGCGCCTACATGGGCATCATGGGCGCCGTCTTCACCACCTCCAACGTGCTGGGCCCGGTGCTCGGCGGCTGGTTCGTGCAGGTGCCGGGCTGGCGGTGGATCTTCTGGTTCACCATTCCGCTCGCGGGCCTCGCCCTGGCGGCCCTCGGCGCGTTCCTCCCCCGACGCACCGCCCAGAAGAAACGCGCCGTCATCGACTACGCGGGCGCGGCGCTGTTGGGCCTGTCCGTCACCTCGCTCGTGCTGGCCAGCGCCTGGGGCGGCGCCCTGTACGCCTGGGACAGCTGGGAGATCATCGGGCTGTTTGCCCTGTGCGTCGCCTCGGCCGTGGCCTTCGTGCTGGTGGAGCGCCGGGCCACCGAACCGGTCATGCCGCTCTCGCTCTTCCGCAACCGCAACTTCGTGCTCTGCGCCGTCACGAGCCTCATCATCGACGTGGCGTTCATGGGCACGGTCACCTACCTGCCCACCTACTTCCAAATCGTCGACGAGATGAGCCCCGAGCTCGCGGGCCTCATGTGCGTGCCCATGAGCATCGGCATCTTCATCACGTCCACGGCCAGCGGCTTCATTGCGGCCCGCACGGGGAAGTACAAGTGGATGCTCGTCGCCTCGAGCGCCATCGCCGCCGTGGGCTTCTTCCTCATGTCCACCCTGCAGGTGCACGAGGCGTTCTGGCTGCCGCTCGTGTTCCTGTTCATCCTGGGCTTCGGCATCGGCTTCGGCATGCAGATCCTCACCCTGGTGGTGCAAAACGAGTTCCCCCACGCCATGGTGGGCGCGGCCACGGCGGCCTACAACTTCTTCAGCGAGATCGGCTCGGTGCTGGGGGCGTCGCTCATCGGCACCCTGTTCACCTCGCGCCTGACCGCCGCGCTTTCCGCCACGCTGCCGGCCACCGACAACATCTCCGTGGCCCACATCACCCCGGCCCTCATGGACAAGCTGCCCGCCTCCGCCCAGGCCGTCATCGCCCAGGGCTACTCCGACGCGCTCGTGCCCCTGTTTTTGTGGTTCGTGCCCATGGTGGCCGTCACGGTGGTGATGATGGCCCTCGTCAAGCAGCACCCCCTCGCCACAACCATCAACCACGGCGGCACGAAGCCCTTGCGACGACCCAGCTCGAGCAGGCAGGACACTAACCGTCCCCTTCCTCCCGATTCACCAACTCGATAAGTTCTTGTTTTGCATGCACGCCCAGCTTCGCGTAAATGCGCTTGGTGTGGGACTGCACGGTGCCGGGCGCCACGAAGAGTTTCTCGGCAATGGCCTTGCTCGAGTAGCCGAGGGATATATAGTAGAGAATCTCCCCCTCGCGCCGAGTGAGGTCGTGTTGTTCCGCGAGAGCATCGCAGGCTTCCCTGCGCCCCTCCTTTTCCGCAGCGGGACGCGCAGCCGACAAGGGCCGCGCCGCTTTCACCATGAAAAGGGTCAGAAACGCGACGATGGCCAGAGCCAGTACCGCGGCAATGACCAGCGACGCCGGGCCGAGCAGCGTGCCGGCGTCGAGGGCGTGGCCGGCGTCGAGGGCGTGGCCGGCGGTGGCGAGGGGAAGCAGCACGTAGGCGAACGTCGTCGGCAGCCAGAAGAGCGCCAGCAGATACACGGCCGCCGTGCGCACCAGATTCGACCCCTTCAAAAACGCGCTCACGAACATGGCGACGAGCAGAAGGACATCGAACACGCGGATGAGCGCCAGCACCACGCCGGCGGCCGCGGAGAAATCGCCGTGGGTAAGCGAAGAGAAGCTCACAGCCACAAGCCCCAAGAACAGCACCGCGAAAAGCCCGTTGCCGAACAGGCACACCGCACGCAGGTACCGCGATGCCTTCGAAGACGTCGCGAGCATGAGCACGCTGAGCGCGAACAGGAGCAAAAACGTCACCCCGCGGGACAGCGGCGCATCGCCCAAATATTCCAGCGCCGGATCGGCCACATAGAGCAGACCGTGCACGAGCACCGTCGCGAAAAAGATGACGTAGAAGAAGCGCCACCCGTTTCCATAGAGGTCGGCGTCGCACGGGGAAGGAACTTCTCCCCCGTCCGCCGCGGCAGACGCGGGGACGGCCAAAAGCCCGAAGCAAAGCTGGGCGATGCCGCTCAAGCTGAGACCGGCCACGGCGATAAACGCGTAGAAGGGCGCAGGCGCCGAGTACGCGAATGCCACATGGCCGCAGAGCGCCGCCAAAACCACGAGTGCCAGAACTGCCTTCAAGCCCTCCCGTCGCGCAAGAACGCCGAGCATGAGGAACATCCGGGCTCCGAGGGCCACCAGACCGAGGGCGTAACAGCCGGCGCCCAAAGCACCCCATATCAGCGCCGCATCGGAACCCACTGAGGGAGCAAACCAAAGCATCACCGTACCGCCTGTTGCCACGACGGACGCCGCGGCGGCAACGCTGAGGGGGCGAAGAATTCGCCCAATGCGTTCGCAGCCCACGATGCAGCCAATCAGCCCAGCGGCAAAAATCAGGGAGAAAAGGGCGAAAACGACGAACTGCTGCGCCCCGAATCCGGAGAACAACGTCGTGTGGTAGAGGTTGTGCTGCAAGTACGGAACGGTGAGGAGCACGCTGAAGAAGCACGCCGCCATCCGCCGCACGCTGTCAAGCGATGGGATCCGCTTTTTCGTTCCTTCGCGCATCGCCCCTCCCCCATCCTGCGACGAATGCCGCATATCGCCTGATCATCTTCATATTTGCCCAATTTTTGGGCAAAGCATCCATGGAGCCAATGCTCGAAATTACCCTAAAACGGGAGTTTCGCCCGAAGCATTTTCCCTCCATGATCGAGCCACTGCATGGTAGCAAATTCTCCGCATCCATGCAGCGAAGGAGAACCTATCGGAAGGGAGATTATCATGGCAATGGCACAGAGCCGCCGGTCCTTCGTGAAGACCGCGGGAACGACGCTTCTCGTTGCGGGGCTGACGGGCATGGGCCTGGCAGGTTGCAGCTCGAAAGGCGGCGCCTCCGAGAGCGCACCAGCCGCAGACGGCGACTTCGCCTGGGACGAGGAAACCGACGTGCTCGTCGTGGGCGCGGGCCTGGCCGGCGTGGCCGCGGCCGTCACCGTGGGCAAGGAGAGCCCCGATGCCTCGTGCCTGCTCATCGAGAAGGGCACAAGCCCCCTCGGCAACGGCAACAGCCCGTTTTCCAGCGGCTGGTTCATGTACACGAGCGCCGACCGCGAGCAAGCGGCCCTCGACTATCTGAAGGAGCTGCGCCACAGCGACACGGGCACGCCCGACGACGTGCTCGCCGCCTTCGCGACCGAACTGACCCGCAATCTCGATTGGATCAAGGAGCTCGGCGCCGCCGACACCGACCTGACCATCGTCCCCGGCACCACCGACTACGCCTGCTTCCCCGAATACCCCGAGCTGGAGCATTCCGCGGCCATCGACTACGCCGCATTCACCGCCGAGGACAGCAAGTGGGACCACGTCACCAAGTTCATGAACGAGGTGGTGGGCGGCCTGCCTTCCGTCACGCTGAAGACCGAGTGCCCGCTCGTGGCCCTGGTGCAAGATCCGACCACCAAAGCGGTGCTCGGCGGCATCTACAACGACGGCAAGAACGACGTGCGCGTAAAGGCGAACAAGGGCGTCATCATGACCTGCGGCGGCTTCGAGAGCAACCCCGATATGATGGCCAACTATTTCTCCCAGCCCACGGTGACTCCCATCGCCGCCCAAGAGAACACCGGCGACGGCCACCGCATCTGCGCCCTGCTGAACGTCGCCGAGTGGCACATGAATTCCGGCGCCGGCTTCTGGAACACCATCCGCAAGCTCGACGATTCGGGATGGGGCAAGTACAACGGCTCGGGCAGCCCGCTCAAGAACCTCGGCATTACCGTAGGCGACAACGGACGGCGCTTCTACATGGATTGGGACGCCTGCTGCACCTTCGATTGGGACCAGTTCTACGCGGGCGTGCCCATGAACGCCGCGGTGGGTTCGCGCCACGGCCACATGCAGTTCGGCGGCAACTGGCACCTTTTGCCCATGCCCGAAATCAGCTGGTTCGTCTGCGACCAGGCCGCCATGGACGCCGGCGCCTACGCCTTCCAAGGCACCGACCCGGTCGCCGAGGGCTTCGGCTACAAGGCCGACACGCTGGAGGATCTGGCAGCCCAGGCGAACCTGCCCGTCGACGAGTTCGTCGAAACCGTGACCGTGTGGAACGGCTACTGCGAGAACGGCAAGGACCTCTCCTTCTTCCGGCCGCCGAGCACGCTGACCCCGGTGAAGACCCCGCCGTTCTACATCATGATGCAGCGGCCGCAGATGCTGAACACCGACGGCGGCCCCGTGCGCAACGCCAAGGGCGAGATCATCGACATCGAGGGCAACGTCATTCCGCACCTCTATTCCGCCGGCGAGTTCGGCTCGGTGTGGTCGGGCCATTACCAGGGCGGCGGCAACCTGGGCGAGTGCCTGGCCTTCGGCCGCATCGCCGCCCGCAGCGCGCTCGCCAACGAGTAGACCGCTCGACCCGCGGTCGACTGCGCCCGCGGGCACCCGCATCGCGCCATTCCCCCAGCCCCGCCGACCCCTCCCCCGGCGGGGCTTTTCATCGGGGATGGCTTGCGCAAAGCAGGGAGAGCATGGAGCCGGCCCCGTTCGCAACCTTACGCCGCATACCCGCAGAGGGGAAACGGAAATCATCCCGAGAAATTTGGCAAAAACTCAAGTTAGTAGGGTGGGGATTTGAGAAAACGCTCGTCTGCCGACCCTTATTGCCCCCAGGTTGCCGTTTCGGAAGGTGCCGACGCTTCGCAAACCCTACCAAACTCGTTTTTTTGCGAAAATCAGCTTGAGATTTTTGAAAGTGCCCGCAAACCGTGCTCAGTCACCACTTCGTCCACTGGCATGTCATAGTCCTCGTGCGGGAGGTGGTCGGCGAGCTGGGCGGCGCGGCAGAGGCCCATGGAGGTGCCGGGGAACGTGGGCAGGAAGGTGTCGTAGAAGCCGCCGCCGTAGCCGAGGCGGTAGCCCTCGCGGTCGAAGGCGAGCCCGGGCACGAGGGCAACAGGGGTGTGGAAGTCGCGCGGCGTCACCTCGCGGGCCGGGTCAGCTGGCGGCTCTTCCACGCCGAAGGAGCTGCGCTCAAGGCAGTCCAGGGAATCCACCGCGTACCACCGCATCTGGCGCGTACCGGGCACCACCCGCGGCAGGGCCACGGTCTTCCCCAAGCTCCACGCCCGTTCGATAAGCTCCCGCGTATCCACCTCAGCCCCAAAGCTCAGGTACGTGAACACCCCGTCGGCTTCCGCAAACTCGGGCAACGCCGCCATGCTCCCCGCAATAGCCGCATCCGCCGCCCGACGCTCCCCTTCCGACAACTTGGCCCGGAGCATCCTGAAGTGCTGCCGCAGGAGATTCTTATCTGCTGGTAACTCCACCGAGCGTTCCCTTTCTCTCGCATCAAACACGCAGCCCTGCATGAGAGACTGTCCGCTCCAAAGCACATCCATCCTGAGCATTCCTCGCATGCAGATACTTCCCCGCAATCCTCTTTTGAATGAACTGCCCGATTTTGTATCCAAATCTGCAGTTATCAGCGTCTCGAAGGCCTCGGCGTCGAGCCTCATTCTTCTCGCAAAACCAAAACGCCAGTTCAGAGCTATATGAGAAGTGCTACACACTGACCGGCAAATAATACCGACGCTGATAACTGCAGATTTGAGTACATCATACGTCAGTTCGCGAAAATGAGCGAATGCAGGACGGTCGCGCATTGTATAAACGCGGGCAAGGTCGATAGCGTGCGGGCACAGATGCGGGCACAATCCATGCAAAACGGCCCCGGGATATTCCCGAGGCCGTTACATTTCCGTGGTGGAGATGATGGGATTCGAACCCACGACCCCCACGTTGCGAACGTGATGCTCTCCCAGCTGAGCTACATCCCCACGAAGGTGTGCGCTTTCGCGCAAGGCAGTAGTTTGCCCGATTTGGCGGCGGTTGTCAAGCGCTGCCCTTAAGAGACCACGCGCTCTTCCATAACGTAGTCGATCAGCTCCATGGACTCGTCCACAAAGGGGGCGAACAGGGGCTCGCCGTTCTGGGACAGCTCCACCATGCCGGTGAGCACGTCCACGTACTGGTAGGACTGACGGGCGGTGCGGCCGCGCTTGCGGTCCACCTCCATGATGAACAGCTGCGGGTGAACCTGGGTGAGCACGCCTTCGCTCTCCACGATCTTCGAGCGGCCCATGTTGGCGCGCACTTTCAGTCGTTGACCGACGAAATCATTCAAGGTATCATGAATGCCATCGACGATCTTTGCCTGCTTGGCCAAATCCATTGACTAACTTCCTCACGTGTGCTGACGGTACAAGTACAGCCCCATATCATACCACGATTGTCAAGCCCCGCAACTTTTTTCGGCCGCGGGAATATCCGCAACCCCTAGCGGGGCCCATTTTTGAAGGCGGCTCCAAGAGGTGCGCAAGTCTTAGGAATGCTTGTGGATGCCGCCGTCCACCATGTAGGACTGGCCGGTGAAATAGCCGCCCTCGTCGCTGACGAGCAACACGATGAGCGGAGCGCAGTCCGCTTCGGTGGTGCCGATGTAGCCGAGCGGCGTCTTCGCCTCCAGGCTCTTCAGGGCTGCCGGCTGGGTCTCGCGGAAGAAGTCGGTGGCGATGATGGGCAGAAACACGTTCACCGTGATGCCGTATTTGCCCCACTCGTTGGCCGCCGTGCGGGTGATGGCGCGGATGGCCTCCTTAGCCATGCCGTAGGCGCCGAAGCCGGCGTTGCCGTCGTAGCCGGCCGCCGAGGCGGTGTTGATGACGCGACCGTGGCCGCTCTCCTTCAGGTAGGGGAAACAGGCCTTCATGAACATCATGGAAGCGAGCGGGCCGCTCTCGAAAGCCTCCAGGGCATAGGCCTCGTCAACGTCGTTGATCTCGCGGTACTCCATGGCGCCCTGGGCGCAGTTGATGAGGATGTCTATGCCGCCGAAGCGCTCGACGCACTGGGCCACCACGTTGCTGATCTGATCGACGTCGGTCACGTCGCAGGCCACGGGCAGCACCTCCCCGCCGAAGGCCTCCACTTCCGCCTTCAGCTCCTCGAGCTTCTCCACACGGCGGGCACAGGCGCAGATCTTCGCGCCGTTCTCGGTGAGCACCTTGGCCAGGCCCCGGCCCACCCCCGAGCTGGCCCCGGTCACAATGGCCACGCGCCCCTCAAGTTTCTTCATTATGGAACTCCCATCTGATCGATCTACCGATAGGTGCACCCCGGCCCGCACGCTCGGGCGGAAAAGCCGCCGAGCCGTTGGGCGACAGGGCTTGTCAGTATAAGGGTTGCCGCGCCCGGTGCGTCGGCAGAACGGCCCGTGGAGGCTACAATGGCGTTCTCAACGGATCAGCGAACCTGCGGAAGGGAGGGGCCATGGCAACCATTGCGATGGTGGACTTCGATTTCGACGACTGCGACTTCGAGCGGGCCATGGTGGAGGCGGCGGGCATTGAGTTCACGAGCTTCAGCCACGGCCGCCACTGCACCGCCGACGAGATCATCGCCCATGCGGCCGGTGCCGACGGGATCATCACCTCCTACGGCCACTTCACGGCCGAGGTGATCGCCGCCCTGCCGGCCGCCCGGGTCATCAGCAAGACCGGCACCGGCGTGGACAACATCGACGTGGAGGCGGCCACGGCCGGCGGCATCGCCGTGTGCAACGTACCGGCCTACGGCACCGAAGTGGTGAGCGACCATGCCATCGCGCTCGCGCTGGCATGCCTGCGGCGCATCAACGAGATCGACGCCGACATGCGCGCCGGCGTGTGGGACTTCGCGCGCCGCCGACCCTTGGGCCAGGTGCGCGGCCGCACCTTCGCCGTGGTGGGCTACGGCAACATCGGACGGGCCACGGCCGTCAAGGCGGCCGCCCTCGGCTTCTCCGTCGTCGTATGGGACCGCCACGGCCAGCCGGGCACCCTCACCGCCGAGGGCTTTCCCTACCTCGCCTTCGACGAGGCCCTGCGCGCCGCCGACGTGGTCAGTTTCCACACGGCGCTCACCCCCGAGACCCGCCACCTGCTGAACGCCGACAACATCGCCCTGCTGGGCCCAGGCGCCATCGTGGTGAACACCTCCCGCGGCGCCGTCATCGACACCGACGCCGTGGCGGCGGCCCTGGAGGCGGGAAGGCTCTGGGGCGCGGGCATCGACGTGTTCGAGACCGAGCCCGTGCCCGCCGACGCGGCCATCATGCGCGCGCCGCATACCGTGCTCACCGCGCACGCGGCCTACTGGTCGGAGGAATCGGCCGTGGAGCTGCGGCAGCGCTGCACGCAGAACGCCATCGACGTGGTGCTCGGCCGCGCCCCCGAGGCCTGCGTGAACCCCGCGGTGCTTCCCCGGGCTTTGGCGAAGTAGCGGGTGCGGCGGGGCACGACCAGGGGCGTTTCGCGCTAACCCCTCGGACGGCAACCGCCCCCAGCCCGAAAAAAGCCCGACCGCGGGCTGGGAGCGGTCGGGCCGGGGAGGGATGCCGGGGCGAACGGGAGGGTGCCGCCCCGGCGCGGGATGGGCTCTGAGCGGGGGGCGCTGTCCGACAAGAGCATTGCCGGATAGCAGCGTGAGGACCTTTGAGCGGGCAGCCTAGCGCTCGCGCAGCTCGTGGCAGGTGCCGCATTCGAAGGTGCCGCGGTGGTGGCACTGGGCGCAGTACTTCATGGCGTCCTTGGGCAGATCCTTCGAATGGTTGTTGTGGCAGTCGGTGCAGGTGGCCGGGTTCTCCTCGTGTTTGGCGCCGGCGGGGCGCTCGTGCGGGTTCACCGTGGTGCCCTTGTCGTCGGTCAGCGCCGTGGAGTCGGCGGTCAGCTCCGCCACCTGCGACAGGTCGCCGTGGCAGCCGATGCAGGTGGCCTCGTCCACGGTGACGACCGTGGCCTTGGTGGCCGGCTTGTCGCCCATGGTCGCGTCGGCGTGGGCCTCGGAGAGCACCGCCTCGTCGGTGTGGCAGGTCACGCAGGTCACGCCCTCGGCCTCGTGGGCCACGCCCTGGGGGCAGGCCGCATCGGTGGCCGATTCCGCCTCGGCGGTATGGCAGGTCGCGCAGTCGGACTCGGGGGTCCAGTTCACCGGCTGGTCGGCCATGGCATCGCCGCCGCCGGCCTCCCCGGCCGGGGCCTCGGCCCCCGAAGTCGCACCCGAGCCGGTGTCGGCCGCGGGCTGGCCGGGGGCGCAGCCCATCAGCGTGGCGGTCAGCGCCGCCACGGCGAGCATCGCGCCGAGCACGGCCGCGAGAGCGAGACGGCGATGGCCCCGCTTCACATCACATTCCATGGGATTCTCCTCTCATCTCGCTCGCGGCGCCCGGCCGCTCGCAGGGAGCGGCCGCCCGAGGCCTCGTCGCGTCGGGCGGCCGCCGTCGATCTATCGTGCCAGGCCCGCGAATCCGCGAGCCCGAAGGGTCGCGCTACTCGGCGTCCCAGGCGTCCAGACCGGAGGCGTGGCGGGCGGCGATGCGGCCCCACACCTGGTTCTCGGCGTTGTTGCCGCCGGTGATGCCGTAGGTGTGGCTCTGGAAGTTGCCGAAGCAGCCGGCCGCGTACAGGCGCGGAATGGGGTTCTGGGCCGGGTCGAGCACCTGGGCATGCTCGTTCTTCATGGGACCGCCCAGGGTGGAGCAGGAGCCGGGATAGATGGACACGGCGTAGTAGGGGCCGTTGTCCAGGGGCACGAGGGTCTCGGCAGCGCGATCGAAGCGAGCGTCCTTGCCGGCGGCGGCAAAGCCCTGGTACTCCTCGAAGGTGGCCTTCAGGGTGTCGATGTCCATGAGCGGATCGAACTCCTTGATCTTCTGGCCGAGCTCCTCGATGGTGGCGCCAGTCAGAATCCAGCCGCGCTCCAGCTCGGCCTTGTTGTCCTGGCTCCAGCCGTCCCAGTCGCGCACGGAGTCGGGCAGATCGCTCGCGAAGTTGCCGCACTCGAAGAAGTCGCCCTGACTCGTGGACAGCTTGCCGGCATCGAAGCAGGTCTGGTCGAAGATGCCCCAGGACGGGATGCGGTCGAAATCAGCGATGCCGTCATCGAAGGAGAGCAGGGTGTGCCAGCCGTTGTGCGGGGAGCCCATGTTGTTCTCGTTCACGAAGCGGCGGCCCAGGCGGTTCACGTTGAAGTAGCTGAAGCCGGGCATGAAGTACAGGATGGAGAAGTCGTACTCCGGATCGCGGGTCCACATGGAGTACATGGAGATGGCCATGTCCATGTGCCACAGCTTCGCCCCCACGTCCTCCACCATCTTGATGCCGTCGCCGGTGTTGAAGCGCCAGCCCTCGAACTTGAAGGGAGAGCACTTGAGGTACTCGTTCTTCAGCTCCTCGTTGAACTCGAAGCCGCCGAGGGTCATGATGACGCCCTTGCGCGCCTTCACGGTCTTCTCCTCGTCGCCGATCATGGTGTAGGCGCCCACGATCTCCTTGGTGGCGGGGTTCTGGATGAGGCGCTCGTCATGGCAGTCGAACAGCACCTCCACGCCCAGGGCCTCGCGCTGGGCGTCCAGCTCGTGGAAGGACAGCATGCCGAAGCCGTCCACGGAGGACAGCTTGCAGGAGCCCTCGTAGGCGTTGTCGTCCAGGAAGAAGTACTCGGGGATGGCGCCGGCCAGGGCCTGCTCCACCACCTCGTAGGTCATGCCGTACTTGTCGGCGTACTCGGTGTTGCGCGCGCACTCCTCGACCCAGGCCTCGATCATGGCGTCCGGGGTCTTGCCCTTGGTGAACGCGCGGATGTAGTCCTTGAAGCGCTGCTTGTCGGCCTCCTCCACAATGGTCCACTCGCCGTTGTTAATGGAGCTGTTTCCGCCGCCGCGCTCGGGGGCCTTCTCCAGCACGAGCACCTGCTGGCCGCACTCGTCGGCGCCGATGAGCGACGCCCACATGCCCGCGCCGCCGTAGCCGATGACGAGCAGGTCGCACTCGTAGTCCCAGTTGGCCGGCATCCAGTCGCCGGTGTCGGCGAGGCTGTCGGCACCGCCCTCGGCAGAGCAGCCGGCCAGAGCCGCGGTGCCCGCCATGGCGGCCGCGGCAAGGCCCGCGCCCTTCAGGAACGAGCGGCGGGATACGCCGAGATTCGCGTCTTTCTTCATGGAAAGATCCTTCCTCCTCTGGTTGTGCGGATGCCCAAGGGCACTCCCGAGAACCTTCCCGAAAGCCGCCCGCCGTGGTCGGCGGGCCCCTCCCCTTGCGGCGCTTCTCCGCGTTTGCGAGGCAACAGGTTACGGACAACGGGAGCGCCGTACATCTGAGCATCCGTCGGATTTTTGGAAAATTTTTCGGATGCCGGGGATGATTTCCCTGTTCAGAGCTTCTAGGATTATGCATCCGATAGGCGTAAACCCCCTGTTCGGCTATGATCGGAAGCGCAGAGACAGGCGAATGGGCCGCACCCATTCGCCGCCGACGACGACACAGCCTGGGAGGGGAGCCCGTGTCAGCATGTACACACGCGCGTGAGCATACCGAGACCACAGCAGCCGCAACCGACGAGACCGCAGGAGCCGCGAATGCCGCCGCGTCTCCCCCATCGGCGATGCCGGAGCCCCCGGAGCGGCCGGGCTGCGGCAGTCTGGGCGCCGTGGGCGATTCCGCCATTCTGGACTTCCTCATCATCGTGCTGGGCTTCGGCCTGTGCCGCGCCTGGATCGTCTTCTGCCTGGGAGCGCCCCTCGCCTTTCCGGCCGCCTCCCCCACCCACTGGGTGTATCTGACCGCCGGGGCCCTGTGCTCGGTAGCCGTGGCCCTCGTGTGCCGCCGGGGCGGGGCGGCCGTCGCGGCCGCGCGCGGGCTGCTCTTCAAGATCACGCCCGTGGCCCTTCTGGCCAGCGGCGTGCTCATCCCCCTGGCCGTGCGCACCAACAGCGAGGCCCTCATGGTGTGCGGCTTTGTGGCCGGCGGCATCGGCGCGGGGCCTCTCCAGGCGCTCTGGGGCGACCGCTTCTCCCATCACTCGGTGCAGTTCGCCGCCTTCGCCTCGCCGGTGGCGGCCATCGTCACGGCCGTGGTGGCCGCGCTGTCCTCGAGCCAGACGAGCTTCATGGGGTTCGTCGTGGTGCCCCTGCTCTCCTTCGCCCTGCTGGCCTTCCACGCCGGGCGCACGGGACACCCCTGGCACGAGCTCATGGGGCGCCCCTCGCAGAGCAGCGACGCCACCGGCCGGGCCCCGGCAGCCGCCCCGATGCCCACGGCCCCGGCTGTCGTGCGATCCCTGGGGCTGCGGGCGGGCAGCCGCGTGCCCTTGGGCGTGGGCAAGCTCATGTTCTCCATCATGGCCTTCTCGCTGCTCTGCCGCATGTTCGATACCATGAACCAGGGCGACGACCCCCTCTCCTTCCTCGGCGGCAGCCCCATCTTCGCCCTCGTGGTGGTGGGGGTGGCCTTCTTCGCCATCGTGGCGAAGGTGCGGGAGCGCTTCAACCCCACGCTCATCTACCGGCTCTCGCTGCCCATCATGGTGGCGGGCTACGTGGCCATCGCCCTGCTGTTCGACACCCACGCGGCCATGTCTCTGCTCATCATCAACGTGGGCTACGAGTTCTTCGACATCCTCACCTGGGTGCTCTTCGTAGATGCCGCTCGGCGGCGCAACGAGAACGCCCTGTACATCTTCGGTCTGGGCGTGGCCTTCATGTTCTGCGGCATGGCCCTCGGCAATGCGGCGAGCCACGTGGTGAACAGCCTGCTTATCGGCGGGAACCTCCAGGCCAACGCCGTGGCCATGGCCGCCATCCTCTGTCTGGTTATCGTGGCCTTCCTCGTACTGCCCGAGGGCACCGTGGCCCAGCTGTCCCGCCGCGAGGGCCATGGGGATAAGGCCGAGAGCGCGGCGGCTCGGGCCGAAGCGGCCGCCAGCGAGACCGCGCCGGCGGCGGAAGAGGGCGCGACGGCTCCGGGCCGCATCGAGCGCCACTGCGCCGCCGTGGCCCGCGACTTCGGGCTCACCCCGCGCGAGAGCGAGGTCATCGTGCTTCTGGCCTACGGGCGCACCCTGGCCATCATCGCCCGCGATCTGCACATCGCCCAGGGCACGGCCCGTACCCACATCGAGAACATCTACCGCAAGCTCGATGTGCACAAGCAGCAGGAGCTCATCGACCTCGTGGAAAGTCACGAGGGCTAGGGCAACCCGGCAAAACCCAAGGGCCGCGCCCTCGCCGCCTCCGCAATCTGGAATGTTCCGGTCGGTTGAGCGGCAGGGACGCGGCCCTTGCCCGGCGGGATGCCCCGCTCTTTCTGCTCCGAGCGGCCCTACGGGACGTGGACGTCCCCTTCCCTACGGGACGCTCCGCTCTCTGCCGCGTCTTACCCTGTGAGATGCCCTTCCCTACGAGACGTCCCGTTATTTCCGCGGCAAGCAGCCTATTCTGCGGCTTCCGCTTCCGCGACGGCCCTGGCGCCAGCCCGTTCGGCACGCTCGGCCTCGATGGCGGCCAGAGCCTCCTGGGGCGTGGGCGGCCGCGGCGTCTCCTGAGCGATGGCGGCAGCCAGGGCCTCCTCGTCGGCCCCCTCGATGGCAACGGTCTTGATAGCGTCGCCGATGGCCAAGTTCTCGATCACCTCGAGCCCTTCTGTCACCTGGCCGAACACGGTGTACTGATCGTCGAACTCAGGCTGCTCGCCCAACGAGAAGTAGAACTGGCAGCTGCCGGAGTTCGGCGCCGACTTGTGGGCCATGCACAGGCTCCCGAGCCGGTGCACGTTTCTCGGGTTGCCCTCCCACTCGTCGATGATGGTGTAGCGGGCATCCCCGGTGCCGGGGTGCATGCCGCGAATGACCCCCTGGGCGGCGGCCAGCACCTGGGCCGGGCCCATGGAACGGGTGGTGGGGCAGCCGCCGAGCACCACCGAACCGGGCTTCTTCGCGTGGAACTTCAGGTTGTCGTAGAAGTCCTTGGCGGCCAGCTCGACGAAGTTCCCCACGGTAACGGGCACCTCACGCCCGAACAACTCGACGCGCACGGTACCCTTCGATGTTTCGATAACGGCAATTTCGGTGCCGGTCGGCACGTAATGAGGCGTGTAGACGGACAGCTCGATGCGTCCCATTCCATTCCCCTTTCCTCGGGCGGACGCAAGGTCCGCAGGTCACACAACAGCAGGCCGTCCCTCATAGAGACGGCCTCCCTATCTTACGGTAGGAAGGCCGTCCGACCATCCGACGGAACGTCGTATTTTGCACTCCGCTCGCGCCAAACGCCGCCCGAAACCGCATTCCCACGCAAACGGGGGCACCCTCGCCGCGCAAGAGCGCCCCCAGAAGGTGCCCCCGATTTTCCGCGAGGATGCCAGACGGCCAAGCGCCGGGCCCACAGAACGCCTTTGGCACCCTTACGGCTGCCTCGGGAAGTCCTCGGCCTGGGTCAGAGCCGCCGTGTACCCGAAGGTCGCGCCACGATGGAGCATCCTATTTTTGCGCGAAATCCGGAGCTATGGGCCCCACGCCATCCCCGCGTCGACGAGCCGCCCCGAAAATGCATGAGATTTCGAGTTATGAGCGTCTTGGAAGCACAAAAAGAACGACCTGAGATTCCGCCTTCAGCGAAATCCCAGGTCGCAAAGATTCAACGTTATCTCGAAGAATCGACAGACCCCTTCACGGCGCTCATAACTCGAAATCTCATGCAGAAAAGAGTCCTGCACCCGACCGGGCTCAGATTTTGGCACCCAAAAAGACGCCGCGCTCAGAGGGATCGTCCCGTTTCTCTCCAGGAAGTCCCGCGCTGCACCGCCTAAGCGGCCAAACGGCGGGCGATGGCCTTGATGAACTCGCCCGTGGAAAGGGTGGTCGGATTCTCAAGCGTGGTGATGCGGGTCAAGTCGCCGGTCATCTCGCCGGCCTCGATGGTATCCAGGGTAGCCGCTTCCAGACGGTCGGCGAACGCAACCAGCTCGTCCAACCCGTCCAACTCGCCGCGCTTGCGCAGGGCGCCGGACCAGGCGAAGATGGTGGCCACGGAGTTCGTGGACGTCTCCTTGCCCTCCAGGTGCTTGTAGTAGTGACGCTGCACCGTGCCGTGAGCCGCCTCGTACTCGTAGACGCCCGCCGGGCTCACGAGCACCGAGGTCATCATGGCCAGCGACCCGAAGGCGCTCGACACCATGTCGCTCATCACGTCGCCGTCGTAGTTCTTGCAGGCCCAGATGAAGCCGCCCTCGGCCTTCATGACCCGGGCCACGGCGTCGTCGATGAGCGTGTAGAAGTATTCGATGCCGGCCTCCTCGAAGCGGGCCGCGTACTTATCGTCGTAGATCTCCTGGAAGATGTCCTTGAAGCGGTGGTCGTACTTCTTGGAGATGGTGTCCTTGGTGGCGAACCACAGGTCCTGCTTGGTGTCCAGGGCGAACTCGAAGCAGCTCATGGCGAAGCTGGCGATGGAGGCGTCCAGGTTGTGCATGCCCTGGGCCACGCCGGCCCCGTCGTACTCGTGCACCAGCTCGCGGATCTCCGTGCCGTCGTCACCCGTGTAGACGAGCTCCACCTTGCCGGGGCCGGGCACGCGGATCTCGGCGTTCTTGTACACGTCGCCATAGGCGTGGCGGGCGATGGTGATGGGGCGCGTCCAGTTGCGAACGCAGGGCTCGATGCCTTTCACAATGATGGGGGTGCGGAACACCGTGCCGTCGAGCATCGCGCGGATGGTGCCGTTGGGGCTCTTCCACATCTGCTTCAGGTCGTACTCCTCCACCCGAGCGGCGTTCGGCGTAATGGTGGCGCACTTCACGGCCACGCCCAAACGCTTGGTGGCCTCGGCGGACTCGAAGGTGACCATATCGTCGGTAGCGTTGCGGTTCTCCAGGCCCAAATCGTAGTACTCAGTCTTGAGATCGACGAACGGGCAGATCAGCTCGTCTTTGATCATCTGCCAGATGATGCGGGTCATCTCGTCGCCGTCCATCTCCACAAGCGGCGTGGTCATTGCGATTTTCGTCACAGGGCCTCCTCGGGTATCGGAATTGCTCGGTGCCTATGCTACCGCGAAACCGAACCGCCGCGCCCCGCAATTCGCCCAGAAACAAGGATGTAACGCGGAAGGGGCGCGCCGAAGAGCGTGAAGCGCAGGGGCGCCGCGACCGGCTGGGGCAGCAGGGACGCCGTGCCCGGCTGGGGGCGGCGACGAAGCATAGAGGCGCTGCCCCTATCCCTTCTCCTGGAAGGCGGCGATCTCGGCGAGGAAGGGCTCGCCGTAGGTTGCGAGCTTCTTCTCGCCCACGCCGGGAACGGCCAAAAACTCGGCGGCCGTGGCGGGACGGGCGGAGGCCATGGCGGCGAGCGTGGTGTTGGGGAACACCACATAGGGCGGCACCTCCGCCTCGTCGGCCAGGCGCTTGCGCAGGGTGCGCAGGCGCTCGAACAGGGCCTCGTCGGACGCGGTCAGCGTCGCGCCGCTACCGGTGCCGCCGGCCGCGCGCGCCGCCGCACCCCGCTTCGCCTTGGAAGCCGTGCGCTTCATGCTCAGGGAGAAATCGTCCCGCGCCGCCTCGCGGTAGCGACCGCCGGCGCACACCACCGGGTAGGTGCCCTCGGTGATGGCGAGGTAGTCGCCGGCCGCCAGCAGCTCCACCACTTCCATGAGCAGGGAGCGCTTGGCGTCGCAGCCGCCGTAGGAGGTCGCCCGGTTCAGGCCCCGGGAGCGGATGGCCTCGGTGTCGGCCCCGCGCAGCACGTCCACCACCATGGTCTTGCCGAAGCGTCCGCGCAACTCGTGGACGCAGCGCATAACCGCCCGGGCCTCGGCCGTCACGTCCACAGTCTCCATCTCGCCGGCGCAGTTGGAACAGCAACGGGGGTCGGGCGACGCGAGCGCGGGACCACCCCCAGCCACAGGGGCGCCCGCAGCGGCCGCAGCCGCACCGGCTTCCATTGCCGTGCCAGCCCCGCCGCCGGCGTGGTCGACGAGCGCGAGCCCTTCCTCGCCTTCCCCGCCCTCCCCGTCTTCCCCGAAATAGCGGAGCAGGTAGCGGCGCAGGCAGTCGGTGGTGTAGCAATAGCCCACCATGGCCTCCAGCATGCGGCGCCGCCCGGCCCGCACTACCTCGGACTCCTCGGGCGTAAGGGCTTCATTGGCCGACTCCTGTTCGATAAAGAAGCGGCCCGTGGCAATATCGCCGTCGCACCAGAGCAGCAGGCACTCGGCGGGCGCCCCGTCGCGGCCGGCGCGGCCGGCCTCCTGGTAGTAGGCCTCCACCGACCCAGGCATGTTGTAGTGCACCACGTAGCTCACGTTGGACTTGTCGATGCCCATGCCGAAGGCGTTGGTGGCCACCATGACCGGCGCATCGTCGGCCACGAAGGCCCGCTGGTTGCGCTGGCGCTCCTCGGGCGAGAGGCCCGCATGGTAACGCGTGGCGGCAATGCCCCGCTCCCGCAGGTGCGCGCACACCTCTTCCACGCAGGCGCGCTTGGAGCAATACACGATGCCGCTTTCCGCCCGGCGCTCGTCGATGAAGGCGTCGAGACGGGCGTCCTTGCGCTTCGGCTCGCAGCGCTCCACGGCAAAGCGCAGGTTGGGACGGTCGAATCCGGTCACCGTGAGGGCCGGATCGCGCAGGCCGAGCAGGCGCACGATATCGGCCCGCACCCGCTCGGTGGCTGTGGCCGTGAGGGCCGCTACGACCGGCCGGACGGGCAGGGCCGCGATGAACTCGCCGATGGCCAGATAGGACGGCCGGAAATCCTGGCCCCACTGGGACACGCAATGGGCCTCGTCCACGGCCACGAAGGGAATGGGGGCCTCGGCGGCGAAGGCGGCGAAGCGCGGATCGGCCAGGCGCTCAGGGGCCACGTACATGAGATCATAGGCCCCGGCCCGAGCCCGGGCGAGCACCTCGGCCTGCTGGGCCGGCGTGAGCGTGGAGTTGAGATAGGCCCCGCGAATGCCGGCCTCCTTCAAGGCCCGCACCTGATCGGCCATGAGCGACACGAGAGGGCTCACCACCACGGTCAGGCCGTCGAGCACCACGGCCGGCACCTGATAGCAGACAGACTTCCCCGCGCCCGTGGGCATGACCGCCAGGGCATCGCGGCCGGCGAGCACGGCGGCCACCACGGCTTCCTGGCCCGGACGGAAATCAGCATAGCCGAACTGCCGGGCCAGCACCGAGCGGGCGGCCCCGAGAGATACCGCCATGGCTACAGGTCCACGACGGCCAGTTTGGCGGGACCGCTGACGATGAAGCCGATATCGGACACCGAATCGCCGGCACCCACCTTCCCGTTGTGGCTGTCGTTGGAAACGGTCAGCTCGTTGGCCGCGGCGCTCGCCTTGCAGTTCCAGCTGTCCTCTAGCGTCACGTCGGCGTTGAAGGGGATGGTAACCGACCACTTCTTCGTAGCGGCGCTGTAGTTGCTGCCCGCCATCTCGTACTTGAAGAAGGTGCGGTCGCCCTCCTCCCAGGTCTCGGTCACGTTCAGCTGCCATTGGATGGTATCCTCGGCGAAGGCCATCATGGCCGAGCCCGTGGCGTTCGGCTTCTTATCGGCGCGAGCCAGCTGCACCTCCTTGCGATCGAAGCCGGGGCCGCGCAGGGCATCCACGAGCCAGAGCCCCTCTTCGCTCAGATCGTCCAGGGAGAAGCCGGAGGTTTTCGATACGTCGGACTTGAACAGCGCCGACGCTTCCTCCTTGTTCGACAGGCTCCAGCAGATGTAGCTCACGTTGAGCTCATCCATGAGGGCGAGCCATTCATCGGCCGACTCGTAGTCGATCTCGCCGGCACCCGAAGCCTCGCAGATGCCGAACTCGGTGACGAATACCGGCAGGCCGCCCTCCACGGCGGTCTTGAGGCGGTCGCGCAGGTCGTCCTGGTGAGTGGCCGCGTAGAAGTGGAGCGCGTACATGATGTTGTCCTCGGAGAGCGGGTCGGCGGCTGCATCCTGGATGTCCTGGGACCAGGTGGGCGTACCGACGACGATGACGGCATCGGGATCGTTGGCACGGATGACGGGAATGATTTCGGCCGCATAGGCCTTCACATCCGCCCAGGTGGTCTTCCCGTTGGGCTCGTTGCAGATCTCGTAGATCACATTGTCGTGATCGGCCAAGCGGGCCGACACGAGCTTGAAGAACTCCTCGGCGGCCCAAGCGTGGGTGCGCGGATTGCCGTCCGACAGGATGTGCCAGTCCACAATGGCGTACATGTCAGCAGCCGTGGCGTACTCGACACCCTTCAGAACCAGGTCGTTCAGCTCGACGCGACGGCCATCGGTGGCGTAGCCCCCCTCCTCGTCGGAGTACAGGGCAAAACGCACGGCATTGGCGCCCCAGTCCTCGCGCAGCTCGCTGAAGAGCTCCTCGTTCACGTACTGGGGGTACCAGGCCAGGCCATGGGTGGAAACGCCCCGCAGCTGCACGGGATCGCCGGCGGCATCCACGAGCTGGGACCCCTCCACATGAAGCGCTCCGTTCTGAGAGGGGGAGGCCACGGGCCGCGCCGGCTCCTCGGCAGGATCCTGCGGAACCGGGGCAGCCTCTTCGGCCGGCTCCTCCTCTTTCGGCTCGGGGGCCTGGGGTCGGGTGGGCTCCGTCTCTACCGCCAGGCCGGAATAGTCTGGATCCTCGGCGTTAGCGGCCGTCGAGGCCAGGGCGATGCCCACGGCCACGAGGGCCACCAGGGCCACCGCGGCCACGACGATACGCTTCGCGCGTCCCGTATGCTTATTACGCTGCTGTGCGGCCATCGGGCTCGCCCCTCTCTGCCATAGGATCAATGAGACCCGCTATTGTACCTTATTCGGCCGCCGCTCCGGCGCTCGCGCCCGTCAGAGCCAGCAGGGCCGCCCCTAAAGCAAGGAACTCCCCTTGGTCGAGGGTCTCACCGCGGCGCCTCGAGTCGATGGCAGCCGCCTCGAAGAGAGCCGGCAGCCGGGAGGCCACCGCCGGACCGTCCAGCGTCACGGAGTCGGTTGCCTCCGCCAGGTCGCCGATTGGTGTCAGGGTAATGCCCCCGCGCCCCGCGAAGTAGGTCTTGCAGGAATTCGCCAGGGTTTTGCGGCGGTTCGCGAAGGCGGCATCGGCCATGAGGCAGGCGGCCGCTATGACCTCGGGGGCAGCCGGGGCGCCGTCGGCCATGCGAGGCACCCGACGGTTCAGGCGGATAACGGCGGAATCGACGCGCGGCGGCGGGAAGAAATTGCCCGGACCCACGGCGAAGCGACCCGCTACCTCGGCGTACAGGCCGAGCTTCACCGTGTAGGCCCCGTAGTTCTTGGTCCCCCGCTCGGCAGCCATGCGATCGGCCACCTCTTTCTGCACCATGACCGTGGCCGATTCCAGGAAGGGGAACTGCTGGAAGTAGTCGAGCACCACCGTGGCCGCCACGGCATAGGGCAGGTTGGACACGAACTTGTTAGGGAGAGGCTCACCGATGTCCGCCGCGGTCAAGTTCAGGGCATCCTTCTCGATGAGGGCGAACCGCTCGCGCCAGGGGTACAGGGTGTCGGCCAGCACGGAGGGCAGGTCGGGATCGCGCTCGACGGCCACCACACTTGCAGCGTGCTTCAGAAGCGCGATGGTGAGGGTGCCGATGCCGGGGCCCACCTCCAGGATGCGGTCGCGCTCCCCTACCTCGGCTAGGGCGATGATCCTCTTCAACACGTCGTCGTTCACGAGGAAGTTCTGGCCCAGAGTGTACTTAGTGCCGATGCCGTGGGCCTCCAGCACGAGCCGCGTGGCACTCGGGGTGGAAAGGGGCGAGAGGCGCCCACCGTCACCGGCGAGGTCATCCCGGCCCCGTCCGCTAGCGGCGGCCGCCACGGCCGTTGCCCTTCTTCTTGGCGTTCTTCTTGCCGTAGGCGGGACCGCCCCCCTTGCCCGAGGACTTGCGCGACCCGTGGGAACCGCGTGCGCCGCCCGACCCCTTCGCGGCCTCGTCCTTCACCGCGGGCGTCGGCGAGCTCACCGAGAGCTTGGCGCGACCGCGGCAATCAGGGCCGGAGCCAGAACCGGAACTGGAGCCGGCCCGCTCGCCTCGACCGCCGCCCCAGTCGTCATCCCGGCCGCCATCGTCGTCTTCCGTTTCGAAGGCCACCGCGAATTCCTCCTCGGCAAAACCTACAAAAGACGCCGGGGATTCCCCGCCATCCGCCATCGCCTCGCCGCAATCCTCCCCATCGAGCCCGAGCGCGCCGAAGCCGCCCACCGGGGGCAGCGGGTACTCCTCGGCCTCGGCGGTGATCTCGCCGTCGGCGCGAATCTTGCCCACCCAGTCGAGCACCAGCTCCAGGGTGAAGCCCGTCACGGACAGGGCCGAGCGCAGGCTGCCGATAAGCGGCTCGAAGCCGTGGGGATCGCCTCCCGCGCCCACCACGTGCAGCACCGCCGGCCGCTTGGGCCGCGTGCGCAGATCGGTGAAGTAGTAGGGCTGCAAGCGATCGAGCAGGGCCTTCATCTGGGCCGGGGCGCCGGCGAAGTACACCGGGCACACCACGATGAGCTCGTCGGCCGCATCCAGGTGCTTGCGCACCTCGTCCATGTCGTCGTCGATGACGCAGTGGTGGAAGAGCGCCTCCGATTCCACAACCGTCTCCTGGGGCAGGAGCGGGTCGCCCTCCTGGAACACGTGGATAGGCTCCTCCGAGAGGGCGCGGCACTCGTCGCAGCCGATGCAGGGCCCCACGTCCGTGGAGGACACCGACACGATGGACACGCCGTCGTCGGGGCACTCCTCGATGCAGGCGTTGAACAGCTCGTCGGCGAGGGCCGCGCTGCGACCGTCGGCACGGCACGATCCGTGCAGGATGACTCTATGCATGGGAGGGCTCCTTCTGCCAGGGGGTGGGGACGCGGTTGAGCAGCGCCTCGGCATTGGCGTACAGTTGGGCAAGCAGGGTCGCGCGGGTCTCGGGCGTATCAGCACCGAGCACCGCGCAGAGCACGTCGGCAGTCCACACCACGTGGGCCGGCCCGCACAAGGTGCCGCGCAGGGGCTCGGGGGTCATGTAGGGGGAATCGGTCTCGGTGAGCAGGCGGTTCACCGGCACTATCCGGGCCGCCTCGCGCACTTCCTCGGCGCGCTTGAATGTGAGCGGGCCGCCGAAGGCGATGAAGCAGCCCGCTTCCACCCAGCGGGCCACCTCGACCCCATCCAAGTTGAAGCAGTGCAGCAAGGTGCCGGCCTCGGGAAAGCCCTCCTCGGCCAGAATGGCGAAGCCGTCGTCGTGGGCCTCGCGCATGTGGAGGACGACGGGCAGCCCCGCCGCCTTCGCCAGGCGAATCTGGGTCCGGAACACCTCGCGCTGCACCGCTCGGGGCGACAGGTCGTAGTGGTAATCGAGCCCGATCTCGCCCACGGCGCTCACCCGGCGATCCCGCAGGCGCTCGCCCAGGGCCGCGGCCAGGTCGTCCGTGAGGTCCTTGGCGTTGTGCGGGTGCACGCCGGCGGCGATGCGCACCGCAGGCAGCGGGGGCAGCGCCCGGCGCTCTTCCCCGTCCGCTCCCTCACCGGCCCCTTCAGCGGCCACCATGGCCCGCAGGTCGGCCGAGGCTTCCATAAGCCAGCCCGGCAGCGCCTCGAAGGTGGCGAAGCCGTCATCGGCGGGATCCACGATGGTTTCCACGAAGGTCACGCCGTGCATCGCGCAGCGGGCCAGCTCCAGCGCCGGGTCGCGCAGCATCTGCAGGTGCGCGTGGGTGTCGGCCACCGGCCCCTCGAGCACCGGCGCCTCCACCTCGCGCCACACCCCGTGCTTGCGCTTCTGGCGAAACTTCCCGTCGTAGAATATCGGCTCGTCGTTATCCATGCAGTTTCCTAGCAATCCGCTTCCCAAGCTGCTATAATGGTTGCACCAGCAAAGCCCGGTGGTTGTGAGCCTAGGCGGGCGGCGCGGGTGTTATCGATTCAGAAAAGGTCAGTTAGCGCTGGCCTTTTCTGTTTCTCCCCTCGTCATCCTCCTGCACGATTGATTTCGTTTCTCGCCAGACTTCCAAAAGGAAGCCTGCTATGGTGGCGGCCGCGGCTGCGGCAAAAAGAACCTGTTCAAACATAGGCGGTACTCCAATCTCTCGAAGCGCCGCCCGCAGTCGGACTTTGCTAGTGCTCGCTCATTATAGCATACAAACTAACGTATTACTTTCTTACAGCTCCGGCAGGTTGTCCACGTCCAGGCGCGGGAACAGGGGCTCGCCCACCTCCACGGCCACGCTGGCGGGAAGCTGGCCCCAGGCCGTGGCCTCCTTAATGTCGGTCACCTCCGCGATGTCGCCCAGGCCCAGGCGGCGGAACACCTCGGCCGACGTGTTGGGCATGAACGGCGCCAGGTACAGCGCGATGATGCGGATGGCCTCCAGGCAGTTGTACAGCACGCCGGCCAGCTCATCGGCACGCGCGGGATCCTTGGCCAGGGCCCACGGGGCGCTTTCCTCCACGTAGAGGTTCACGCGGCTCGCGAGTTTCTGCACAGCCGCGGCCGCCCCGGTGAAGTCCACCTCGGCCATGCAGGCGTCATAGTCCGCGTACAGCGTATCGGCGATCTCGCGCAGGGGGTTCTCGGCCGCGGCGGCCGGTGCCTCGGGCACGCGGCCCTCGAAGTACTTCGTGGTCATGTTGGTCACGCGAGAAACCAGGTTGCCCCAGGTGTTGGCCAGATCGGCGTTGTACACCTGCACCATGCGCTCCATGGAGATGGAGCCGTCATGGCCGAACTGCACGTCGCTCATGAAGTAGTAGCGGTAGGCGTCCACGCCGAAGACCTTCACCAGATCGGCGGGCATAAGGCCGTTGCCCTTGGACTTCGACATCTTCTCGCCCTTGGTGAGCAGGAAACCGTGGCCGAACACCGTGTGGGTGATGGGCATGCCGGCGGCCATGAGCATGGCCGGCCAGATCACGCAGTGGAAGCGGGTGATGTCCTTGCCCACGAAGTGGTACTGGATGGGCCAGCGGCCGTCGAACTCGGCCTCGCGCTCGCCGTCGCCGTAGCCGATGCCGGTGAGGTAGGCGATGAGCGCATCGGCCCACACGTAGAATACGTGACCCTCATCCCACGGCACGGGAATGCCCCAGTCGAAGCTGGAACGGGAAATGGACAGGTCGTTCAGGCCGCCCTTCACGAAGGAGACGATCTCGTTTCGGCGCGTGACGGGGCGGATGAAGTCGGGGTGCTCGTCGTAGAAGGCCAGCAGACGGTCCTGGAACTCGGACAGCTTGAAGAACCAGTTCTCCTCGCCGGAGGCCTCGTAGCGCACGGGGCGCTTGCAGTCGGGGCAGACGAACTCGCCGTCGTCGTTCTTCTCCAGGTCGCTCTCGGCGTAATAGGTCTCCTCATGGACGCAGTACCAGCCCTCGTAGGCGCTCTTGTACAGCCAGCCGGCATCGTGGAGGGCGCCCCAAAACTTCTGCACCGCGCGGGTCTGGCGATCCTCGGTGGTGCGCACGAAGTTCGTGTAGTCGATATTCAGCGTCTTCCACGCGTCGGTAAAGGCCGGGGCCAAAGAATCGCACCAGGCCTGGGGGGTCATGGCGTTCTTCTCGGCGGTCTCGGCGATCTTCTGGCCATGCTCGTCGGTACCGGTGACGAACGACACGTCGTAGCCGTTCATGCGCTGGTAGCGGGTGATGGTGTCGGCCGCCACCGTAGTGTAGGCGGTGCCCAGATGGGGCGCGGCGTTGATGTAGTAGATGGGCGTGGTGACGCCGAAGGTTCCCTTAGCCATGAGGAATCGATGCTCCTATCCGGAAGACGGGCGGCCAATGACGCCGCCGCTTCCCTCGAATATACGTGCTGGCTATCTTAACACTGGGAAGGAGCGCGCTACCCGAGGATTCCGCGCAGGGTGGCGGCCAGGTCCTTCACACTGATGGGCTTGGAGAGGTGGTCATCGGCACCGGCCTGCTTCGATTCCTGCACGTCCTCGGTGAAGGCGTTGGCCGACAGCACCACGATGGGCAGCGCTCGCAAGTCGGCCCGCTCGCTCGCGCGGATGCGGCGGGTGGCCTCCAGACCGTTCATCACCGGCATCTGGATGTCCATGAGCACCACGGCGAAGTGACCGGGCTCGTGGGCAGCAAGCTTGTCCAGGGCCTCCTGGCCGTCGAAGGCGCACTCCACGGTCAGCCCGAGGGATTCCAGCAGGGCGGCGGCGATCTCGCTGTTCAGCTCGTTATCCTCTACGAGCAGCACGCGGGCCGCGGGCAGGGCGCCCGCCGGGGCAGAAGGAGCCTCGGGCAGCGGGGTCGCCCCGCGCTCGGAGCCGTCGAGCGCGGCATTGGGATCGCCCGCGCCGGCAGGAACATCGGCGGCCCCCTCGTCGTGGCGCAGGTTCACATGCACGGTGAAGGTGCTCCCCACCCCAGGGGCGCTCTCCACCTCGATGGTACCCCCCATGAGCGACACGACGCTCTGGACGATGGAGAGGCCGAGCCCCGTGCCCTCCACCCGCTCGGTGCGGGAGTCATGCTCCCGCGTGAAAGGCTCGAACACGTGCTCGACGAAGGCGGGGTCCATACCGCAGCCGGTATCGGCGAAGATGAACTCGTAGTCGCTCGTCCCCTCCACGCGGGCCGGATGCTCGATGAGGACCATGGATATCCGTCCCCCGGCCGGAGTGAACTTCACGGCGTTGCCGAGCATGTTCATGAACACCTGCTGCAAGCGCAGGTCGTCGGCCTGCACCACCGGGTGAGCCAGGGATTCGACGGCAACGGAGAACGTCACCCCCGCCTCTTGGCAGCGAGCAGCGAACACCGTCTCGGTCTCGGCCACAAGCTCCCGCAGATCCACGGGGGCCACATTCAGCACCAACCGGCCGTTCTCGATCATGGACAGATCGAGCACCTCGTTGATGAGCCCGAGCAGATGATTGCTCGACAGCGTGATCTTCCCAAGGCAATCGCTCACCCGTTCCCAATCGCCCTCGCTCATGCGGGCCAGCTCGGTCATGCCGATGATGGCGTTCATGGGGGTGCGGATGTCGTGGCTCATGCGGGAGAGGAAGTCGCTCTTGGCGCTGTTGGCGGCCACAGCGGCGCGATAGGAATCCTCCATGGCCTGCTGGAGGCGCTTCTCGCGGGCCTTCATCGCCGTCACGTCCTGAGTGGTGTACACTACGCGGGATGCCCGTCCCTCTCCGTCGCGCTCCACGCAAATGAGGTTGATGTTCTCCCATTTCAACCGGCCGCTGCGATTGATCTGATACTCGAAACCGAGATTGTCCACCCCATCGGCCATGGCGGCTATGACGGCCTCGCGACTGAACTGCTCGACCACTTCGCGCTTCGCCTCCTCGCCCACCACGAGCCGCTCGAGCCGCCGCACCATGTAGTCGTAGTCGCCCTCGGTCGCATGGGGGTCGTCCGACATCACCGGTCCGCTCATGTAGCGGAAATGGTTCGCGGGGAAATCGATGAGCACCAGACGCTCGGTGAGCTTGCCCACCCCGGTCTGCACATCGATGCGGTCCCGCATGGAGCGGGCCAGGGTGCGATGACGGTGGTTGTTGAAGGCGATGATGCCCACGAGCACCGCGAGGAACACCAGCACGATGACGAACAGGGCATTCCAGCCGCCCTCGTTGGCGGCGTTGATCATCTGCTCGGTGGCGGCCGAGGGGAAGGTCTCGACGATCATCCAGTTCAAGCCGGGCACGACCTTGACGCAGGCCGAACCGAGGCCGTGGCCGGCCTCGTAGGTGAAGGTGGCCCCCTGGCTGCCCTCGAAGGCCAGCTCGATCTGGCGGGCGCTCACACTGGAGGCGGCCTCGGCCTCGGCCAGCAGGTTCATGCCCACGAACTCGCCGCTAGAGGCCACCACCTCGCCCGTGGGCAAGCACAGCAGCACATGGGACTCGTAGCCGAAGAAGCTGTTCTGAAGCAGCCCCGTCAGGCGCTCCTCGTCGTAATGAGCCAGCAGGAGCCCGATGATGGGGCCGTCAGCCCCCTCGCGCACCGGGGCATAGAAGTACACGAGGTTCTCATGGGTGAGGCGGGTGTTGAACACGCACTCAATGCCCGACTCGCCAGCCATGGCCCGCTCGTAGTAGACCCGATCGCTCACGTCCACAGCACCGAGGCCGGGCGAGTGCTGGATGCCGTCGGCATCCACGAAGTCGATGGAATCGAAGGGGGCGATCTCGCCGACGGAGCGCAGCCACTCCTCGCTCGTGGCCACCTGGGCGGCATCGGGGGATTCCGAGGCCAGGGCCGCGATGGTCTCGATGTCCTTCTGGGTGTTCTGCATGAATGTGGACACGAGCTTGGCCGTCTGATCGGTGGCATCGGAGACGTACTGGCTCGTCTGGGCCACGATGCGATTGCTCGTCTGCTGCATGAACATGGAGAACGTGATGATGACGGCCACGAACACGACGACGAAGGCCGCCACTGACAGCCAGTACTTCCTGCCTTCGTCCTCCATGGGCGCTCCCCTCGGGCCTCTTCTATCCGTGCCGTCCATCATACACCCCCCCGATAGTACCTCAGGAGAACTGTCATCAAGTTTATCCCCACTCCAAGGCAAAAGGCCAGGGGCACGGAAACAGAGCCGCGGACCGCGACTGAATGGAGGGCGGTGCGGGAACGGCGCCGCGAACCGTAGCCGAATGGAGAGCGGTGCGGGAACGGCGCGGGGGCGATTTGCGGGAAGCCTCCCGGCGACGGGAGCGCGGTTCAAGGGGAATGCCCGGGCGACGCAGAGGAGCCATGCGGGAGGTATCGAGGGGACACTACTATGATAGCAAAATGATTTTGAAGAGATAACGGCGATCATTTAATGGGAATTGCTATTTACATTCTTCAAATACCCCGCTAAAATGCGAACAAATATTCGCTATAGGGCAGAAACAGGGGCAAGGGTCCTTTGGATTCGTGCGCCCCGACCGCCCAACCGAAGGAGGAGCCATGGAGAACGCGAAGAAGCCGAGAGCCATCCCCGCATGGGCCATCGCCGCAGCCCTCGTCCTGGGGCTCGCAGCCTCAGGCGCCCTCGCCTGGGCCCTTGAAGAGGCCGTGGCCGCACCGGAAAGCACCGCGGGCACCCCCGCCGTGGAAAGCCGTTCCCTCGACGGCGGCGATGGCGTCGCGGCCGCAGCAGTGCGCGACCACATCCGCAGCCTCGCCGAGCAGAGCCTTGCCCGCGGCTCTGGGGCCGCCCACCAGGTGCGCCGCGCCGCCCGACCGGCAACCCTGGATGCCAGCGCTGCATCCGAGCATCCCGGCCCGTCCCTGGCCGACGGGGATGAGCCGGGCCCCACCGACCTGGCCGGTGGCGCCTCAGCGGGCTCCCCCGCCAGCCCGGCCGCAGGGCCATCCCCCTCAGCCGATGAAGGGGCCGGCGCTTCCCCCGCACCGGCCCCCGACCCCGGCACCAGCGAGCCCCCAGCCGGCGACCCCGCCGACTCCGGCGCCGCCGATGATCGGAGCGAGGACGACGCGGGCGGCGGCAACGGCGCCTCGGAACCGAAGCCCCCGGCGCCGGCAGCCCCCGAGCCGGGAATGGCTGCCCGCAGCCTGAACATCGGGGGCGCGATCATCCCCTACCGCGACGTGCGCGGGGGCACCACCCCCGACAGCGGAGCCGGCCTCTGGCTCGGCTCAGACGACACCACCGACGGCTCCTGGGGCTACTTCGTCGGTCACAACCCCGGATCGTTCTCCCCGGTAAAAGGCCTCGGTGTTGGCAGCACCGTCATCCTGTGCGACAACGCGGGAAGAAGCCGCACCTATACCGTGCGCACGGTATTCACCGCAGAAGTCACCGCCACGTGGAAGACCATCGCCGCACGCGTCACCGGCTATGGGGAGTCCATCGTCCTGCAAACCTGTAGCGGCGACGGGGCCACCAACATCATCGTCGTGGCCGCCTGAACGCAAAGAGGGGCGACCGCCCTCGGCAGGCGGCCGCCCCTCTTCCGCAGAGTCCCCAGGCCCTTAGTCCTCGTCCTCCACCAGGTCGTGATGATGGTCGTGCTCGCCGATATCGGTCACCGGCTTCTCCAGGCCCTCGATGACGAGGTTGTTCTTCTCGGCGTAGTCCCACAGCGCCGCGTGGATGGCCTCCTCGGCCAGAAGCGAGCAGTGTACCTTCACCGGCGGCAGGCCGTCCAGCGCATCCATCACGGCCTTGTTGGTCACCTCCAGGGCCTCTTGCACGGTCTTGCCCTTCACGAGCACCGTGGCCATGGAGCTGGTGGCGATGGCGGCCCCGCAGCCGAAGGTCTTGAACTTCGCATCCTGGATGACGTTGTTCTCGTCGATGTCCAGATACACGCGCATGATGTCGCCGCACACGGCGTTGCCCACCGTGCCGCAGCCGCTCGCGTTCTCGATCTCGCCCACGTTCTGGGGGTTGGTGAAGTGCTCCATCACCTTATCGGAGTAGTTCATTGCCATGGTTGTTCCTCTTTTCGTTGAAAATGTCGTCGTTGAAGTGGGATTCGTGTACAGGGCGCGGGTCGGGAGCCGTCAGACGGAGCGACCGCGAACCACCGGACGGGCCGCGCCTTCCGTGCCGCCCGGGCTAGCTCGCGTAGGGGAAGCCGCCTTCCTTCAGGCGCGCGATGACCGAGGCCACCTTGCCGTGCTGGAAGTCCTCGTACAGGGGGCTCATCATGCGCAGGTTCTGAAGCGTGGCCTTCAGGGAGTCCACGGCGAAGTCCACGTCCTCCAAGGCGGTGTCGCGGCCGATGGTCATGCGCAGGCTGCCGTGGGCGATCTCGTGGGGCAGGCCGATGGCCAGAAGCACGTGGCTCGGATCCAGGGAGCCGGAGGTGCAGGCGCTCCCCGACGACACGCAGATGCCCCGGGCCGCCAGCTGCAACAGCATGCCCTCGCCCTCGATGAACTCGAAGGAGAAGTTCACGTTGTTGGCCAGGCGGCTCTCCCAGCTGCCGTTCAGCTTCGCCGAGGGAATCTCGTCCAGAATGCGGCGGATGGCGTGATCGCGCAGGGCCCGCTGCCGATCGTGCTCGGCCGTCATGTCGGCCGCAGCCAGCTCGGCCGCCCTCGCGAAGCCCACGATGCCGGGCACGTTCTCGGTGCTTCCGCGCCGCCCGCGCTCCTGCTGGCCGCCGTCGATAAAGTTTTCCACCTTTACGCCCTTGCGGATGTAGAGCAGGCCTACGCCCTTGGGCCCGTAGATCTTGTGGGACGAGGCGGACAGCATATCGATGCCCATCTCCTTCACGTCGATGGGCTCGTGGCCGAAGGCCTGCACCGCGTCGGTGTGGAAGGCCACGCCGTGCTCGCGGGCGATGGCGGCCAACGCGGCAACGGGCTCGATGGTACCGATCTCGTTGTTGGCGAACATGATGGAGGCCAACGTAGTGTCGGGGCGGATGGCCGCGGCAAAGTCCTCGGGGCGCACGAGGCCGTGCTCGTCCACGGGCAGATACGTCACCTCGAAGCCCTCCTTCTCCAGGGCCTCGCAGGCGTGCAGCACCGCATGGTGCTCGATGGCGCTCGTGATGAGGTGCTTGCCTTTGGCGGCGTTGGCCCGGGCAAAGCCCTTGATTGCCCAGTTGTCCGACTCGGTGCCGCCGCTGGTGAAGTACACCTCGCGGGGCGCGGCGCCGATAAGGCCGGCCAAGGTCTCGCGGGCGGCGGCCACGGCGTCGGCGGCCTCCTGGCCGAGCGGGTAGATAGACGACGGGTTGCCGAACTGCTCGGTGAAATACGGCAGCATGGCCTCCACCACCTCGGGGCGCACCGGCGTGGTTGAGGCGTGGTCGAGGTAGATCTGCTTCATGGGGCTCACGGTTCCTCGTTCTCTTTGCGATGGGGCCCTCGGCGCCGCTCGCTCCTCCGAGGGCCCCGCAGCCGTCCCATCTAAGTCTAGTAGTTTGCTAGGTTTTAATATAAACTGGAAAATGAGAATGTCAAGGAGAGAATGGTGGCCCTGTGAAGATATCAACGAAAACTCGCTACGGCATGCGCGTCATGCTCGATCTGGCCGAGCGCTACGATGAGGGCTACACGCCCCTAAAGGACGTGGCAGATCGCCAGGGCCTCTCGAAAAAGTACCTGGAGCAGGTGGTCGCCCCCCTCACCGCAGCTGGCCTGCTTGCCGTTACCCGCGGTCACCAGGGCGGCTACCAGCTGGCCCGGCCGCCCGCGCAGATCACCCTGGCCGATGTCATCGCCGCCTCGGAAGACGGTCTCGACCTGATGACCTGCACCAGCGACCTACTCGCCTGCGAGCGCGCCGACGCCTGCCCGAGTCGGCTTGTGTGGGGCGGCCTCCAAGACGCCGTGAACGCCTACCTGGAGAGCAAGACCCTCGCCGACATGGCGGCTTCGTAGCCTAAGGCCGTCTCCTCGCCTGCAAACCGCACGATGCCAAACGCTGCCGCAGCCCAGCAGGAGCGCGAGTTGCGAGCCTCTCCAACCCCCGACCGCGCCGCTCAGGGTTGCGGAAAGCGGGGCAAAGGGGTATATTCGGGCGGACTCTTACCCATGAGAGAAGGAGATCCGACATGAGAGAGAAGCGACGGGGATCGCTTCTGAGCCTCGGCCTGGCGGCCGTGCTCGCCTGCGGGATGCTGCCCGCGGTCGCGCTCGCCGAGCCGGAGGGCCAGGGCACACAGACCCCCCCCCATCGAGTTTTCTGAGGTCGTAGACGACGCTGTCGCGACCGGCGAGACCGCCCCGGTTGAGGCCGATCCGCCGGAAGACTCGCCCGACTCCGCAGATCCGTCGGGAGACGGCGCCCTCTCCCCTTCCACCCCCTCGGCGACAGCCGACCAGGCGCATCCCGATGTCACCTCCGTCGCCGACGCCATCGCGCGAGCAGCGCTTCCCCTCGTCGCCGCGACAGCTGACAGCCCAGCGGCGCCGACCGCCGACAATCCCCCTTCGGATTCACCCCGTGCGCAGGTGCCGCTCGACGACATCAACACCGGCAGCCCCCTGCCGCGTCCCTCATCGGTCATCGAGCTCGGCGGCCTGGTTTTCTGGGGCATCGACGGAGACACAGCCGAAGCCGGCGACTTCTCCTACAATAGTGCCGCCGACCAGGTGACCGTGCTGACGCCCAAGCACCTCGTCGTGCAGAACAAGAACATGGGCTCCTCCTGCACCACAAGCATCCTCATCCCCGACGGCACTGACGCGCGCATCGTGCTCAACGGCGTCTCCATCTCAACCTCCTCCAGTGCCATTAGCGTGGAACCCGGAGCCTCCCTCCACCTTGTGCTTGCCGACGGGACGCTCAACAGCCTGTTTGCCAGCCGCAATGGCGCCGCGGGCCTGCGATGCACCACGAGAGGCAAGCTCGTCATCGACGACACGGTGCCCAACAGCGGCATCGTCCCCGAGAACGGCGAGGTGAGCGCCGATGCGACCCTCGATGACGGAAAGACCCAGGTGAAACGGGGCGATCCCCTCAGCGTCCTTGCCAGCGACAACCCGGGAACCCTCGATGTCTCCTCGACCATGAGCAGCAACCTTGACGGTGCCTGCATCGGCGGCGGCCATTCCGAGGCGGGCGGCGCCATCACCATCGAGGGCGGCCGCATTCTCGCAAAGAAGCCCGTTACCGATGTCGGCGGCTCGGCCGGTATCGGCGGCGGCTCGTTTGGCGATGGCACCAGCATCGACGAGTGGATCACCATCAACGGCGGCTATATCGAGACCCAAGGCGGCTACCACGCAGCCGGCATCGGCGGCGGCGTACGCAACGGGAACGCTGGCACGCGCTGCGGCAACATCCGCATCAACGGAGGCTACGTGAAGGCCACGGGCGGCGAGTGCTCGGGAGGGTTCGGGCAGGGTTGCTGCGCCAGCACCCGGGCCGACGGCTATCAGATCATCCTCACCGGCGGCACGCTCATCCCCTCGGCCGGCACCTGCGACATGGGTCAGACCGGCGTCAAGATCACCATTACCGGCGGCTCCATCGGCAATGGTGGCGACGTCGCGGACTTCCGGTTCCTCGGCGGCAACGGAGCCGAGGCCTACAACGGCGCGGGCGAGCCCATCGAGATGATCCAGGTGGACCTCAGATCCGACGTGGGCGAGAACACCTACAAGATCACCGACTGGCAGCTGCTCGTGGACGGCGAGCCCTACGACTACGGAGCGCCCGCCGAGTTCGACAAGGGGAACCTGTACCTGTGGCTGCCCAAGATCGTGAAGCAGGACAGCGAGGTGACCGTGAAGCTCACCTACCTGGACACCGACCATCTCGATAAGGACGGCAACCCCACCCCCGTCACGCCGCTGCCCCTGTTCCGACCCTCCGACAGCTCGCTGCCGCCCGGGGTCACCAACGACGGCAAGCTGCGCCGCTACGCCGACTTCACCCTGGACGCCGACTACCTGGCGTCGCTCGACAAGTACTACGACGGCAAGGGCGCGGGCATGTTCCCCCTGCCGCTGCGCACGCCCGACGGGCGCGACCTCACCGAGGCCGACAAGATCACCTTCAAGTACCAGCACCTCGACAGCGCCGGCAACCCGGTGGGCGCCGAGACGGGCGACGGCTCCGACGTGGGCACCATGAAGTTCACCGCCATATCAACCCAGTACTCCAACGACACCGAGGGAAAGTTCTCCGAGAGCTACTGGGGGCACCGTGCCACCGGCCAGTTCACCATCTGGCCCATCGCCTCGCAAGTGAGCGGCATCGCAGCCGAGTGGGTGGACGACGGGGACCCGGGGGACGTGGCCCACCCCTCCGACCAGGTGCTCAAGGTGAGCGCGACCATTGGCGCCGCCCCCACCGTGGACGGCGAGCCCGGGTCGGAGGCCACCAAGCCCACCTGCCAGGCCCCGCGCGGGCAGGTGCAGATCTACGTGGACGGCCAGCCCGTGGGCGCGCCGGTGGACCTCGTGTACGCGGGCGACCCGGACGCCGAGGGCAACCCCATCCCCGAGGGCGACCCCCGCGTGACGGCCGAGAGGGTGGACAACGGCCAGGGCGGATCGACCGCGCTCTTCTCGCTGGCCCGGGCGGCCTCCGCCTCCGATTTCCTCGTGCCCACCCAGGGCCAGCAGGGACGCCACGAGATAGCGCTCCGGTTCCTGCCACCCTCGGCCGCCCAGGCCGACGCCGGGCAGCCGGCCAACTACCTGGCGAGCGCCGCGCCGGATGCGGACGAAACCGTGCCGCGGGTGGAGGTGGCCATCGACCCCATCGACCCGAACCCCGCGGTGACGCCCGAGCCCGATCCCGACTGCGCCGACCCCGACGCGCCCGAGCCCGAGGTGTCGACGGGGCCGGGGCAGCCCGCCGACCCGGGCGCCGACCCGGCCAAGCCCGGCGACAAGGCGTTCCGGGGCACCATCGTGACAACCTGGGGCGAGCCGAATGATATCGACCCGCACCCGGGCCGCGTGCTGCTGAAGGTGGACACGCCCTCGTCGGGGCCCGTGTCGGTGACCGACGCCAAGGGCAACGTGTTCGAGGCGGACTTCGTGAGGGGCGAGGACGGCCAGCCGGTGCGGGGCGAGGACGGCTCCTACACCCTGGTGCTGGACCCGACGGCCGTCGGGCGCGGCGAGCTCACCTTCAGGCAGGAGCCCAACGGCGCCTACACCGGCAGCACCTGGGTCTACGACGTGACCGTGAAACCAGAACCGAAGATCGCCCCAGCCCCGGCACTGTCTAAGAGGGCCGAGAACCTCACGCACCCGAACGGGCCGACGCAGCCCGGCGACCGCATCCGCTACACGGTGACGGCCACGAACGGCGCGGCGGGGTCGCTGTGGACCGGCGTGGTGGTGACCGACCCGCTGCCGGCGTGCCTCGCCCTGGACGAGCGCTCGGTGCGGCTCGACAACCCGCGCGCCGGCGTCGCCGACCGCGCGCTCTCGAAGGCGCCGTCGGTGGCCGCGGGCGACGTGGGGAAGTTCTCGCTGTCGGCCCCCGGCGCGGACGGGCGGCCCGTGCTCTCGGTCCCCGCCGGGGACGTGGCCGGGGGCGCGAGCGCCACGCTCGCCTTCGAGTGCACCGTGCGCGACGACGCGGCGGCGCCCGGCGCGGGCGCGGCCGATCTGGAGAACGTGGCCTCGGCTACGGGCAAGCGCCCCGACCCCGACGGCCCGGACGGGCCCGACGTGGGGCCCGTGGCCCCGCCCGGCACCGGCCCGGCGACGCCGCCCGGCGGCGGGACCGTGGCGCCGGCCGACCCCGACGTGCGCATCGCGAAGTCGGTGGAGAACCTGAGCGCGCCCGACGCGAAGGTGACGCACCTGGGGGACCGCCTGCGCTACACCATCGAGCTCTCGAACGCCGGCGCCGCTGACAGCTGCCTCATGGCCGCCGCCGTGTCCGACCCGCTGCCGGCGGGCATCGAGCCCGTGGCCGGCACCATCCGCCTGGCCCTGGACGGCGGCGAGCCCATCGAGGTGCCCGACGCCGCCTACGACCGGGCGAGCCGCACCATAGCCGTCACGGTCGGCGACCTGTGGGGCGGGCACGCGGCCGTGCTGACCTTCGAGTGCACCGTGGGCGAGGCGGCCCTGGAACAGGACAACGCCAACATCGCCCACGCCCACGGCGAGGTGCCCTCCGAGAGCCCTGGCTCACGCCCCGAGGACCCCGATCCCGGCAAGCCCGCGGAGCCCCCGGCGGGCGAGCCCGAGGCCTCCTCGCCGCCCGCCTCGCCCGCGCCGGTCGTCCCCGGCGACCCGGCCGAGGACGACGTCGCCATCGCCAAGACCGCCGAGAACCTCACGCGGGACGACGGCGCCACCCACGTGGGCGACACGGTGCGCTACCGCATCGCCCTCTCGAACTCGGGGCCCGGCACCGGCTGGATGGACGCGGTGATCCGCGACGACGTGCCCGAGGGGCTCGAGCCCGTGAGCGGGAGCATCCGCCTCGCGCTGCCCGACGGCTCGGAGGTCGCCGTCGACGACGCCGCCTACGACCCGGCGACCCGCATCCTGGCCGTGGCCGTGGGGCACCTCTACGGCGGGCAGGAGGCCGCCCTCTCCTTCGACGCGCTCGTGACGGGGGCCGCCGTGGGCGCCGACATCGGCAACGTGGCCGTCGGCTACGGGACGCCGCCGAGCGCATGGGACCCCGACGGCACCCATCCCGAGCCAGGCGCCCCCTTCTCCCCCGACGGCGGCTGGGACGCCTGGGAGCAGGGCCGCGGCAAGGCCGTCTCCGACCCCGCCTATCCGCCCGGCGCGGACGCCTCGGGCGGCGTGCTGGACGGCGACGAGGGCGGCAAGCGGCGCACCACCATCGCCCACAGGCTGGCCCAGACCGGCGACGCCCTGGCGGCAGCGGCGCTCCTACCAGCGGCCCTCGCCCTGGCCGCCGGGGCGGCCCTGCTCGCCTCCCGCCGCCGCCAGCGCGCGAGCCGGTAGGGGCTTGCCACCACGCCCCGCAGCGCGGCCCCGGATGCAGCAGCGTCCGGGGCCGCTCCCACCTGGAGGGGCGGATGCACGCCGCCCGGTTGCGCGGCCGCGTTGTATAATGGCCCCACAGCAAGGACTCTCGGAAGGGCGCGGCCATGATGTACAACTACCTGAAGCTCGACGACGAGACGCAGATCGCCTATTCCAGCCCGCAGGAGGACGGAACCGTGCGCATCGCCGTGGAGCGCCCCGTCGACGGCGGCTTCGACGCGGCCTTCTGCTCCCTCCCCCTCTGCCAATGGCACGACACGGAGGGGTTCACCCGCGAGGAGCTGAGCTTCCTCACCGAAATCGTGCGGAACAACGCGCCGCTCATCTACCGGCTCTCCCGCGAGGCGGGCAAGGCCTATGCCTAAGGTCCTGGAGTTCGGCCCCTACATCCTCTTCTTCTGGGTAGGGGAAAACGGCGAGCCCGTCCACGTACACGTCGCGGTGAAGAGGCCCTCGCAAAACGCCACGAAGATATGGCTCACCGCCGCAGGCGGCTGCCTCGTCGCCCACAATCGATCGAAGATTCCCGCGAAGGATCTCGAGGACATCAAGGAGCTCGTCGTGCTGAACCACGCCTACATCTGCGACAAGTGGCGTCGGGTGTTCGACGGCGACCTGTCGTTCTACTGCTAAAAGGCCCCTCGGATTTTCTCGCAAGCCAGGTGGCTGCGCCTGCTCGCAACCTCGACCGCGGCGCCCAGGGTTGCGGAAAGCGGGCAGAAGGGGTATATTCAGCGGACTCTTACCCATGAGAGAAGGAGAACCACCATGAGAGAGAAGCGGCAGGGGTCGCTTCTGCGCCTCGGATTGGCGGCGGTGCTCGCCTGCGGCATGACGCCCGCGGTCGCCCTGGCCGAGCCGGAGGCCCAGATCACGGAGACCCCCCCCCATCGAGTTTTCTGAGGTCGTAGACGACCTCTCCGCTGCCGAGGATCCCGCACCCGGCGACCCAGACGGCATTGCCGCCGGCGGCAGCATCTCCGATCCCCCAGAGCCGACCGTCGTGACACCCTCTGAGGAAGGCGACCACGCACGGGCGACGGCCGATCTCGTCGCGAGAACCGTGGGCGAGGCGTTCCGATGCGCCCAGACGACTCCGGTGTCCGCGAGCCCCCGAACAGCTCAGCCCACCGCTGCCCCGAGCGCAGGCTCCTTCGCCCTTGGCGATTTCACCATCTGGGGCATCGACGGCGACGCGGTGACCGCAGCCGACTTCACCTACAATTCCTCGGCAAAAACCCTCACGGTGAACACTGATGCTCACTTCGCCATCCAAAACACCGATCAGACGAAGGTAACCTCCGGCGCCGATGCTGGGCGCATCGCCAATCCTTCTTCCGCGAGCATCGTTGTCCCGGCGGGGCGAAACGCTTTCATGGCAATGGAAGGTCTAGGCATCGAGGGCGATCAGCCCGTCGACATCAAGGCCGGCGGCTCTCTCACCATTATCCTCGGCGACGGAACGAGAAACGAACTGTGCTCCACAAATATCAATCACGCCGCCCTCCACTGTCCCACCGGCGCGAGCCTGATCATCGATGACGCTATGCTCAACCGCACCGCTGACGGGCGGCACATCGTCCCCGAAAACGGAAAGGTTCCCTACGACTGCACGCTCTCGAACGGGATAGTCGTCTCCCGCAACGACCCCCTCAGCGCCCTGGAGAGCAATCTTCCGGGCGAGCTGTACGCATGGGCGCCGAGCGGGGCCCATGCGTACAGCCATCGGATCGAACTACCTGGGCACACCTCGAGATATCGCTCATCGCGACCAGGACGAGCCTGCGGGCAATATGACCTTCGATGGGGGCCTCATCGTCGCGAAATCTGGAAGCAACACCAACCCCAATAGCGACGGCGCGGGCATCGGAAGCGGCCGTTGCGGCCCCGGAACGGGCCTGAACGAGTGGATCACCATCAACGGAGGCCGCGTCAGCGCCCAGGGAGCCTGCCATGGCGCTGGCATCGGGTCAGGAGCCTTGGCGCCCTCTGGGAATATTCGCATCAATGGCGGTTTCGTGGAGTCGCTCGGCGGCAACGACGGCAACGGCTTCGGAGGCGGCTGTTCGGCCGGCAACAGCTCGGCCTACCAGCTCATTCTCACCGGAGGAACCCTTCTGCCGACTGGCTCTCGATCGGATCCCATATTCAACGATGTGGGAGCCCCCGGCCTACAGGTGATTGTCACCGGCGGGTCCATGGGCAACCAAAACGGTGTGGCAGACTTCCGATTCGACGGGACGGCCAAGAACGACCGCGGAGAAACCGTCACCATGGTGGAGGTCAATCTCACGTCCGATGTAGGCACGAGCGCCTACCCCATCGCCAAATGGCAGCTGCTTGTTGACGGCGAGCCCTACGATTACGGCGCCCCGGCCGAATTCGACAAGGGACATCTGTATCTGTGGCTGCCAGAAATTGTAAAGCAGAACAGCGAGGTGACCGTCGAGTTCACTTACCTCGACACCGACAAGCTGGACGAGAACGGCAAACCCACCCCCGTCACGCCGCTGCCGCTGTTCCGCCCCGCCGACAGCTCGCTGCCGCCCGGGGTCACCAATGACGGCACACTGCGACGCTACGCTGACTTCGAGTTGGACGCCGACTACCTCGCCGGCCTCAGCAAGTACTACGACGGCAAGGGCGCACCCATGTTCCCCCTGCCGCTGCGCACGCCCGACGGGCACGACCTCACCCAGGCCGACAAGATCACCTTCAAGTACCAGCGCCTCGATCCGTCGGGCAACCCCGTCGGCGCCGAGAGCGGCAACGGGGCCGACGTCGGCGCGATGAAGCTCACCGCCGTGTCCACCCAGTACTCCGACGACACCGAGGACGGCTTCTCCGAGAGCTACTGGGGGCACCGCGCCACCGGCCAGTTCACCATCTGGCCCATCGCCTCCCAGGTGAGCGGCATCGCCGCCGAGTGGGTGGACGACGGGGACCCGGGAGACGTGGCCCACCCCTCCGACCAGGTGCTCAAGGTGAGCGCGACCATTGGCGCCGCCCCCACCGTCGACGGCCGGCCCGGGTCGGAGGCCACCAAGCCCACCTGCCAGGCCCCGCGCGGGCAGGTGCAGATCTACGTGGACGGCCAGCCCGTGGGCGCGCCGGTGGACCTCGTGTACGCGGGCGACCCGGACGCCGAGGGCAACCCCATCCCCGAGGGCGACCCCCGCGTGACGGCCAAGAAAGTGGACAACGGCCAGGGCGGATCGACCGCGCTCTTCTCGCTGGCCCGGGCGGCCTCCGCCTCCGACTTCCTCGTGCCCACCCAGGGCCAGCAGGGACGCCACGAGATAGCGCTCCGGTTCCTGCCGCCCTCGGCCGCCCAGGCCGACGCCGGGCAGCCGGCCAACTACCTGGCGAGCGGGGCGCCCGATACGGACAGCACGGTGCCGCGGGCGGAGGTGGCCATCGACCCCATCGACCCGACTACCGAGGTGATCCGGAGGGACGACCCCGACAACAAGGACCCGGACTCCCCCGTCCCCGACGTCAGCGCCGGCGCGCCGCGGCCCGCCGACCCGGGCGCCGACCCGGCCAAGCCCGGCGACAAGATCGTGGACGGCGCCATCGTGACGACCTGGGGCGAGCCGAGCGCCGACAACCCGCACCCCGGCCGCGTGGTCATCGACATCAAGACCGAGTCCTCCGGGCCGGTGAGCGTGGTGAACCAGAACGGCGACGTATTCACCGCCGACTTCCTGCGCGGCGAGGACGGCGAGCCGGTGCGCAACGCCGACGGCTCCTACACCCTGGTGCTGGACCCCGCGGCCGTGGGGAGCGGCAAGCTCTCCATCCGCCAGGAGCCCAACGGCGCCTTCACCGGCACCACCTGGAACTTCGACGTGACGGTGCTACCCCAGCCGAGGATCGCGCCCGCGCCGGCGCTGTCCAAGAGGGCCGAGAACCTGACGCACCCGAACGGCCCCACGCAGCCCGGCGACCGCATCAGGTACACGGTCGAGGCATCGAACGGGGCCAAGGGGTCGCTCTGGACGGACGCGGTGGTGACCGACCCGCTGCCCGCGTGCCTGGAGCTGGACGAGGGCAGCGTGAAGCTGGACAACCCGTCGGCGGGCGCCGCGGGCAAGCCTCTCTCGAAGGCGCCGTCGGTGGCCGCCAGCGACGTGGGCAAGTTCTCGCTGTCGGCCCCGGGCGCGGACGGGCGGCCCGTGCTGACGGTGCCCGTGGGCAACGTCGCCGGCGGGGCCTCGGCCACCGTGACCTTCGAGTGCACGGTGCGCGCCGACGCGGCCGGCGAGGGGGCGCCGGCGGCCAACCTGGCCAATGTGGCCCAGGCGACGGGCACGCGGCCCGACCCGGCCGACCCGGAGAGACCGATGCCCGACCCCGACAACCCCGGGCAGCCCCTGCCCGTGAACCCCGAGCCCACCGACCCGGCCACGCCGCCCGGCCCCGGCCGCGTGGTGCCGGCCGACCCGGTTGTCGACCTGACCAAGACCGTGGAGAACGTCACCGCGCCCGATGCGGGGACCACGCACATCGGCGATGTGCTGCGCTACACCGTGACCCTCGCGAACACCGGAGCGGCCAACAGTTGCCTCGTGGGCGCCGTGGTGTCCGACCCGCTGCCCGTGGGGCTGGAACCCGTGGCCGGCACGCTGCGCCTGGCTGTGGACGGCGGGGCGCCCGTCGCCGTGCCCGACGCGGCCTACGACCGCGCGAGCCGCACCATCGCCGTGACGTGCGGCGATATGTGGGGCGGCTCGCGCGCCGTGCTCACCTTCGACGCGACCGTGGGGGCCGAGGCCGCGGACGCCGACAACGGGAACGTCGCCCACGCCCACGGGTCCGTCCCCTCGAAGGATCCCGGCACCGCACCGACCGACCCCGAGCCCGGCCGGCCCGCAACGCCGCCGTCGGGAGAGCCCGAGACGTCCACGCCGCCAGTCCTTCCCCCGACCGTCGTCCCCGACGACCCCGACCGCGGGGACGTGACCATCGAGAAGACAGCGGAGAACACGAGCCGCGACGACGGCACCACCCACGTGGGCGACACGGTGCGCTACCGCGTCGAGCTGGCCAACGGCGCCGTGGGCACCGGCTGGATGGACGCCGTGATCCGCGACGACGTGCCCGAGGGGCTGGAACCCATGGCCGGCACGCTGCGGCTGACGCTGCCCGACGGGAGCGAGGTCGCCGTGGACGATGCCGCCTACGACCCGGCCACCCGCATCCTGGCCGTGGCCTGCGGGCACCTCTACGGCGGGCAGCGGGTCACGCTGGCCTTCGACGCGCTGGTGACGGAGGCCGCCGTGGGCGCCGACATCGGCAACGTGGCCGTGGGGCTCGGGACGCCGCCGAGCGCGTGGGACCCCGACGGGGAGTCGCCCGAGCCGGGCGCGCCCTTCGACCCGCCGGAGGGGTGGGACGCCTATGACCGCTCGCACGGCAAGGTGGTGTCCGAGCCCGCCTACCCGCCGGGGGTCGACCGGCTGGGCGGCGTGGTGCCCGGCGACCTGCCCCGCGAGAAGGAGCGCACCACCATCGCCCATAAGCTGGCCCAGACCGGCGACGCCCTGGCGGCAGCGGCGCTCCTGCCAGCGGCCCTCGCCCTGGCCGCCGGCGCGGCCCTGCTCGCGTCGCGGCGGCGCAGGGCGCGCAGCCCGCGGTAGGCAAAAATCCGCCCGGCATGCAGGAGGGGCCGGCGGCTTCGCGCCGCCGGCCCCTCCTCGTTTGCAGCTCCTATCGCAGCGCGTCGCGTCGCCCCAGAAAGCCTTCCTCAATCCGCCCGCCCACTTCGGCGGCCCGCGGGAAGCCCTCCTCGGCGACGGCCCCGGCCGCCTCGCGCAGGGCCGCCGGAAACGCTTCGATCAACTCTTCCAGCTCGTCGCGGGCAAACCGGGCACCGACGCCGCACGACCGGGCGGTTGCGACGATATCTTCCATCCTCACATCGTCGATGCGGCGCGAGCCACCGAACGACACCCCCATCTCCCGATCGAGGTCGGGGTATATCGTCGTGCACGTGAGGCCGTACAGCGGCGACAACTCCCGCGACGACCAGTCCTCGCTCCACAGCATCGAGTGGTTCTTCAGATGGTTGTCGGCATTCCCCATCGCCCAGTCCAGAAGCAGGCGCGAGAACAGCAGCCTCCTGTCCCCGAACGGATTGCGACTTCCCTCGTTCACGACCCGGGCGCAGTGGTTCGCGTAGTTCCCGTCCGTGGGCTCGTATTTGTCGAAATAGTCCGGCAAGGCCTGGAGGAAGTCCTCCTGGTGCAAGCGGTGCAAAAACGCATCGCCCACGTCGATGCGGTCGAACCGCTCCACGGCGAGCAGGGGCTCCTGGCCCGCAACGGGAATCAGGCGGCACGGGGCCGCATCGAATCCCAGCGCGGCGGCCGTCCTCATGCAGATGGCCTCGTTGACCGTCTGGTCGGAGAAACTGCCGTCGCACGCCTTCACGATATGGCTGGACGGAGCCGCTCCCTGCGGGTAAAACCAGAATCCGGACGAGGCGTCGAAGAAGAGGCCGATCTTCATCTGCGCCCCCGCCAGCGACAACCTCGATCGGCTGGCGGCCCGCGGGGCGAACTCCCCGGGGCGCGCGGCGAAGCGCACGAGGTCCTCCTCCCCCACGGGTGCATAGCTGCGGCCCTCCAGAAGGGGCTCCTCCCCCTTGCCGAACACCAGAGCCCCGGCGGACTCGTCGTTCAGGCGGGCCATGAAGGCGCCTACGTCGTCGATATCGGCGTGAAAGGCGCGACCCAAGCTGCGCCGCATGCTCCCCTCGGGCAGGATGCCGTTGAAGAACGACTCGGTCTCCCTGGCGGAGAACGCCCCCGGCCGCAGGGGAAGCGCCTGGGAGATCGACTGCGCCGTACGGCTCTGGAGATAGCTCTCGGAATACGCGAAGCCTATTCCGCCGCCCGCGGGCACCACCCGGCCGACCTCCTCGAAGCGGCCGAAGTACTCGCGGTAGACCACAAGTTCGGTGTCTTTCATGGCACTCACCTCTCGAACGCGACGACGTCGACGCCCAGGGCCGTCGCGAAGGCGAGCACCTTGTCGATCCCCACCGTGCCGCGGCCGCGCTCGATCTCCCCCACCAGCCGCGGGCTGAAGCCCAGCATGTCCGCAAGATCTTCCTGGGTGTAGCCGAGCCTCTTGCGGCGGCTCCTGAGCGCCGCCCCCAGCGCAGCCCCCTCCGTCACGCGCACCCCCTGGGCTATGATCTGATCGCGGCTTATGTCCATGACGCCTCGTTTCTTACGTATAGGTAATCCGTTCTGTGTCGTCTATAGTATCATACGTATACGTAAGATATTCAAGATTCAGCCAAAATATTACGTATACGTATGAAGAATAGGTCCGTCGGCACCTGGCCCACTCTTTCCCCAAAACCTTTCTCCCGCCTAGCTGCTCGGTGTAAAGCTTTTAGGGGCACCCCTCTCAACTTTACGGCGTCTCCCCTACCCCGACCGCGCCGCTCAGGGTTGCGGAAAGCGGGGCGAAGGGGTATATTCGGGCAGACCTGGCGCCAAAAGGGCGCCCGAGAGAAGGAGATCCGACATGAGAGAGAAGCGACGGGGGTCGCTTCTGAGTCTCGGCCTGGCGGCCGCGCTCGCCTGCGGGATGATGCCCGCGGCCGCGCTCGCCGAGCCGGAGGGCCAAATCACGGAGACCCCCCCCCATCGAGTTTTCTGAGGCCGTAGACGACGCTACCGACCCCGGCGAGACCATCCCGGCCGAAGGCGATCCGCCCGACAGCCGGCCGCAAGCCACCGATGCCGCGGGCTCCGCTTCTCCCTCTTTCGAAAAATCCGACACCGCTCCCCAGCCGGGCGCTCCCGATGTAGCGCCCGGCAGCACCCCCGACCCCGTGGCGCGCGCCCTCGCCGAGGCGGGGCTGCCCCTCTCCGCCGCGGCCTCGGCCGATCCCTCCCCCGACGCGCAGGGGTGGGTCACCTGCGGTGACCTGCGCGTGAAAGGCGGGGCCTACGGCGTGGACTTCACGTACACGCCCGGCGCCGTGCAGTACAACGGGGCCGATTACGGCACATCGGACGTCGTGGAGGTGCTCACCTCCGCGCCCCTCGTCTTCTCGGATGCCGCCGGCCACAGCAAGGACGCGCCGGGCGCCACGGGCATCCAGGTGAACCCCGGCGTGCACGCGGCCATCACCTTGAACGGCGTGCATGTCTCCCACACCATTCCGCTCAACATCATCACCGACTGCACCTCCACCGAGAACGGCTCCAAGGCATCCGACAGCACGCAGCTGCAGACTCGGACAGAGCTGTATCTGGTCGTAAGCGACAGGTCTGACAATTCCCTTTCCTCCCATGAAAACTACCGACCGGGCATCAGATGCGGAGAAGGGGCGAACCTGACCATCGACGATGAAACTCGCAATATCGATTCCGCCGGCAATGAAGTGGTGCCCGTTGGCGGTATCATCAATCACGAGACGACACTTATCGGAGGCAAACACCTCAAAAAAGGGGAGGTGCACACCACTCTGGACAGCGAGGAGCCCGGATCGCTCACGGTTGAGGGAGGCTACGGCGCGTCGGCCATCGGCGGCGGAATGGCAGAAACAGGCGGACGCATCACCATAAATGGTGGAGCCATTCTCGCGCGGGCCTACTATGGCACCAAGAACACCGACACAGGGGCCGGCATTGGCGGCGGCGCGGGCGGAGAAGGGTCCGACGAAGTTATCACGTACAACTCTGGCACCATTGAAGTTCATGGCGGATACCACGGGGCTGGCACCGGGGCTGGCTGCTGGCTGACGACAGACCCAAGCCCATATGCCACACCGGATGCCATCTGCTCTCGCACGTGGGGGGCGCCGAACGCAGGGGACATCACCATCAACGGCGGCTGCATCACCTCAATCGGAGGCTACTGCACTAGTGGCTTCGGAACCGGCTGCGGCGGGGGCTCCAACAAGGGCAATCTCGTTAAAGTTACCGGCGGAACCCTACTCCCAGGCACCGAGGGGTCTCGCCCTGATTTTTCCGCAGGCACCGAAGGGCGCGTTGTCATCAGCGGCGGATCGGTGCGCACCGAGGGCACCGACAACTTCGAGGGGTTCGGCGGCACAGCCTACGGCAGCGAAGGCGAGTACCGAGAAGAGGACAAGGTGTTCATGATCACCGTCGACCTCGGCTCGGACGGGGTCGGCAACGAGACCATAGACAAATGGGGCCTGAGCATCGACGGGGTGCCGCAGGGCTACGGCGCTCCCGCGCAGTTCCACGAGGGCAAGCTGTACCTCTGGCTGCCCGCGTCGGCCAAGGACAAGGTGATCTCCATCGACCTGGGCTACGAGAGGGAGGACGGGACGCGCGTGGAGCCGGACACCCTGTTCCGCGACCCCGCGAGCCCCGCCGACCCGGAGGACCCGAACCGCACGAAGCTGAAGCGCTACGAGGAGTTCGAGCTGGACCCGTCGTACCTGGCCGGCCTGAAGAAGTACTATGACGGGCGGCCCCTCGAGGCCTACGACCTGGCCGCCAGGCCCATCGCCCCGCCGAAGGACCCCGACCGCGTGCTGAACGACCCCCTGGCCTGCGACTACAAGTACCAGCGCTTCGACGCCGTGGGCGGAAACGCCGTGTCCGGCGAGGTGTCCACGGGCAACAAGATGCCCAGCGACGTCGGGATCATGAAGTTCACCATGATCCCGCGGCAGTACTCCACCACCGAGGGCTTCAAGGAGAACTACTGGGGACACCGCGCCTTCGGGTGGTGCGAGATATGGGCCATCCCCTCGAGGGTGGCAGACGTGAGGGCCTCGTGGGGCGCCGGGGAGGGCGCCGGCCGGGCGCTCGACGTGGAGGCCGTGATCGAGCGGGCCGCCACCGTGGACGGGGCCCCGCCGGCGGCCGACGGGTCGAACCTGACCGAGCCCACCTGCGCCTCGCCCGAGGGCCGCGTGCAGCTGTACGTGGACGGGAAGCCCGTGGGAGACCCGGTTGAGCTGCGCTTCGAGGACGCGACGCTGCCCGACGGCACCGTGCTGCCCGCCAACGCCGCGCGGGAGGGAGACGACGCCGCGGGCCACCGCACGCGCGTGTCGCTTTCGATGACGGCGGCCGCCGCGGGGCTCGACGCGGCGGCCGCGGGCGCGGGCGAGCACCGGGTGTCGGTCCGCTTCCTGCCGCCGGACGCCGCCCAGCAGGCCACGGGCGCGCCTGCGAACTACCTGGCCAGCGAGGAGCCCTCCGGGGACTCGAAGGCCCCCTGGGCGCCGGTGCAGGTGGCGCCGGACCCGGCCATCGCGCCTGTGCCGAAGCTCGCCAAGAGGGCAGAGAACCTCACGCACCCGAACGGGCCGACGCAGCCGGGCGACCGCATCCGCTACACGATCGAGGCGTCGAACGGGGCCAAGGGGTCGCTGTGGACCGACGTGGTGGTGACCGACCCGCTGCCGGCGTGCCTCGCCCTGGACGAGCGCTCGGTGCGGCTCACGAACGCCTGGGAGGGGCTGGAGGGCCGGACGCTCGCGCGGGCCGACGCGGCCGCCGCGGGCGACGTGGGGAGGTTCTCGCTCTCCGCTCCGGGCGCCGACGGCCGGCAGGTGCTGGCGGCCCCCGCCGGGGACGTGGCCGGCGGCGCGTCGGCCACGCTCACCTTCGAGTGCACGGTGCGCGACGACGCGGCGGCGCCCGGCGCGGGCGCGGCCGATCTGGCCAACGTCGCCTCGGCCACGGGCAAGCGCCCCAACCCCGACGGCCCGGACGGCCCCGACGTGGGGCCGGTGGCGCCGCCCGACACCGATCCGTCGACGCCGCCCGGCGGCGGGACCGTGGCGCCGGCCGACCCCGACGTCCGGGTGGCCAAGAGCGTGGAGAACCTGACCGCGCCGGGCGCCAAGGTGACGCACCTGGGGGACCGCCTGCGCTACACCGTCACGCTGGAGAACGCGGGCCCCGCCGACAGCTGCCTCATGGGCGCCGTCGTGTCCGACCCGCTGCCGGCGGGCATCGAGCCGGTGCCCGGCACCCTGCGGCTTTCCGTGGACGGAGGGGAGCCCGTCGAGGTCCCCGACGAGGCCTACGACCGGGCCGGCCGCACCATTGCGGTGGCCTGCGGCGATGTGTGGGGCGGGCACAGGGCCGTGCTGACCTTCGAGTGCACCGTGGGCGAGGCGGCCCTCGGGGCCGACAACGCGAACACTGCCCACGCCGGCGGGAAGGTGCCCTCCGAGAACCCGGGGGCGCGCCCCGAGGCCCCCGAGCCCGGAGGGCCCGCGGAGCCCCCGGCGGGCGAGCCCGAGGCGTCCTCGCCGCCGGCGGTCCCGCCCGTCGTGGTGGGCGACGACCCGGCCGAGGGCGACGTCGCCATCGGGAAGACGGCCGAGAACACGAGCCGGGACGACGGCACCACCCGCGTGGGCGACACGGTGCGCTACGAGATAACCCTGCGCAACGAGGGGGCGGGCACGAGCTGGATGGACGCAGCGATCCGCGACGACGTGCCCGAGGGCCTGGAGCCCGTGGCGGGCACGATCAAGCTCGCGCTGCCCGACGGCTCGGAGGTCTCCGTCGACGACGCCGCCTACGACCCGGCGACCCGCATCCTGGCCGTCGCCTGCGGCCACCTCCGCGGCGGCCAAGCCGCCGTCCTCTCCTTCGACGCGCTGGTGACCGGGGAGGCGCTCGGCGCCGACATCGGCAACGTGGCCGTCGGCTACGGGACGCCGCCGAGCGCATGGGACCCCGACGGCACCCATCCCGAGCCAGGCGCCCCCTTCTCCCCCGACGGCGGCTGGGACGCCTGGGAGCAGGGCCGCGGCAAGGCCGTCTCCGACCCCGCCTATCCGCCCGGCGCGGACGCCTCGGGCGGCGTGCTGGACGGCGACGAAGGCGGCAAGCGGCGCACCACCATCGCCCACAAGCTGGCCCAGACCGGCGACGCCCTGCTGGCCGCGGCGCTCCTGCCCCTGACGCTGGCCCTGGCGGCCGGCGCAGCCCTGCTCGCGTCGCGGCGGCGCAGGGCGCGCAGCCCGCGGTAGGCAAAAGTCCGCCCATCATGCAGGAGGGGGCCGGCGGCTTCGCGCCCCCGGCCCCCTCCGCCGCCTCCAACCCCGACTGACCCACTCAGGGTTGCGGAAAGCGGGCCGAAGGGGTATATTCGGCCACGGTACGCTGACAGGTCGGCAACGGTTCCGCGCACCCGAAGGATGCGACCCGGCCTGCGAGAGAAGGAGAACGACCATGAGAGAGAAGCGAGCGGTCTCGCTTCTGAGCCTCGGCCTGGCGGCCGCGCTCGCCTGCGGGATGGTTCCCGCGGCGGCCCTCGCCGAGCCCGAGGGCCAGGGCACGGAGACCCCCCCCCATCGAGTTTTCTGAGCCGGTAGGCGACGTATCGCCCGACGGCGGCCTTCCCTCCTCCTCTCCCCCGGACTCCCCGGACCCATCTTCCTCTTCCGACCCCCCAGCCTCCTCCGGCGAGGACGGCTCCCCTGCGGCCACCAGCCCCGCCGGCGGCGCATCGGCCGGCGGGGAGGACCCATCCCCCGGCGACGCACCGGACTCCGCCGCCGCAACTGGCGCGACGACATCGCCCCTGGGCCGCATCACGGCCGGCATGGCCCACCTGACCGCCGGCGAGTCGGCATCGGCGACGGCCATCCCCGTATCCGACGGCGCGAAACCTGCTCCCGGCCCCGGCTCCTTCGAGCTGGGCGGCTTCACCATCTGGGGCGTCGACGGCGATGCCGTGACCGCCTCCGACTTCGCCTACGACGAGGCCGCCAAGACCCTCACGGTGAACACCGACAAGCACTTCGCCCTGCAGACGGACGACCAGACCCTCTCCGACAAAGAGGACGAGAGCGTGCACACCATCGTGGGCGCTCACACGAACCCCGTGAGCACCCGCCTCCTCATTCCCGCTGGCCGCGAGGCGCATATCACGCTTGCGGGCGTGGGCATCCGAGCGGAACCCGACATCGCTACCAACAGCGCCATCGATATCGCCAAGGGGGCCTCCTGCCATCTGGTACTCGCCGACGGCACGCAGAACTCCCTTGTCGCCCTCGCGTCGAACGGCTCCGGCATCCACAACCCCACCGGAGCTTCTCTCGCTATCGACGACTCAGTGGCCAACAAGGACCAGAGGGGCAACGCCATCGTTCCCGAAGACGGCTTCGTTCCCGCCGACGCTGTTCTGGCCAATGGGACGCGAATCAAGAAGGGCGATCCCCTCACGGTCATGGACAGCGACAACCCAGGCTCCCTCCTCGCCTGGTGCACGGCAGGCTCCGGTGCGGCCATCGGTGGCCGCGGCGACCTCGGATTCTCTACCATGCAAGGAGAGGACGGAGGGACCTTCACCATGGACGGGGGCGTCGTCACCGCCCGCAGCTCTTATAATTACGATGCGGGCGGATGGCATTGCTCGGCCGGAGTGGGCGGGGGCAGCTGGGGAGGCAATGGAACCGGCGCCGACGAGTGGATCACCATCAACGGAGGGCGCCTCACCGCCATCGGCGGCAATCATGGTGCCGGCGTGGGCAGCGGCAACCAGGGTGCCTGCGGCAACATTCGCATCAACGGCGGCTACGTCATCTCCAAGGGCGGCGACCACGGCAGCGGGTTCGGAGCCGCCTGCATCCCCGCCGACAGCTCCGCGTTCAAAATGATCTTCACCGGGGGTACCCTCATCCCCTCAACCGTCTACCCACCCGCTTATGCTGGCACGGGTGATATCGGCGCACCGAACGCCGACATCACCATCACCGGCGGCTCCATCGGCAACGGCCGCGACCCCGAACACTTCACCTTCTCAGGCAATGTCCACAACGCCGAGGGCGAGCCCATCAAGATGATCCAGGTAGATCTCACCTCGGACGTGGGCGAGAACACCTTCGCCCTCAGCGAGTGGGAGCTCAAGGTGGACGGCGTGCCCTACGACTACGGGGCGCCCGCCGAGTTCGACAAGGGGCACCTGTACCTGTGGCTGCCCGAGCGCGTCGTGAAGGACTCCGAGGTGACCGTGGAGTTCACCTACCTGGACACCGACAAGCTGGACGAGAGCGGCAACCCCACCCCCGTCACGCCGCTGCCCCTGTTCCGCCCCGCCGACAGCTCGCTGCCGCCCGGGGTCACCAACGACGGCAAGCTGCGCCGCTACGTGGACTTCGAGCTGGACCCCGACTACCTCGCCGGCCTCAGCAAGTACTACGACGGCGAGCCGTTCCCCGTCTTCCCGCTGCCCCTGCGCGCCCCCGACGGGCGCGACCTCACCGAGGCCGACAAGATCACCTTCAAGTACCAGCGCCTCGACCCGTCGGGCAACCCTGTGGGCGCCGAGACCGACAACGGCGCCGACGTGGGCACCATGACGTTCACGGCCATATCGACCCAGTACTCCGACGACACCGAGGGGAACTTCTCGGAGAGCTACTGGGGCCACCGCGCCACGGGCCGCTGCGAGATCCGGCCCATCGGATCCCAGGTGGCCATCAAGAGCGCCACCTGGGAGAACGGCCAGGCCAGCTCGCAGGAGAACCCCTCGGATCGCAAGCTGTCGCTCACCTGCGCGGTGAGGCGGGCCGACACCGACCCCTCCGGCGCCCCCACCAAGGCCACCTGCGCCGCGCCGGCGGGCTACATCCAGCTGTTCGTGGACGGGAAGAAGGTGGGCGACCCCATCGAGATCCTCTTCGCCGACAAGACGCTCCCCGACGGGACGGTGCTGCCGGCCAACGCCACGGCCGGCGGGGACACGACCACCTTCACCTACACCGCCTCGCCGGTCGAGGTGGACCACCTCGTGCCCGTGGCCACCCCCAACGGCCGCCACGTCGTCTCGGTGCAGTACCTGCCCCCGAACGACGATGATGCGGCGCCGGCGAACTACCTGGCCAGCGCGAGCCCGATCGACGACCCCGGCCACGCCCCCGAGGTGGAGGTGGCCATCTCGCCCATCGACCCGAACCCCGCGGTGACGCCCGAGCCCGACCCCGACTGCACCGACCCCGACGCGCCCGAGCCCGAGGTGTCGACGGGGCCCGGGAAGCCCGCCGACCCGGGCGCCGACCCGGGAAAGCCCGGCGACAAGGTGTTCCGCGGCACCATCGTGACCACCTGGGGCGAGCCGAGCGACGCCGACCCGCACCCCGGCCGCGTGCTGCTGAAGGTGGACACGCCCTCGTCGGGGCCGATCAGCGTGACCGACGCCAAGGGCAACGTGTTCGAGGCGGACTTCCTGCGCGGCGAGGACGGCAACCCGGTGCGGGGCGAGGACGGCAGCTACACCCTCGTGCTGGACCCGACGGCCGTCGGGCGCGGCGAGCTCACCTTCAGGCAGGAGCCCAACGGGGCCTACACCGGCAGCACCTGGGTCTACGACGTGACGGTGAGGCCCCAGCCGAAGATCGCCCCGGCGCCCGCGCTGGCCAAGAGGGCCGAGAACCTCACCCACCCGAATGGCCCCACCCAGCCCGGCGACCGCATCCGCTACACGGTGACGGCGTCGAACGCGGCGGCCGGGTCGCTGTGGACCGACGTGGTGGTGACCGACCCGCTGCCGGCGTGCCTCGCCCTGGACGAGCGCTCGGTGCGGCTCGACAACCCGCGCGCCGGCGTCGCCGACCGCGCGCTCTCGAAGGCGCCGTCGGTGGCCGCGGGCGACGTGGGGAGGTTCTCGCTGTCGGCCCCCGGCGCGGACGGGCGGCCCGTGCTCGCGGCGCCCGTCGGGGACGTGGCCGGGGGCGCGAGCGCCACGCTCACCTTCGAGTGCACCGTGCGCGACGACGCGGCGGCGCCCGGCGCGGGCGCGGCCGATCTGGAGAACGTGGCCTCGGCTACGGGCAAGCGCCCCGACCCCGACGGCCCGGACGGCCCCGACGTGGGCCCGGTGGCCCCGCCCGACACCGGCCCGGCCGCGCCTCCCGGGGGCGGCACCGTGGCGCCGGCCGACCCGCGCCCGGAGGCGTCCAAGGCCGTGGAGAACCTCTCCGACCCCGATGCGGGGGTCACGCGCCTGGGCGACCGCCTGCGCTACACCGTGGAGCTGCGCAACGCCGGCGCCCCCAGCAGCTGCCTCATGGGCGCCGTCGCGAGCGACCCGCTGCCGGCGGGCATCGAGCCGGTGCCCGGCACCCTGCGCCTGGCCGTGGACGGCGGCGAGCCCGTCGAGGTCCCCGACACCGCCTACGATACGGCCAGCCGCACCGTCGCCGTGGCCTGCGGCGATTTATGGGGAGGGCACAAGGCCGTGCTCACCTTCGACGCCGTGGTCGGCGAGGAGGCCCTGGGGCAGGACGTCGCCAACGTCGCCCACCTCCACGGAAAGGTGCCCTCCGAGAACCCGGACGCGCGGCCCCAGGGCCCTAAGCCCGGCGAGCCGGCCGAGCCGCCCGCGGGCGAGCCCGTCGCGTCCACCCCGCCGGCCGAGCCCGCGCCGGTCGTCCCCGACGACCCGGCCGAGGGCGACGTGTCCATAGAGAAGGAGGCCGAGAACCTCTCCCGCGACGACGGCGCCACCCGCGTGGGCGACGTAGTGCGCTACCGCATAACCCTGCGCAACGGGGGGCCGGCCACCGGCTGGATGGACGCCGTCATCCGCGACGACGTGCCCGTCGGCATCGAGCCCGTGAGCGAGACCATCCGCCTCGCCCTGCCCGACGGGAGCGCAGCGGCCGTGGACGATCGGGCCTACGACCCCGCGACGCGCATCCTCGCGGTCGCCTGCGGCCAGCTCTACGGCGGGCAGGAGATCGTCCTCTCCTTCGACGCGCTGGTGACCGGGGATGCCCTGGACGCCGACATCGGCAACGTGGCCGTCGGCTACGGGACGCTGCCCTCGGACTGGGACCCCGACGGCACCCATCCCGAGCCAGGCGCCCCCTTCTCCCCCGACGGCGGCTGGGACGCCTGGGAGCAGGGCCGCGGCAAGGCCGTCTCCGACCCCGCCTATCCGCCCGGTGTCGGCGCCTCGGGCGGCGTGCTGGACGGCGACGAAGGCGGCAAGCGGAACACCACCATCCGCCACAAGCTCGCCCAGACCGGCGATGCCCTGGCCGCGGCCGCGCTGCTGCCCCTGGCCGCCGCCCTGGCCGCCGGCGCCGGCCTGCTGGCCAGCCGCCGCACCCGCCGCGCAAGGTAGGGACACCTCCGTCACAAAACCAGAGCCTCCTTCGGCCCTGAACTGAGAAGTCCCTCGTCCCTGCGGCGAGCCCGGAGCGATACCGGGCTCGCCGCTTTCTTTCTGCCCTCCGCGATCGCGCAGCCCCATGGTCGTCGCAACCCGCGACGAACGCCAGCGGGTATTCCGGCACGCATAATGGCCCAGAGCGGGCAACCCTACCGCAGCTTGGCGCGGCGGGCCTTCCAATCGGGCATGAAGTGGTCCATGAGAGCGTGAAAGCGGGGACCGTGCCCGCGCTCCAGCAGGTGGCACAGCTCGTGGACCACCACGTATTCCAGGCATTCGGGCGGGTACAGGGCCAGGCGCACATTGATGCAGATGCGGCCGGTGGCCGGCTGGCAGCTCCCCCAGCGGCTCTTCATGTTGCGGTAGGCGATCGTGCCTGCCTTCACGCCCATGATGGGCTCCCACGCCGCGATGAGCGGCGGCACGCAAGCCGCGACGACCGCCTTCCAAGCGGCCACCTCCTCGGGTGTGGCCGCCGCGGCCTCGGCCCGGGGCGATGCGGCGATGGCCTGCTGCTGGCGCTCGATCCAGGCGCGCTTCTCGCGCACGAATCCCTTGATGGTGGAAAGCGGCAGCCGCAGCGGTGCCGACACCTCGATGCACCCGTCGGGAGGCTTCACCCGCAGGTGCATGTTCTTGATGGCCTTGCGCGTGAGCCAGACCTCCAGCCCGTCGATGAACACCAGCTCAGCTGGGCGCACAGCACGGTTACGACCGGCCACGGGCAGCCTCCATGGCGATGTCGTAGGCATCGTTGCGGGGAATGCCGAACTCGGCGGAAAGGCGCTTTGCAACCTCCTTGGTGCGCAAGCCCTCTGCAATCAGCTCGGCGGCACGGGCCTTAGCCGATGTCGCGGCATCCTCGGCAGCCGCCTCGCCCTCGGCCTCATTCGGCGCATCGATCACAAGCGCGATCTCGCCGCGAATGCCGCCGGGCTGACCAGCGCGGGCAGCAAAGCGCTCGGCCAACTCGGCCGCCGTGCCACGGGCCACTTCCTCGTGCAGCTTCGTGAGCTCGCGGCAGACAGCCACCTTACGCAGAGGCAGCACTTCGGCAATGGCGGCAAGTGCCGCCACCAGGCGGTTCGGGCTCTCATAGAACACGAGCGCCGCATCCAGCGCGCGCAGCGATTCCAGCGCCGCCCGCTGCTCGGCCGCCTTGCGCGGAAAGAAGCCGCCGAAGCAGAAGCGGGGACACACGGTGCCACTCGCCACGTAGGCGCACGCGGCCGCCGAGGCCCCGGGCAGCACCTCCACGGGCACGCCGGCATCCCGGGCCGCTGCCACCAGGCGCAGCCCCGGGTCGGACACCCCGGGCATGCCGGCATCCGAGCAGTAGGCCACTACCGCGCCCGCGGCCACACGCTCCATAAGCCCCGCCGCCTTCGCACCGATCATGGCCTCGTCGAGCCGCTCCAACGGCTTGCGGATATCGAAGTGCGCGAGCAGCTTCCCCGTCACCCGGGTATCTTCCGCGCACACCACGTCGGCGGCGCGCAGTGCTTCAAGCGAGCGCAGCGTCATGTCCCCCAAGTTCCCAATGGGGGTAGGCACGATGATGAGTTTTCCATGATGCGCCGAGCAATTGTCCATGGTCGCCATTTTACTACGGAAGCACCTGCCGCCACACTGTATTCCGCCAGCGTCCCCCAGAAGGGGGCGTCATCGGCCGCGGCCACCGCGGCCGTCATCCGCCGACAACACCCAGGGCCCGGGCGCAGCCGAGCCCGCGTTACGGCCGAGCCCGAACCCGCGAAAAGCCGCGGGCATCGGTTCCGCAGCCCTCGCCTCAGCGCCAGCGCAGACAACGCCGCTGCAGCGCGGTGAACAAGGTGCTCACCACCGTGATGACCACGCCGATGACGATGATGCCAGCGAGAATGCGCGTATAGTCGCTGAAGTCGGAGTAGTACTTCACGTAATAGCCCATGCCCGACGACCCGCCGATCATCTCCGCCGAGGTGAGCAGGATGAACGATAGGCATAGCCCGATGTTCAGCCCGTTGAACACTAGCGGCAACGAGTCGGGCAAAAGCACGCGAAAAAGCATGGTGGCGCGGCCCACGTTGAGCACGCGCGCCGAATCGACGAGGCGCCGGTCGACCGAGGAGATGCCGGCGAGCGTGCCGGTGAGCGTCGGCCAGAAGGTGGCGAGAAAGATCACGAGCACCGAAGAGGCTCGAAACGTCGGCAGAAGCGCAATGCCGTAGGGAATATAGACGATGGGCGGGATAGCGGCGAAAAACGACACCACTTTCTCGGCCGCGGCATGGCTGCGCGCGCCTGTTCCGAGCACAAGCCCGAGAACAATGGCCGCGCCGCCCCCGAGAAGAAAGCCCTCGGCCACGATGGCGAGCGACGACCCAATGCCCTGGACGATCTTCTCCCCGTCTTCCACGATCTGCAGCGCGACAGCCTGGGGCGTGGGAAACAGGCGCTCGGGCAGCAATGAGAACACGTCGGTGGCAAGCCACCACGACACCACGAGGAGCACGAAGAGGAAGGCCACGTCAAGAGCGGTGCGGGCGGGCGATACGGATTTCATGCAAACTCCTTTCCCGATTCGGCGGAACCGGCGCGAACGTCGGCCGGGCCGACCGCAGCGGGATGGGCCGCAGCCGACCCATCCAGGGCATCCGCGAAGAACACCTCGCTGATCTGCGCCCGAAATGCCTGGTAATCGGCGGTTCTTATCATTTCGAGGCGATGACGCGGACGCGGCAGGGGCACCTCGACGTCGAGCACCACATGTCCCGGCACCCCCGCTGCCGCATCGGCGCCCATCATGACGATGCGATCGGAGAGCAGAATGGCCTCGTCGAGATCGTGGGTCACGAACACGACGGTCTTGCGGCCGGCGGGATCGGCCTGCTCCCCCTCCCACAGCTCGATGAGCAGGTCCTGCAGAATCGCGCGGTTGCGGGCGTCGATAGCGCCGAAGGGCTCGTCCATGAGCAGCACGTCACCGTCCTCGGCGAGAGCACGGGCGATGGCCACGCGCTGCTGCTGGCCGCCCGAGAGCTCCTTGGGATAGCGGCGGCCGAAGCCGGAAAGCCCCACCTGCTCCAAATACGATGCGGCCACCTCCCGACGCCGTGCGCGCGGCACATCGGCGCGGGCCTGGGCAACGGCGAAGGCCACGTTGGCCTCGGCGGTCATCCAGGGGAACAGCGCGTACTGCTGGAACACCACCGAGCGCTCGGGACCCGGACCGTGCACCGGTTCGCCGCCGACAAGCACGGCGCCAGAGGTGGGGGTGCGCAGGCCGGCCAGCATCGAGAGGAGGGTCGACTTCCCGCACCCCGAGGCACCGATGACGCTGACGAACTGGCCGGCGGGGATGGACAGGGACACCTCCTCCAGCGCAGTGAAGCTCGTTCGCTTCGACGGGTAGGCCACGGTGAGGTTGTCTATGACGATGGGCTTGCTCATGGGGTACGGTGCCTTTCTAGCCGCAGCAGTCTTCCGGCAGCGGCTGTTCGCTTCAATCGGCCTGGGCAAAGTGCTCGGAGAGGGCCTGGTAGGTGCCGTTGCCCGGATCTGCGGCGATCACATCGGCCAGAGCCTGCTCGTAGATGGCCGTGTTGTAGAGCGCGTCGATGTCGTAGTCGTCGGTGTAGCCGAAGGCCACGGCATCCTCTTTCAGCTGGGTGGTCGCAATGCGATCGGGGTCGGGATTGGAATCGGCGTAGCCCTCGTAGAGTTCGAACTCTATCTGGTCGGTCGGAATGTCGATGTACTTCTTCACAGCGGCAATGGTTGCCTCCGGATCGTTCTTGTAGGTGTCGTAGGCGCGGATCAAAGCGCGTTCGAACGCCTCGTAGAGATCGGGATCGGACTGAAGCGCCGTCGTGAGCGCCACCTGGCGGCAGCACGGCTGGTTCTGGAAAATCTCCTCGTCAGCGCAACGGTACACGATGGAGTAACCCGCATCCACGGCGATGGCCGTATAGGGCGAGTAGCACGATGCCGCGTCGATCTCCGCGTTGGCAAGGGCGGCGTAGGCGTCCTTCTGGCTCTCGAAGTAGACGAGCTTCACGTCGGCGGAATCGTCTTCCGCATAGGTGAGGCCGTAATGGTCGAGAATCTGAAGCAGTTCGAGCTCCTGGACCGTCGTGCGCGGCACAGCCACCGTCTTGCCCTTGAGGATGGTCACATCCCACGAGTCAAGGCCCTCGGTGTAGCTTGAATCGATGACGTAGCCGTGGCCGTTGCTCATGGCACCCCCGAAAATGGAGACGTCATGGCCGCTCGACTGGCTCACGATGGCCGGAACCGACCCGACGAAGGCCGCGTTGAGCTTCTCGGCCTCCAGCGCGCTCACAAGCTCGGTTCCGCTGGAGAACTGGGTCAGAGTCACATCGAGCCCCTCGTCGGCAAAGTAGCCCTCCTCCTCGGCCACGAAGGCGAGGACGTGGGCGGTGGAGTTCAAATAGCCCAGGCCGAAGGAACGGGAATCTCCGCCGGTGGCGGCCAGGTCCCCGTCGGACAACGAGCAGCCGCCGAGCGCCCCGATGGTCAGGGCGAGTACCGCCGTCGTGACGGTGGCGGCGAGTTTTCTTGCGAACATGTCAGTGCCTCTCTCTTAGTTCATGCTTTCTTGCAACGGCAACGCATGAAACCATCGGAAGGGACGCACGACAAGGGAAAAAGCCATGGACTTTGGCGATGCGGAACGTTCGCGATTTCAAATAGTAGAAGTTCCACCCGCATATGAGTGGTTTTCAGGCCACCCGCCGGCGCTAACGGAAAAAACTATGGCGCGTCGAGCGGACACGGGCAGCTGCGCCGGACAGGCGGGTGAGACTGCACCGGGCGACCAGACGCGGCCACACCGGGCGGCGAAATTTCCGCGCCTGTGTCGGCACATCGGCGCCGAATTGCTCCAACGAAAAAGCCGCCCGGAGGAGCCAGGGCTCCTCCGGGCGGCTGGGCGACTGAATCAGGTGCGGACGGCAGGTTACTCGGCCACCTCGGTGGTCTCCACCTCCACGGCCTCGGCCACGGCCTCGGGGGCCTCAGGCGCGCCGTCGCGGGCGGCATTGCGCACGGCGCGGGCCTCGGCCTCCTTCTCGGCCAGGTTCGCCTTGGCCACGGCGATCATGAGCTTGATGCGGTTGAGCTGGTTCACCTCACTTGCGCCGGGGTCGTAGTCCACGGCCACGATGTTGCTCTCGGGATAGCGGCGGCGCAGTTCCTTGATGGTGGCCTTGCCCACCACGTGGTTCGGCAGGCACGCGAAGGGCTGGGTGCACACCACGTTCGGGCAGCCGCTGCGGATGAGCTCCACCATCTCGGCGGTGAGCAGCCACCCCTCGCCCATGGAGTTGCACAGAGACAGAATCTCCTCGGCATACTCGGCCAGCTCGTAGATGTCCGCCGGCGGATGGAAGCGGGCGCTCTTCTCCAGGGCATCGTTCACCGGCTTGCGCAGCTTCTTCACCGCGGCCAGGCCGATGCGGCTGCCCAGCGCGCTCTTCTTCGACTTGCCGATGGGCTGCTGGAAGATGCCGCCGGCAATGCCGAACAGGAAGAACTCGATGAGCCCGGGCACCACGGCCTCGCAGCCCTCGCGCTCGATGACGTCCACGATCTGGTTGTTGGCCGTGGGATGGAACTTCACGAGGATCTCCCCCACCACGCCCACGCGGGGCTTAGTGCCCTCGCCGGCCAGCGGCAGGGTGTCGAAGTCCTCCACGATGCGGCGCACCGTGCGGCGGAACTCCGACTGGCGCACGCCGCGCTGAAGCTGGTGCTTGCAGGCGTCCATCCAGTAGTCGAACAGGCGGTTGGCGCTGCCGGGCTCCACCTCGTAGGGGCGCGTGCGGTACAGGCACATCATGAGCAAGTCGCCGTACTGCAGCGCGTAGATGGCCTGATAGAGCATCTTCGGCGTGATCTTGAAACCGGGGTTCTCCTCGCCTAAGTCCTTGAACGAGATGGCGATGACGGGGATGTGCCCGAGGCCCACCGATTTCAGCGCCTTGCGGATGAGCGAGATGTAGTTGGTGGCGCGACAGCCGCCGCCGGTCTGGGTGATGAGCACGGCCAGCTTGTCGGTGTCGTACTTGCCCGACAGCACCGCTTCCATGATCTGGCCCGTGACCAGGATGGACGGGTAGCAGATGTCGTTGTTCACGTACTTCAGGCCCGCGTCCACCGCACCGTGGTCCACTGAGGGCAGCAGCACCGCGTTGTAGCCGGCGCGCTTGAAGATGGGCACCAGAAGCTCGAAATGGTAGGGGGCCATTTGGGGCGCTAAGATGGTGTAGCCCGCGTCGCGCATTTCCTCGGTGAACTGCACGCGCTCAAACTCGGTGGAGGCGCCCTCGCGCTGCTCCACCTCGGCGGCGGCCACCACGCCGTCGGCCTTCTCGGTGAACGACGCCGGCACGAGCTTGTCGAGGTTGTTCAAATCGATACAGGCCGCGGGGCAGCCCCGCTTCTCGGCGGCCGCGTCGGCCGCGGCCTCGGCCTCGCGGTCGGCCTGGTCCTTCAAAGCTGCGAGCAGGCTGCGCACGCGGATGCGGGCGGCGCCCAAGTTCGACACCTCGTCGATCTTCAGCACCGTGTACACCTTGCCGGCCGCCTCCAGCACCTCCTGCACCTGGTCGGTGGTAAGGGCGTCCAGGCCGCAGCCGAAGGAGTTCAGCTGGATGAGGTCCAGATCCTTGCGCTGGGTGACCACCTTGGCCGCCGCATAGAGGCGCGTGTGGTACATCCACTGGTCCACCACGCGGATGGGACGCTCCAGCTGGCCCAGATGCGCCACGGAATCTTCCGTGAGCACGGCCAGGCCGAAGCTCGTGAGCAGCTCGGGGATAGCGTGGTTGATCTCCGGATCCTGGTGGTAGGGGCGACCCGCCAGCACGATGCCGCGGGTACCGGTCTCCTCCATCCAGGCCAGGGTTTCCACGCCCTTGCGCCGGATGTCGCGTTTGAAGGCCTCATCCTCGGCCCAGGCAGCGTCCACGGCGTCGTCGATCTGCTTCTGGGTGATGGGGAACTCGTGGGCCCCCACCTCATCGCGGAAGGTGCCGGTCAGCTCGGCGTACAAGCGCTCTTTCAGCTTGTCCTTGTCGTGGTAGGGCAGCCAGGGGGCGACGAAGGCCGCAGGCGCGTCCTGCAGCTCGTCGATGTTCAGGCGCAGCGCCTCGGGGTAGCTGGCCACGATGGGGCAGTTGAAATGGTTGCCCGCCGTCTCGTCCTCCTGGCGCTCCCACTTGGAGCAGGGCATCCAGATGAAGTCCACGGCGTCGTCGCCTTCCTTGGCCAGCAGGTTCATGATATGGCCGTGGGAGAGCTTCGCCGGATAGCACACCGACTCCGACGGCATAGACTCGATGCCAGCCTCGTAGGTCTTCTTCGTGGAGGGGTCGGACAGCACCACCCGGTAGCCGAGCTTCGTGAAGAACGTGAACCAGAAGGGGTAGTTCTCGTACAGGTTGAGGGCCCGCGGGATGCCCACGGTGCCGCAGGCGTCTTCTGCGGGGATGGGCTCGTAGGCGTCGAAGAGCCGCCGGGACTTCCACTCGAAGAGATTCGGCACGTCGGACTTCTCGGTGCCGGTGCCCAGGCTCTCGCCCTTCTCGCAGCGGTTGCCGGTGATGAAGCGCCGGCGGACGCCCGTGGCCGGATCGCGGCCGAAGTCGTTCACCGTGAGCAGGCAGGCGTTGGAGCAGCCCTTGCAGCGCACGGTCTTATGGGTGGGGGCCAGGGCCTCGATCTCGGCAAGGGACAACAGCCCGCTCGTGAACACCTTCGGGCCCACATCCGGCGACAGGGGCACGCCCTCGGTATGGCGGCGCACATCCTCGTAGCGGTCGCGGGCCAGAAGCGCCGCGCCGAAGGCGCCCATGTTGCCGGCGATGTCGGGGCGCACGGCGTTCACCTCCGAGAGCTGCTCGAAGGCCCGCAGCACCGCGTCGTTCAAGAAGGTGCCGCCCTGGACGATGACCTGGGTGCCCACATCGTGCGGATCGCGAATCTTGATGACCTTGAACAGGGCGTTCTTGATGACGGAGATGGCCAGGCCCGCGGCGATGTCGCCCACGGTGGCCCCCTCCTTCTGGGCCTGCTTCACGCGGGAGTTCATGAACACGGTGCAGCGGCTGCCCAGATCCACGGGGTTCTCGGCGGAAATGGCCGTGGCGGCGAACTCGGCCACGTCCAGGTTCAGGCCGCTCGCGAAGGACTCGATGAAGCTGCCGCAGCCCGAGGAGCAGGCCTCGTTCAGCATGATGTGGTCGATGACGCCGTCCTTCACGCGCAGGCACTTCATATCCTGGCCGCCGATGTCCAGGATGAACTCCACCCCAGGCAGCATCTCCTGGGCGCCGCGCAGATGGGCCACGGTCTCGATCTCGCCGGAATCCACCCGCAGGGCCTCCAGCAGAAGCCCCTCGCCGTAGCCGGTCACCGTGGCGTGGCCGATGGTAACGAGCGGCGCACCCGTGGCAGGATCGCTGGGCAGCGCCTGGTACAGCTCGGCCACGGCGGCCTTGGCGCACCCGAGCACGTCGCCCTTGTTAGAGGCGTAGGTGGACCAGAGCAGCGCCCCGTCCTCGCCGATGAGCGCCGCCTTGAAGGTGGTGGAGCCGGCATCGATGCCGAGGAAGGCCACGCCGCGGTAGTCCGCAAGCGACGCGCGGCGCACGCGCTCGCCGTCGTGGCGGGCGCGAAACTCCGCCAGCTCCTCGTCGTTGGCGAACAGCGGGGCCAGGCGCACCACTTCGGAGCCCTGCATGTCGCCGAGCCCTTCCAGGCGCACGAGCACATCCGCGAGCTTCTCGGGGGCGGCCCCCTCGCCCACCCCGGCGATGGCGCAGCCCGCGGCCACGAACAGGTGGGCGTTCTCGGGCACGATGATGGCCTCATCGGTCAGCTCCAGCGTCTCGTAGAAGCGCTTGCGCAGCTCGGGCAGGTACTGCAAAGGGCCGCCCAGGAAGGCCACGTTGCCGCGGATGGGCCGCCCGCAGGCGAGGCCCGAGATGGTCTGGGTGACCACCGACTGGAAGATGGAGGCGGCGATGTCCTCGCGCCGGGCCCCCTCGTTCAGCAGCGGCTGCACGTCGGTCTTGGCGAACACGCCGCAGCGGCTGGCGATGGGGTAGATGGTGCTGTGGTCGGCCGCCAGCTCGTTGAGGCCGCCGGCGTCGGTGTTCAGGAGCGCCGCCATCTGGTCGATGAAGGCCCCGGTGCCGCCGGCGCAGGTGCCGTTCATGCGCTGCTCGATGCCGTGGTCGAAGTAGATGATCTTCGCGTCCTCGCCGCCCAGCTCGATGGCCACGTCCGTGGCGGGGATGAAGGTCTCCACGGCCGTCTTGGACGCGATGACCTCCTGGACGAAGGCGACGCCCAGCCATTGGGACAACAGCAGGCCGCCCGAGCCGGTGATGGCGATGGTCATGGCCTCGGCAGGGTACGCCTCGGCCGCCTCGCGCAGCACCTCAATGATAGTGGCGCGCACATCGGCGTGGTGGCGGCGGTACACCGCCCAGAGGATGTTGTGGTCGTTGTCCAGCACCGCGAGCTTCACCGTGGTGGAGCCCACGTCGATGCCGATATGGTAGGGGCACGCCTCGGCCGCGGCGCGGGCGGCGGCGCTGGCCTCGGCGGCATTGGCCCGGGCCTCTTCTGCCGTCGTCACGCGCGGGGCGCAGGAGGCGCAGCCCGGCGCGGGCTCTGCGGCGGCGCCGGCGGGCGCCTTCTCGGACGTGGAGGCCTCGGTGATGATCTCGGTGTACTTGCTCTTTTTCATGGAAGTTTCCTCGCTTCTGGGGCCTACAGCTCGATAGGCTCGCCGGGCGTGATGAACAGAAGGCGCATGGCGATGCGGGCCATTTCCTCGGGAGTCTCAGGGCAGCCGTTCTCGACCCATCGGGCGATGATTCCCAAGTAGGCCGAGGCGTAGAAGGCCACGTAGTAGCACACGAAGGGGGTGGGGTTCGTGCGGTACTTCTCGTGCAAGATGTTCTGCACGAGGTTCTCGCACACCGCCTCACGCAGCCGCGGCCCGAAGCGCACATCGCCCCCGGAGCCGAGCACCGCCCGCAAAAAATCGCTTTCCCCGCGCAGGTACTCGAACAGGTCCACGAGCACCGGCACCGGGCGACCGGCCACCCGGAAGGCCAGCATGTCGCCGAGGGTGACGCTCTGCATCCGGGCCTGCAGCAGGGCAACTTCGGCCAGCACTTCGTTCTCCAGCGCGGTCAGCAGGTTTTCCTTATCGTGGAAATGGTTGTAGAAGGTACCCCGGTTCAGATCGGCCCGCTCGCACAGGTCGTTCACCGTGATGGCGTCTAGTCCCCGCTCCTCGATGAGCGCGATAAGCGCCCCGCGCAGGGCCCGCTTCGAGCGGGTGATGCGCCGATCCTCGCCCGGAGCGGGCGGAGCCAGCGATTCGGCGGGCAGCATTTCCAGTGCGGCAGTACCCACGTTCCCTCATTTCAACAGGATGAACAATAATGAACAGTGTGTCCATTAACGGGCATTGTACCGACTGAAGCGCCTTGACGCAACGTCTAAACACCCGCAAAGGAACCCTGTTTTCCCTCTGCGGCGCCCTTGCGTTTCGTTCAGCAAGATAGGGATTCCGTCAAAAAGAGCCCGCGAAGGCCGCTTTCCTGGTATCTTGAAGTATCGCACTCAACCTTTACGGCCCAGTAAGGAGGCAGGCGCGCGGCGCCGAACCCTATGGCACATAGACCTGGAAAACACTCCGCCCCGCTGCCCTCCGGCAACCGCCGGCGTGGGGCCCATTCCGCCGACCTCTCCGCCTACAGCCGCTCCTCTTCCAGCGGCTATGGGAGCAGCGCCGGCCGCAGTCGGACCCGATCAGCCTTCGACGGCACCGGCTTTTCCGCCACCCCGAGCCCCGTGGCCCCCGAAAGCCATTCCCGCAGCTTCGCGGCCAGAGACAGCCTGGCCCGGGCCAAGGCGGCCCGCAAGAAGAGCCGCGGTAAGAAAATCGCCCTGGGCATCGTGGGAGCCCTGGCCGTGGTGCTCATCGGTGCCGGCACCGCGGCGGCCCTCTACCTGAACGGCATCAACAGCACTATCCAATCCATGGACGAGACCGAGAAGATGGAGTTGAAGGAGCAGCTGGCAGCCCCGAAGGCCACGGACGGCTCTTACTATGTGGGCATTTTCGGCAGCGATGCGCGCAAGGGCGAGACCGCCAGCCGCTCGGACGTGACCATGCTCGCCCGCATCGATCCGAACACGGGCGTGGTGGACCTCGTGTCGGTGCCCCGCGACACCATGATCGAGATCGAGGGCCACGGCACCCAGAAAATCAACGCCGCCTACGCCTTCGGGGGCCCCTCCGAGGCGGTGAAAACGCTGTCCACCTTCGCCGGTGTGCCCATTACCCACTACGTGGAGGTGCACTTCGAGGAGCTGAAGGATGTGGTGAACGAGCTGGGTGGCATCGAGGTGAACGTGCCCGAGGGCTTCTATTCCGACACGAGCGGGCTGACCATAGAGGCCGGCGAACAGACCCTGAACGGCGACGAGGCCCTGGCCTTCGCCCGCGAGCGCCATGCGGTCTCCGGCGGCGACTTCTCCCGCGCCCAGGCCCAGCGCATGATCATCGAGGCCATCGTGAAGAAGGTGCTCGACGCCTCCCCCACCGAGATTCCCGGCATGGTGGAATCCCTCGCCCGGTGCGTGACCACCGACTACTCCGTGAGCGACCTGGTGAATCTGGCCCTCACCTTCAAGGACAAGGGCATGACCATGTACTCGGCGGCCTGCCCCAGCTACACCCTGAACCAGGACGGCATCAGCTATGTAGGCACCCAGTACAAGGAGTGGCAGGACATGATGCGCCGCGTGGACGCGGGCCTCGATCCGGCCGAGACCGATATTGAGATCCCCGAGCCCCAGGCCAGCGACACCGAACTGGGCGCTGCCACCAACGCCCGCAGCCCCCAGGACTACGAGGGGCTGCTCGAAGGCGCCCTGACCACCGACGATGTGAAGGCCGCCGAGTAGCGTCGTCGGCCGCTGGACGCCCCACTGCCCGAAAGCCCAAGCGCCCCGGACGGCTCTCCGCGAACCGCCCGGGGCGCTTTGCTCCGCACCTGCCCCACCGAGGGGGAGCCAGCCCCCTATTCCCCCTCCCCTGCGCGGGCGCGCTGGACAAGGCGGCGCAGCGTGCCGATGTTGAGCGCCCCGTGCACCACCAGAAGGGCGAGGAGCACCTTAGCGGAGGCGGCGTGCAGCGGCCCCCAGAAATAGTACCCCTCGGCATACAGGCCGAGCGCCGGCAGCACCGCGCCCGACTCCATGAGGCCCGAGAGCACCGCAACCACCACAGCGACCACGAGCGCTGCATCCAGCAGGACGCGACCCATGGCGCGCAGGGATCGGCGGCCGGACAGGAGGCGCCCGACGAAATCGATGTGCTGGGCGCTGTGGACGAGCAGGGCGAGCCCCACGCCGAGCCCCAGCCACTCGTGCAGCCCGATCCCCGTCAGCGCCGGCAACGACACCACGAGGTACAGGGCCAGCGCCAGGGCATCCACAATGAGCATTCTCATGACCTGCCCACCTTTCCCACGATGCCGATAAGCGCCACCACAAGGGCCACCGGCATGAGAATCCACAGGTTCAGACTCGCATCCGATGCCTGGTGATAGCGCGACGAGAGCGACTCCCAGCCATGGCATTCCACCGATGCGCACGAGGCCTCCGGACAGGTCATCTCGTGCACGCCGTCGGGCTCGGGCACATCGTCGAAGCCGTGGCACGCCCCCGAGGCGCACCCTGCCACGGGACAGGGCGACTCGGCTGTGACGGGCCGCACGCTCAGCGCATCGGGCCTCGCGAGAGCCACTGCGCCGATAACGCATGCGCCTGCCAGCAGAAACACCGCCACCGTCGCAACGATCTTCCTCATAGGGCTCCTTCCTCCCTCGAAAGAAAAGGGCCGCCCGCCCCACGGCAGACGGCCCGCATACCGGAGATACGGGCCGAATCGGGTGAATCTGGTCCGTATCCGAGAAGGAGTTACTTCTCGGCGGGTCGCAGGGGAAGGAACTTCAGGCCCAGGAAGAAGATGAGGAACCCGAGGGCCACCACCCCCAGCGTCACGCCGAACTCCAGCGGCGTGGGCCAATAGACGAGGTTCGCGTAGGCATCCGCGAGCGTGCCGTCGGCATAGGTGACGCTCATGGAGTTCATCGCGAAGGGCAGATCGAGGTTGGTGATCTGGAAGCCGCCCACCAGCAGCTGCACGCGCTTGCAGAAGATGCCCGCGATGGCCAGCAAGGAGGCCGCCACCAAAAGCCCGTTGCGGCGCAGGGCCGGGGTCAGGCAGATGACGGCGCACGCGGCGCACCCGACGATCTCGAACCAGAAGTAGGGAGCCAGGGGGCCTTGGGTCAGCAGGGCCACCACTTCAGCGCCGGCACCGCCCGGGAAACCCTCGGTGAGCAGATCGCAGCCGAAGAAGTACAGGTCCACCAGCACGAAGGCGCCGAGGAGCTTGGCCAAGCGCACCACGTTGCCCTGCTCCACCTCCAGGTAGCCCGCACGGCGCAACCCGATGACCACAGCCATCACGAGCGCTGTGCCGCACACCAGGGCCGAGGACACGAACCAGGGAGCCAGAAGGGCGGTGTGCCACATCTCATGCCCCTGCTGCAGGCCGAAGATCCAGGCGGTCACCGAGTGCACGAGCACGGCAGTGACGAGCGCGATCACCGAGACGATGCGCAGCGCCACGGCGCTGACCTTGCCGCGCTCGGCCTGGATCTGCGCCCACAGGTACACGCACGACAGGATGAGGTAGGTGGCCAAAACGATGATGTCCCACATGAGCGGGCTGCCCAGATTGGAGTACACGAACAGCTCCCACACGCGGAAGGGCTGGCCCATATCCACTACCACAAGACCGATGGCGACCACCGTGCAGGCGATGGACGAGAACACGGCCACCTTCGAGATGCCGCCAAAGCCGCGGATGCCGAGGGCCTTGGGCACCGACGAGATGATGAGGCCGCCTGCCGACAGGCCCACGAAGAACATGAATCCCGTGATGTAGAGGCCCCAGCTGTCGAGGTTGCGCATGGCGGTCTGCACCATGCCGCCGGTCAGCTGCATAAACCACAGCGCCAGCCCGGCCAGCACCGCCACGGCGCTCACGCCGATGGCCACGTTCAACGCCGGGCTCTTCACCGCAGCCGTCGAGCGCTCGGCAGCATGATCCCGCCCACGGGGCGCCGAGAAATCGAGGTCGTCGTTGGCGAGGGCACCGCCCTGTGTATACTCAGACATAGTTCAACTCCTTTCCCATTACTGGAGGAAGTACACGGACGGTTCCGTCTCGCGATCCTCCAAAAGACGCATGGCCGACCGCTCCCTCAGTTTGCGCGACACCTCGGAGTCGGGGTCGCTCGCGTCGCCGAAGATGCGGGCCCGGGCCGAGCACGCCTCGACGCACGCCGGCGCCAGGCCCTTCGCCAGCCGGTGCCAGCAGAAGGTGCACTTCTCCACCACGTGCTTCTGGTGGGGCGCCACATCCTGATCGCCCACGGGGAAGTCGAGATGGTAGGCCGGCTCCTCCCAATTGAAGGAGCGCACGCCGTTATAGGGGCAGGCTGACATGCACATGCGGCAGCCGATGCACTTGTCATAATCCTGGCGCACCACGCCGGTCTCGGGATCCTTGTAGGTGGCGCCCACGGGACACACCTTCACGCAGGCCGGGTTCTCGCAGTGCTGGCAGGCCACGGTTACGTTGTACATTTCCAGATTGGGATAGGTGCCGCTCGGGGCATCCAGATGCGGGCCGCCGACCGTCATCACGCGGTTCCACCACACATCCTTGGGCAGATTGTTCTCCACCTTACAGGCGACGGCACAGGAGTTGCAGGCGATGCACCGCTTGGTGTCCACCAGCATAACCAGTTTGCTCTCAGCCATGGCTATTCCTCATTCCAGACACGCACTTCGACGAGGTTGTCGAAATAGCTCTCGTTTACACCGACGGGATCGTACTCGCTCGTCAGAAGCTCGGACCAGCAACCCGCCTTGTGCTGGTGCTGCTGCCAGCTCTTGGGGTACACCATGCACCCCGGGCGAATGCCCTCGTTGAACACCGCCCGGGCCACGCAATGGCCGCGATCGTTGTACACCTCGACGTAATCGCCGTCGGCGATGCCGCGGGCCTCGGCATCGGCCGGGTTCATCTTGATCGTGGGCTCTGGATCCAGCTCGCGCAGGTAGCCGTTGTCCGACCACATAGAATGCACGCGGAAGCGCGGGCGCTCGGACAGCAGGATGAGCTTGTACTTGTCCCAGGTGGGGCTGCCCTCGTAAGCCTCGGTGGGATTGAAGTAGCGGGGCAGGTGCTCGCGGTCTTCGTCGAACTCCTGGCCCACGTCGAACTGCACGGTGGGGTTCTCCACGTAAAACTCCATGCGGCCCGACTCGGTGCGGAACTCGGCGTTCTTCCAGGGAATCCAGGGCTTTTCCGCATACCAGTACATGTCCTCGTTCTCCTTGATGGCATCGTAGGTGATGCCGAGAGCACCCAGGGCCGGCGTATCCACCACCTGGGACATGTACTCGTCCTCGGTCAGATCGATGAGGTCCGGGTACCCCATGCCCGCCGCCAGAAGCTTCAGGATCTCGAAGTCGCTCTTGGATTCGTAGAGCGGGTCGATGGCCTTCTCGCTGTGGAGGAAGCACTGGGTGGCGGAGATGGGCACCAGCTCCTGCTGCTCGAACCAATGGGAGGCCGGCAGCACGATGTCGGCGTACTTCACCGTATCGGTGAAGGTGTAGTCGGCTACCACGTACAGATCCATGTTGCCGATGACGTCGTTGATGTACTCGTTGGTGTTCACCTGGTTGGACACGGGATTGCCAGCATACACGTACAGAGAGCGGATGGGGTAATCCTCGCCCTTCCACTTGTCGGTGCGCATGATCTCCGGCAGCGCGAGCGCCGAAATCATGGGATACTTCGCTGCCGTCATGCCCTTCACCACGGCATTGATGCCCCAGCAGGCCTTGAAGTCACCGACGCCGGTGCCGGCGCCCGGATAGCCGATCTGACCCGTGAGCGCCGCCATGGTGATGTTGGCATGGGCCGCATGCACGCCGTTGGTGTAGGAATTGGAGCCCCAGCCCAAACGATGGGTGCAGGGGCCGTCCAGGGCCAGATGGGCCAGCTCCACGATGGTCTCGGCGGGAACGTCGCAGATGTCCTGGGCCTTCTCCGGCGCGTACTCCATGATGTCCTCTACGAGCAGGTCGTAGGCCGTGCGGCAGGAAACGCCGTTGAAGTCGTAGGTACCGTTCAGCTGCGGGTCGACGGCCTCCGACAGGCTCTTCACCGCGCCATCGGCATCGAGCACCGCCGGGTGATCGATGATTTTCTGAACGGTCTTCGCCTTTCCCACCTGGGCGCCCTTGTTCTCGCTGGAAGCGGCCGACACGGCACCTGCCTCCACCTCGATCACCTCAGGCTCCACGCCCAAATCGCTCATGCGCAGGAACTTGCCGGTATCGCTGCGCACGAGGAACGGCGCGCAGGTGGAGTCGCGCAGGAAGGGCTTGTTCACCGCGTCCTCGGTTACCATGACGTGCATCATGGACAGTGCCAGGGCGGCATCGGTGGCGGGCTTCACTGGAACCCACATGTCGGCGCGAGCGGCCAGTTGGGTCATGATGGGATCGATGACCACCAGCTTGGTGCCGGCATCCTGGGCATCGGCCACAAAATGCCAGTCGTGAATCTGGGCGTCAGTGATGTTGGCGCCCCACACGAACAGCGTCTTCGCGTTCTTGAAGTCGGAAGGGTCGTTGAGCACCCAATCGCCCAGATTGCCCACCACGCGGTTGATGCCGCGGGTGTTGGCTTGGTCGCGAGCAATCTTGATCATGCTCGCGTTGATCTTGTTGAAGAAGACGTTGTACATGGGCGAGGCCACGCCGCTGATAGCGCCCAAGTTGCCCGAACCGCGCGTGTAGGCGATGGCCTGCTCGCCGTATTCCGCTTGGATGCGCTTCCATTCGTCGGTGATTTCCTTGATGGCCTCTTCCCAGGTAATGCGCTCCCACTCGCCGGAGCCGCGCTCGCCTACGCGGCGCATGGGATACTGGATGCGGTTGGGCCCGTACACGTTGTAGACCTGGCTCAGACCCCGCAGGCAGATACGATCGACGCGGCCGTCGGGGAACGAGTTGAAGGAGCGCTTGGATGTCTTGACGATCTTACCGTCGACGACATGCAAGTTCAGCTTGCAAGTGCCGGAGCAGTTACCGCGGCACACGCCGCAGAAAATCTGCTCGCCGTCGCCCTCAGTCTGCCCCGCCTCGTAGGCCACCGCCTGGGCCACACCGCTCGTCGCAAACAGCCCCGCGCTCCCGGCAGCGGCGGCCGCTGCCACAGCACCGGTTGATTTGAGAAAGCTTCGGCGCGTGAGCCCGCTGGCAGCACGATATGCCTCTGTCATCTTTCCTCCTCATGTAATTCGGGGACGTGCTTCCCGTGCCGCCATCTCCTTGGCGCCGCCAGGAGCAGACTCCCCTTCCTGCGGAACCGGACCTGACACGCCCGGCCCCTTCTCCCGGAACCGAGCCTGACACGCCCAGTTCCTTCTCCATAAGAATTGGCCAAATTCCCATGGCGCCATATTATCACAATGTATTGCGATAATAAAGACATTGTCGCAATTTTTTGTGACAATGAGTGAAAACGAACGACGGTGGAGCCGAGAGAGCAGCATGGGCGCAGAGAACGGCGCCTGCGAGGAAGAGAGGCTCGGCGATGAGGCGCGACGGTGAGAGTTGCTGGAAAGAGAACGCGCCCCAAAGCATGGCAAGGGGCGGAATGGGCCCAGGCAAGGCAGAGCGGGGGGAGGCGGAGCGGAGCGGCGCGGGGGAGAGACGGGCGGACGGCTCCACGTGGAGTAGAGCGGGGCAGAAGAGAGTGGAATTCTCCCCTTCCACGTCGATTGAAAGCACCAAATTCGCTATTTTTGACACAGGCTCTCTCGTTTCTGCCAAAAACAGTGTGTTTGGTGTCGTGGAACTTCGCTTGGCTTAGTTGCGACCTGGGATTTTGTCGAACACAAATGCCAAACCCACGTTTTTCGGTAGGGAAAATGACACCAAACGGCCCGTTTTTGACGGGAAACTTTCTACGCCTGCCAAAAACGGGGGGTTTGGTGCCGGTGGCGGGCAGGAGCGGGTCGGCCACCAACTTTCTATGCCTGCCAAAAACGGGGGATTGGCGCCGCAGGCCACCGCGAACGCGGCCGACGCTCCCCTCTTCTTCGCAAGTCAGCCACCGAGCGTGGCCGACCTAGCGCATAAGGTCGCGGTGGGCCAGGCGGGCCTCTACCATGGCCACGATGTCATCATCGGCAAGGCCGGCGTTCGCGCAGACGCGGATCATGTCGTCGATCACGAGCTCGATGGGAGAATCCGATGCGGTGCGCGCCCCCAGGTCGTGGCGCTCGGCCACAAACGTGCCCCGGCCCTTGCGGGTGGAGATGTAGCCCTCGCGCTCCAAGTCCATGTAGGCCCGGTTCACCGTGTTGTAGCTGATGTCCAGATCCACCGCCAGCGCCCGCACCGTGGGCAGGCGGTCGCCGGGCCCGTAGGCACCGGAGCCGATGAGGTAGGCGATGCGGTTCTTGATCTGGATCCAGACGGGCAGGCCGGACGTATGGTCGAGGGCAAAGGTTTCGAGGGCGCTCATGGTTTCTCTTTCATTGGGAGGTACGGCAGTATCCTATCAGACTCTGGCACTCTCGCGGCAAACCCCTTCCGCAAAACCATCGCTCACGGCCGTGGGCACGGTCACCACCGCACTGCCCGATTCCTTCACGGTCTCGTACTGCATGAGCATAGTGCGCAGCTTCAGGGCCGCTTCCGGATCACCATAGACCTGGGCCGCCTCGGTGAGCATCTCAGCCAGGTCGGCTTCGGCACTGGCTACGGTCATGCGAGCGTTGCGCTCGCGGTCGGCTTGGGCCTCTAGGGACATGACGTTCTGCAGATCGGGAGGAATGACGATGTCGCGCACTTTTACCGAGATGATGTCCACGCCCCAGCTGGCCGCTTCCTTCTCGATGTCGGCCTTGATCTCGGTGTCCAGCTGATCGCGGCGCAAGGCCACCTCGGCCACAGTGGAGCGGCCCACGGCCTCGCGCAGGGACGTCTGGGCGAGGTACGAGATGGCCGCGTAGTAGTCTTCCACCTCCACGCAGGCCTTCTCGGCATCCCACACCACCCAGAACAGCACCGCGTCGATGTTCACGGGCACGAGGTCGGCCGTGAGCGTGCGCTCGGCGCGGAAGGGGGTGGCGATGGTGCGCTGATCCACGCGAATGGTGCCGTACTCCAGAATGGGGATAGTGCCGTAGAAGCCGGGCCCCACCACGCGGTGCAGCTTGCCGAGGCGCAGCACCACTACCTTCTCCCATCCCAGGGCGATGTGCAAAGACGAGGCCGCCACGAGCGCCGCGGCCAGCGCACCTAGAATACATGCGAGGGAAACGCGCGCCTCCAAGGCAATGCCGCAGGCGAGCACCGCCGCACCGGCAGCCAGAAATACCGCGACGCTGAACACGAGCGCCCCGTTGCGCGACGATTTGCGCGGCACATAGGACGTGGCGGCAAGCATCTCGGCCTCGTTGTCGCTCCAAGGACCGCAGGCAGCCTCCCGCTCGGTGCGCATGGTCCTCTTGCTTCTCGTACTGCCGAACATCGTCTATCCCTTCCTCTCAATCCGTTCCGAAATTGCGTACTCCCCCCCTGCAGCTCAACCCGGCATAGCGGCAGCCAGCTGGAATGCGAGCTCGGGCGTTTGGGAAATATCGAAGGCAGCCAGCCCGACCACGCCCGCGCGCAGCGCCGCAGCGCCCATCAGGATGCAGAAGGCGATCCAAAGGCCCTTCACGCGGCCATCGCCCATCGGATAGCCCCATTCCAAGACGAAAGGAGCGGCCAGGCCGCCGAGAACCAGCACCACCCAGAACAGCACAGCTCCGTCGCCGGCGATAAGGGCCGAGGCGCCGGCCCTCATCGCCCCGTCGGCCAGCTGACCCCCGACGAACAGCGCCAGCAGCGCCGCCTCGGCGAGGATGATGACGCGATCGGCGCACCCCAGCCTTCGCAGCGCCGAGCCGAAGGGCAGGCGCGAGTCGACGAGGGACGCCGCGACGAACACCACGGCCGCACCGCACGAGAGACTCGACAGCAGGAACAGGATCGGCAAGACCCCCGTGCGGTAGGCGAGCACCGAGGGAAGCGAGCCCAAGAGCACGCCCGTGTACGCCGCCGTGACAAACCCGGTCGCAACGGCGAAGATCGCGGCCGCGAGCACCGGGGCCGGGCGCAGGCGCGCCCCCAGCCCGTTCGACGCCGCCGCGAAGAACGCAGCCGCGACGCTCGATGCCAGCAGGGCCCAGGCGCCCACCGTGACCACCGAGAAGCGCGGCGCGAGCCACAAGGCCGCCACGCGCTCGGGACGGCCGGCGTCGGCCAGCAGGCAGAGCGAGCCGGCGCCCAGCAGAATCAGGCACAGCACCCAGCCGCGCGACAGGAGCTCATGGGGAACCCGCAGGCGCCGCGCCCAGCGGGACGAGCACGCCCGCATCACTCCTGAGGCGCGCCCGCTCGGCAGTGCGCCGTAGCGGCCGATGTTGGCGCATTCCAGAACGCCCAAGACCACACACGCGCCCGCACCCGCTCCGCCGAAGAACAGGTAGGCCACGGCAAGCTCGCTGAACAACCCTCTCCCCCGCCTTCCCGCGCTCTGCGCATGGACGCGAATGTCATTGCCGCCAGTGTATCCCCTCTATCACTTTATCGCAAGCCATTACGATAATCCTCTTCCCAAACGAGAGGGCCTGCACCCAGCATGCGAAGCCGGCGGGCGCCTATGACGGGCACAGGGCGCCTTCCCCGCTTCGCGCATCGGCACGCCCCGCGACCGTCTTGGAAGTTGCGGCGATGCCGAGGGCGGCTGAGCCCTAGCCGGCCGCGCCTTCCAGGAAGTCCACGACACCGCAGTGGGTGTGGTAGACGGCGCAGCGGATTTCCAGGCCCTCCTCGGCGGCCAGGCGGGCAAGCTCGGGTCTCGCCTCCAGCTCGGCCACAGCCGCCCGGGCGTTCACCACGCTGGCCGCATAAGGGTCGCGCACGTCGCCCAAGGCCTCGGAGATGCGCTCGGTGATGGCCGCAACGTAGCCGCGCTCGCCGTCGAGGGCCGCCTTGATGGCGCCGCAGTGGGTGTGCCCTAGCACCAGCAGCAGCCGCGTGTGCAAATGCTCGCAGGCGTACACGGCGCTGGCCAGCTCCACCGGCCCCACCACGTTGCCGGCCACGCGGATGACGAACAACTCGCCTAAGCCCGTCATGAAGATGTGCTCGGGCACCACGCGCGAGTCGGCGCAGGTGATGATGCAGGCGAAGGGACGCTGCCCGTTCTCGAACAGGTCCTGGATGCGCTCAGGCGACAGATCGCGCTCGTGGTCGAGGGCCGCCACGTAGATGCGGTTGCCGTCCCGCAGCCGTCGCAACGCCTCATGCGCTCCCACATGGGCATCGACATCGTAGTCGTCGGCCGTATAGGCCATGGCCGTCATCGCCTCACGCTCGTCCGCCATCATTGCTTCCTCGTTCTCATTCATTGCCGTTCCTCTTTTGCTGCTGGGTCTTCTTGTCGCATTCCATCATGGCCCGAAAGGGCGCTGCAGAAAAGAATGCATCTACCAGCGGGCCGAGAAGACAGCCGACTCGCTTGCCGCCGACGCGCCCCTCGCGCGCTTCCAAAAGCCGAAGCTCCGACGCGATAAGGCGGCCCGTCAGCAGAAGACGGCCAGACTGGACAGATGCGCCAGAAACGCCTCGTCCCACAGGCTCAACGAGCGATCGCACCGGTAGGCAATGGAAAATCCCCAGGAAGCGTCTTCAATGGGCACGCCCACAAAACCCTCGTGAGGAAAGGAGCCCACATGGGAACGCACGGTTATAGCGAGCGCCCTGCGCTCAAGAGCTCGCTCAAGGACCTCGATCATCTGATCGGCATAAAAGATGCGGCAATCCGGCGCCTCGGTGCGAAGACGCTCCACAACGGGCGCAAGAGACACATACTCATCGGGAGAGAGGCAGGCCACCTCGCACCCTGCCGCATCGGCCAGGCGCGCCGTCTTTCGCTGAGCCAAGGCGTGCGCGGCGTCGACCCAGAAGAACATCGAGTCTCGATGCAGAGGAACACTGGCAATGCGCTCATTTTGGATAGGGTCATTCAACAGCGCGAAGTCACACGCCTTCTCTAAAAGCATAGCCTCGCAATCGCCATCGAGCACCGCCCGCAATATCTCCACCGAGGCCCCGAAGGCGTTCTCTTCATCGAAGGCGCAGATATCCTCCCGCGTGATCACGTTGAATAGTCCCGTCGAAGCAGCGAGCGTCACCGAACGCTCCTCGCGGCGGCGTAACAACTCGATCTCCTCGCTCATGGCTTTCTGACGATCGAGAAACGCACGGCTGAAGGCGCAGAAGACCTCCCCGTACTCTGTTAGCCGCACCCCCTTGTGATCCGCTTCGAACAGGGGCACGTTAAGCGAGCGCTCCAAGCGTTCGATAGCGCTTGCGAGCCCCTGCTTGGTGATGAATAGCTCTCGAGCCGCACGCGCATAACTACCCGTATCGGCAAGTTTCGCCACATAGGCGAACACCCTCGTATCCATACAGCCCCCGCCCCTTCATTGCAGACCATTCAAGCATAGTCCCTCGGACCGCAGCCACGCAAGTACGCACCTTGTTGAAAGAGGGCAACAATTCGCTGATTCCCGAATTCCTCGTTTCCACGCCACAATAGCGCCACCAGTAAACCGCAGACGACTCGGAGCCCCACGCACCGAGCGCCTCATAGCCTACGGAGGAGGACCATGAGTATCTCTCGTCGAAACTTCTTGAAGCTCGGTGCCGCCGGAACCGCCGCGGCCGGCCTGGCCGGGCTAGCCGGCTGCGCCCCGAGCGCCCCCGCGCCTTCCAGCGAATTGCCGGCCACCGGCACCGACGACTGGCTCGGAACCGCTCCGGCCCTCTCGCCCGACGATTGCACCCAAACCATCGAGTGCGAGGTGCTCGTCGTGGGGTCGGCGCTGGCCGGCTCCATGGCCGCCTATGGAGCAATGCGCAACGGAGCCGCCGTCACGGTCATCGAGCGCAACGCATCGCCCCACATCGGCGGCATGACCATTTCCTTCCTCAATGCGCAAACCCAGCTGGAGGCGGGCCTGCCGAAGTACGATCCCGTGGAGACGGCAAACGCCATGTTCAACCTCACTCAGTACCGTTCCGACATGCGCCTGAATGCCTTGTGGTGCGAGCGCTCCGGCGAGGTGCTGGACAATCTGCGGACCGACTTCCTAGAGCCCTATCAGCAGTACTACGCGCCCATCAGCCTCGAGGGCATCTTCCCCGATCCCAGTCAGGAGATTACGTCCTACATCAGCACCGGCGTAGCCTTCTCGGAAACGGATATCCTCACCGATTTCACCCACAACATCCATCAGTTCCTGGAAGACAAAGGCGTGGAAACCTACTACCGCACCAAAGCCGAAGTGCTCGTGCAGGATGAGTCTGGTCGCGTCACCGGCGTTGTGGCCACTAACGAGAACGGCGAGCCCGTCTATTTCAAGGCCGCCAAGGGTGTCATCATGTGCACTGGTTCCTTCGGTGGCAACGAGGCCATGATGCGCCGGTTCTACCCGAAGAACTTCGCCGAGTGGGCGCTGGCCAACAACGCCTATGAGGCCTACATGGGGGAGGATCCGGTGACCGATACCGAGATGGATGACGGACTGGGCCATCGCATGCTGTGCTGGGCCGGCGCCGAGATGGAAGAGATCTGCTCCTGGGCCTCCTGGCAGACCACCGGCTGGCGCTCGTTCCCCTACCTGTTGGTAAACTCCAAAGGCGAGCGCTTCATGAACGAGTGCACCTCGCTCCTCACTTCAGCCCACATCGTCGCCGACCAGCCGGGCCACGACGGCGTCATATGGCAGATCATCCCCACCAACGACTTCGAGATGCCCTCGTCTTTCGGCTACGACCGCGCGATGGCCGCCGAGATGTTCAAGATCGAGGAAAACGAGCACTACGAGGCAGATTCCATCGCCGAGCTGGCCGAGATGATCGGGCTCGACCCCGACACGCTCACCGCCACCGTCGAGCGCTACAACGAGCTGTGCAGCGCGGGTGCCGATACCGACTATATGAAGGCGGCCCGCTATCTGGACCCCATCGACGACGGCCCCTTCCAGGCGTGGAAGATGCAGTACCTGTTCTATTGCACCCTCTCCGGCGTACGCTGCAACGACAAGCTGCAGGTGCTCGATGCCAACCACGACCCCATCCCCGGCCTGTACGCTGGCGGCAACACCGTGGGCTATCGCTTCGGCGCCAGCTACGAATCGCTGCTCCACGGCGGCTCCAACGGCCTGGCCGCCACCCACGGCTACCTGGCCGGCGAGGCGGCCGCGCTGTCGTAAAAGCCTGGGGAAGCCCACTTACCGTCCTCCCCATCGGGGCCCCGCGCGGGCCCCGATTGCTTTCGGGGAAGAACCCTCCCGCTTCGGCTGTCGTGCTTTGCCGTGTGGCCGCCAGGCGAATATCCCGATCGGCGCAATAGGCCACAACCCCCCTCTCGCTCAATGGCGGCGGGATTGGCGCCGCTTATCTCATCGGCGGTGACCAGCGCTATCTCCCGGCCCGTCTTTCGCCCGACCGCCTTTTGGAACCGCGCCATGTTACGCGCCCAGCCGGTCGATCTGGTCGCGAGCGAAGCGCTCTATGTCCGCCAATTTGGAAAGCGGACGGTTCAGGCCATTCTCCATGTCGGCAACGATGCCGGGCATCGACTGCAATGCACCCTCGCACACCTCGTCGATCAGGCGCACCATGACCTTCTTGGAAAGCGCCAGCTCCTCGCCAAGCATGAGAAAATCATCACGTTCCACTTCGTCGATCTTGTTCGTACGCCCAACGCGCATCGCCATGGAACGGTCGAGGCCCTGATAGACTACCGTGGAAGCCACGTCATAGACAGGCGCGAGCTCAAACGCACGCCAATCGGCGCCCCGCAGCGCAGTGATGTTCTTGAGATGCCCATCGCAGTTGCCTACGACGGCGTTGAACACGAGCAACTTCGCGAACGCTTGCAGATCCCTCACGGGGTCAGTCGAACGCGCGGCTATCTCGTCGCTTACGCGCTTGGCGTAGCGAACGCTCCCCGTTTCGTATTTGCGCTCGGGCAAGAGCCCCAGTATCTGGCAGAAATCCTCCTGATGCATCCGCACCACGGGATGAAAATCGGCGTCAGCGCGCTTATCGCCCCCGGACAGCACCTTTCGATCGAATCGCTCGATAACGAAAAGCGGCTGCCCCTCGATAACGTCAATGAACGAATCAGGGACGTCGAGCCCGACCGATTCAGCCACGCGCAGGCAGAAATGCTCGTTCTCACTCAATTGCTCGAAACGCCGACTCGACGCCTTTACGATATGCGTCGAAGGAGCGCTCCCGCGGGGCAGCGCATAGCGGGCTACGCCGTTTTCCCGCTCAAGATACAGGCCCATCTTCGACTGGGCGCCAGCAAGAGACAGCTTTGCCTCCTCTTGCAGCTGAGCCACTCCCTCAGCTCCTTCGCGAAAGGCAGTTCCTACGGTTTCGCGCGAGAGCGGCTCGTAGCCGTAATCCGCCTCCGATTCTTTGCCGTCCTCTCGCTCCAGCACCACGGCGCCGATACACTCTCTACCCAGCGCGGCGAGCACCTTGAGGTACGACGAGCTTTTCACTTCCAGCTTCTTCGCCACCGCCGCCAAAGCAGCACCTTCGGGCAGAAGGTTCCTAAAAAATGGACGCACCTTCCGTGCAGGATAAGGCTCCTCTTGGAACGGAAGCGCCACTGACAGCGGCGCCGCAAGATACCGTTCGGAAAATGCAGAGTCGTAGGAGAACTGCTCCTCGCGTCCGGGAACCGTTTCAAGGGTGCCGACGCGGCGGCGCCCCCCCTCGATTTCCCCGAATACCGCCATACGCATGGGCTACCCCCGTTCCCGGAAATTGAGGTCGAGGCCCACGCGGTTGGCGACGCGAATAGCCTTTTCCAACTGTGCCGTCGGCTTGCCGCCCTCAAGCTGCGAGACGAACATGATGCCCACATCGCAGACCTCCGCCAGCTCGGTTTGAGTGTACCCGAGCTTCTTCCTGCGATCCCGTATCGCTTGCCCGAACTCTTTTGCATTGCGGATAGCCATAGCGCATCCCATCGTCAGAAATTATTGCGAACGGGATAATACCAGAATTTCCTCTTGAAATTATCGCGAACGGAATAATTTGACCACGATGTACATGAATTATTGCGATCGTGATAATTGCTCGGTATAAACGTACGTTGAAATTTCATGGCAAGATCCTAGGATTTCAACGCACGTTGAAAAGCGGGGGCTACGCTGCTACCGAGTGCAACAAGTCGGCGGCGTCCACGCCGTAGAGCTTTGCTAGAGCGAGCAGATTGTGGGTAGAGGGGTCGCTCGCGCCCTTCTCCCATTTGGAAATCCCTGCAATTTTCATACGTCACCCTTCTCGCGTCGCCAACTTCGATACACAAGCCATCCTAGCATCGTCCCCGCAAAGCACCAGCAACTATGGCGCAACTTTAGGTTGATACGCATCCCGCAGGCGAAAGGCCACTCTTCCCATCAGTCGGCGGGCACCGTCTGCGTGCTCGGGCGCCCGAGACGCTTTCCCGTTTGCTACACTGTGCGAATACGGAAAGGCTACGGCGCGAGGAGCGCCGTGGAACACAGGCGCGGCGGCCCGAACGCAGGCCGCAATCGCGGGCGAGGAACACGAGGAGCCACTATGCAGATCACCCCTGCTGAAGTTGCCGAGACACTGGCCATGGTGTCCAAGCAGAACCTGGACATCCGCACCATCACACTGGGCATCAACCTGCGCGGCTGCGTGGACGCCGATGTGGACGCGCTGGCCCGCAAGGTGTACGACCGCATGACCACCGCCGCCGAGCATTTGGTGCCCACGGCCGAGCAGCTCGAGCGTGAGTTCGGCATTCCCATCGTGAACAAGCGCATCTCAGTCACGCCCATCGCCGAGATCTGCGCCGCCGTGACCGCCGACGATCTTTCCCCCATCGCCGTGGCCATGGACCGCGCCGGGGCCGAGGTGGGCGTCGATTTCGTCGGCGGCTTCTCGGCCCTCGTGCACAAGGGCGCCACCCGGGCCGACCACAAGCTCATGAACTCCATTCCCGAAGCGCTGGCCACCACCGACCGCGTGTGCGCCAGCGTGAACGTGGGCAGCACCCGGGCCGGCATCAACATGGACGCCGCTTATCTGATGGCCGGCATCGTGAAGCGGGCCGCCGAGCTGACCGCCGATCGGCAGTGCATCGGCGCCGGCAAGCTCGTAGTGTTCTGCAACGCCGTGGAGGACAACCCCTTCATGGCCGGCGCCTTCCACGGATCCGGCGAGGCCGACGAAGTGGTGAACGTGGGCGTGTCGGGCCCCGGCGTGGTGCGCGCGGTGCTGGCCGACCTGCCGAAGGAGGCCGACCTTACCACCGTGGCCGAGGCCATCAAGGCCACGGCCTTCAAGATCACCCGCGCCGGCGAGCTCATGGCCCGCGAGGCGAGCCGCCGCCTCGGCGTGCAGCAGGGCATTCTGGACCTGTCGCTCGCGCCCACGCCCGCCGAGGGCGACTCCGTGGCCGAAATCTTGGAGGCCATCGGCGTGGGACAGTGCGGCGGCCCGGGCACTACCGCAGCGCTCGCCATGCTCAACGACGCCGTGAAGAAGGGTGGCGTCATGGCGTCGTCTTCCGTGGGCGGCCTGTCGGGCGCCTTCATCCCCGTGTCCGAGGACGCCGGCATGATCCGCGCCGCCGAGGACGGGGCGCTTTCCATCGAGAAGCTGGAGGCCATGACGTGTGTGTGCTCCGTGGGCCTGGACATGATCGCCGTGCCGGGAGACACCACCCAAGAGGCCATCTTCGGCATCATCGCAGACGAGTGCGCCATCGGCATGATCAACAACAAGACCACGGCCGTGCGCCTCATTCCCGCCATCGGCAAGCAGGTGGGCGACCGGCTGGACTTCGGCGGTCTTCTGGGCTATGCCCCGGTCATGCCCGTGAACCCTTATGCCGGCACCGTGTTCGCCCACCGCGGCGGACGCATGCCCGCACCCTTGAACTCGCTGAAGAACTAGGGGGCGTTCCTTTCGTCTCCCCGGCTTCCCAGCCTGCGGCTCTGATGCTCGCAAGCCCGAGAAATCCTACAGCGTCGCATCAACGGCCCGTCCTCCCCTTCGGAGGGCGGGCCGCTTCCTATACTGGGTGTATCCGGCAATCGCGAAGGAGCGCAGAAGGAGCACCCATGATCAAGACGTTCAAGATGAAGCTCTACCCCGGCATGGAAGAGGAATACGAGCGCCGCCACAACGAGCTGCGGCCCGAGATGGTGGATATGATCCACGCCCACGGGGGCCGCAACTACACTATCGCGCTGGACCCGGACACGCTCACGCTGTTCGGCTACATCGAGATCGACGATCCTGAGCGGTGGGCCGCCGGGGCCGACACGGCCATCAACCGCAAATGGTGGGACTTCATGGCCGACATCATGGAGACCAACGAGGACAACTCTCCCGTCTCGGTTGACCTGCCCGTGCTGTTCCACCTGGATTAGTCGGCCCGGGCCAGATGGAGGCCCGCGCCTCCCAGTCCGGGCCTCCGATTGCAGAGCCACCAGAATGGGGAAGAACACCCCGCTGAAAAGGCCCAGGGCCCGCACCATCGCACCGGTGCGGGCCCTGGGCCATGGCAGGGGCTCTCCTAACGCAGGGTGGCGTACATGACCGCCTTGATGGTATGCATGCGGTTCTCGGCCTCCTGGAACACGCGGGAGGCGTCCGATTCGAACACGGCGTCCTCCACCTCCATCTCGGTCACGCCGAACTGCTCGGCGATCTCGGCCCCGATGGTGGTATTCGTGTCGTGGAACGAGGGCAGGCAGTGCAGGAAGATGGCCTCGGGCTTGGCCTTCGCCATCACTTCCCGAGTCACGCGATAGGGCTCCAAGAGCGCGATGCGGTCGCGCCACAGCTCGGCCGGCTGGCCCATGCCCACCCACACGTCGGTGTACACGGCATCCACGCCGGCGATGCCCTCGTCGATGTCATCGGTCACCGAGAGCGTCGCCCCGCTTGCGGCGGCCAACTTCTGACAGGCCTCCCACAGCTCGGGGCGGTAGGTGCGATTGCCGGGAACATCGGCCTGGGGCCCCACCTGCACGAAATCGATGCCGAGTTTGGCGCAGATGACCAGCAGCGAGGAGGCGGTATTGCCCACCTGGCCGAAGAACGCCAGCTTGCGCCCGCGCAGATCGGGGCCGAACTCCTCCTGCATGGTGAGGATGTCGGCAAGGGCCTGGGTGGGATGGAACTGGGCCGTGAGTCCGTTCCACACCGGCACGCCGGCGTTGGCGGCCAGATCCTCCACCACGGCCTGCTCGAAGCCGCGGTACTCGATGCCGTCATACATACGGCCGAGCACGCGGGCGGTGTCCTCGATGGACTCCTTCTTGCCCATCTGGGAGGAGCCAGGATCCAGATAGGTCACGCCCATGCCCAAATCCATAGCGCCCACCTCGAAGGCGCAGCGGGTGCGCGTGGAGGTCTTCTCAAACAGCAGAACGATGTTCTTGCCCTCCAGGTAGCGGTGCGGAATGCCGGCGCGCTTCATGGCCTTGAAGTCGCGGGACAGATCCAGCAGGTAGTGGATCTGCTCGGGCGTGAAGTCGAGCAGGGTGAGGAAATGCTTTCCAGAAAGATTGAGCGGCATGGAAATCACCTTTTCTTGAAGACGGGGGGAACAACGGGGAAAGGAGGGCGACCGCAGCCCCGGCCGGCGCCGGCACAAAGGCCGACCGGGGCCGCGCCCCTCCCTCGAAGAGGCGCCTAGATATCGGCGCGGGCGAAGGGCATGGACATGCAGCGCGGGCCGCCCCGGCCGCGGGAGAGCTCTTCGGAAGGCACGATGCACAGCTCGACGCCCGCGCGGTCGAGCACCGCGTTGGTCACCACGTTGCGCTCGTAGACGCACACCTTGCCCGGGGCGATGGCCAGGGTGTTGGAGCCGTCGTTCCACTGCTCGCGGGACGCCTCCACCGGGTCTCCCCCGCCGCACTCGATGAGCATCACGTCGTCGACACCCGTGGCCATCTGCAAAATCTCCTTGAGCGAGCCGTCCAGCTCGTCCACGGCCACCTCGCCGGGGTTGTCGCCCTTGCGCAGGCGATAGGCGTGCAGCGCGTCGTACATGCCCGGGTACACCGTGAACTTGTCGTAGTCGATCTGAGTGCACACGGTGTCCAGGTGCATGGTCTCGTAGCCAAAGGGAATCTTGATGGCGTACACCGTGTCGATGGCCGAAGGCTGCTCGCCCCAGAACAGGTTGCGGGCCAGCGTGTCGATGGCCGCCGCCTCGGTGCGCTCGGAGATGCCCACGGCCAGGGTGGTCTCGTTGATGTTCAGCACGTCGCCGCCCTCGATGTGGGCCGCGCTGTGATTGTCGTACCAAAACGGCGTGCCGGCGAAATCGGGGTGGTAGGTGAGGAAGGTCTTGTAGAAGGGCACCTCGCGGTTGCGCTGGTTGTAGTACATGCGGTGCAGGGCCACGCCCGTGCCGATGGAGGCGATGGGATCGCGGGAGAAGTAGCTCGACGGCATGGAGTACACGACGAAGTCGTCGGGGGCAAGGCCGTCGCCCTCCAGGCGCGCCAGGGTGCGCGGCCCGCGGGCCAAATCGAGCTCGTGCAGGCGCATGCCCGCCAGGGCCTTGTCCACCAGATCCCGATTATCCTCGATGGCGTCCAGCTTCGCGCGCACGAGGGGAACAAGCTGCGGGTCGGGAATGGGCGCCTGGGCCATGTACTCGTCCAAGAAGGCCGCCCGGGCCGCCGGGTGCGTATCCATGGCCTCGGCCAGAAGCTCCTCCATATAGAGCACCTCGGCCCCGCTCTCGCGCAGGATGTTCGCGAAGGCATCGTGCTCCTCCTGGGCGTACTCCAGGTAGAACGCGTCGTGGATCCAGCACTTCTCGAACTCATCGGCCTTCATGTTGGCCAGCTCGCGACCGGGGCGGTGCAGCACCACGCGTTGCAGGGCGCCGATCTCGCTGGTCACGTGAATGGGCTTGTTCGCCATGACTTCTCCTCTCATGTCTGTTCTCATAATACGGCGAAACGACGGAATGGGTGCCTCGGGCGCTTAGGCCACGGGCAGCATGGCCGAGACGGCCGTGAAGCCCATGCACACCACGCTCATGAGCAGCCACCACTTCCAGCAGGTCTTCCACCACTGCTCGAGGCTGATCTTGCACACCGCAAGGCCGGCGACGAGGATGGCGCTCGTGGGGGCGATGATGGTCATCATCGGCTCGGCCAGGCACAGGGCCGTCACCGCGCCCTCGGGGTTCAGCCCCACCAGCTCGGTCAGGGGACCGAAGATGGGCATGGTGAGGGCCGCCAAGCTGGACGAGCTGGGCACCAGGATAGTCAGCAGGTTCTCCACCACGTACAGGATGGTGGTGTACACCGCCGGCGCCACATCGGCCAGCCCCAGGGCCATGGCGTTCAGAATGGTATCGATGATCATGCCGTTGTCGGCGATGACGAGCACACCACGGGCCAGGCCGATGACGATGGCCGAGAAGGCGAAGTCCTTCAAGCCCGCCACGAACTCCTGGGCGATCTTCTGCTGGGAGAATCGCGCCACGATGCCGGCGATAAGGCCCATGGCCAAAAAGACCGCCGAGAGCTCGCTCATGTACCAGCCCTGGGTCACCAGGCCCCACACGATGAGCCCCATGCCGGCCAGAAACACCACGAGGATCCATTTCTGCGCGGCTGTGAACGGCGTGTCGTCGTCCACAGCACCCATTTCCAGGCGCTTGCGCTTGTCGTCATGGTAGGTCAGGGACAGCTCGGGGTTGCGGCGCACTTTCCTCGCATAGAGCACCACCCACCCGATGGACAGGCCCACGATCACCACGAACATGATGGCGCGCAGCCACAGCTGGGGGTTGCCCGTGATGCCGATCACTCCCTGGGCGATGAGCACGCTGAAGGGGTTCACCGTAGAGGCGATGTAGCCCGCCTTCGCGCCGATGAACACGATCATGAACGCAGTGAGCGAGTCGAACCCCATGGCTATCATGATGGGCAGGAATATGGCGAAGAACGGCAGGGTCTCCTCGGCCATGCCGAAGGTGGAGCCGCCCAGGGCGAACAGCAGCATGGCAATAGGAATGACCAGGATGTCCTTGCTCTTGAAGCGCCTCACCACCCGGCGCATGCCGGCATCGATGGCCCCGGTGGCCGTGATGATCTGGAACGCTCCGCCGACGATGAACACGAAGGCCACCACTTCGGCCGCAGCCATAATGCCCGCGATGGGCGCCTCGAGCACGGCATCGGGACCTTGGCGCAGGTCCACCTCCTTGCCCGTTTCCCCATCGACGAAGGTCTTGTCCATCTGCTCGTAGGTACCCGCCACCGTCACCTCGCGACCGTCTATCTCCGTCGTGGCGAACGAGCCCGATGGGACGATCCACGTCATAACCGCGACGACGATCATCAGCAGAAAGATGATCGTATAGGTATGCGGCACCGCGAACTTGGGCTTTGTCTTTTCCCTCATCGCACCTCTCCTCTCTCGATCGGTTTTATCGGTTTGTCCGCAGCGCCATCATCGCCACGGCAGGCCCCGGGGTCGGCCTCTGCGCCGCAAGCGGGCTTTGAGCGTTCCGGCAACGGGGCGTCCGGCGACCTTTCCCGTCCCCACGGCGGCAAAGGATGACATTAAAGGTCACTTTTTCGCTACCTCCCTTTCCCAAGGGGGCGCGATTGCCTATGCTGAGATGGAGATAACCGTGAGCGAAGCGGAGCTGCCATGAACATCGTCCAGGTAAATAACGAGATAGGCCAGATCAAGCGGGTGCTCGTGCACCGCCCGGGCCCCGAGACGCAGCGGTTCCCCCACGGCGAGTTCGCCCTGGCCTTCCCCCTGCGGCCCACCAGCAGCGGCTTTAACTTGGAGCAGGCCCAAGCCGAGCACGACGCCCTGACCACTGCGCTCAGGGAATCCGGCGCCACCGTCATCGAGCTGCGCGACCTGCTCGGCGAGACCCTGGCCGAAAGCCCGTACGTCCGGCGCGAGCTCATCGACCGATTTCTGGCCAACTGCCGCATCGAGGGCACTGAGCTTGCCGAGGCCGCCACCCAGTACCTGGAAGGAGCACCCGATGACGACCAGTTCATCGCCCGGCTCTTCGAAGGCATCCGCTACGGTGACACGGCCCTGGCTGAGACGACCCGCTACCCCCTGGCCGCCCTCACCCACAGCGCCTTCGATCCCGACACCTTCCTCTCCGGGCCGCTCAACACCGCCTTCTTCATGCGCGATCCCCTCAGCGCCATCGGCGCGGGCGTGAGCCTGAACCGCATGTACTGGCACGATCGCAACCGCGAGGTGGACATCTTGCAGACCATCATCGAATGCCACCCCGCCTTCGCTGACACGCCGCGCTGGTTCGACCACGGCAGCTCCTTCCACCTCGAGGGCGGCGATGTGATCAACCTGGGCGAGACCGTCCTGGCCGTGGGGCTGTCGAGCCGCACGGAGAGCCTTGCCCTGGACCGGCTCTGCCAGAACCTCCTGTGGGGCGATCCCCGCTCCACCGTCACCGATATCTACGTGTTCGAAGTGCCCCAGAGCGGCAATCGCCTGCATCTGGACGCCTATCTCTCCCCCATCGATCACGACACCTTCGTCGTCGACCCCGCCCTGACCCACGGTGCCCGCGTGTACCACGGGCGGCGGGGGCGCAAACGGGGAAGCGTGCGCATCCAGGAGCGCACCGAGCCGCTCTCCCGCATTCTGAGCGATGCCGTGGGAGGCGGCCCGGTCCGACTTCTGGATTTCGGAAAGGGCGGCACGGATCGCATGGAGTTCGAATACGGCAACGGGGCAGCGGGCATCCTGTCCCTGGCACCGGGGAACCTCTGCGTGTGCGCCGAGAACCTCACGGCCAACGAGGCCCTCTCGAATGCCGGCATGACGCTGCATCCCGTCTCCATCCAGGAGATGACCGCCGGGTTCGGCGGCCCCAACAGCCTGTGCCTTCCCTTAGAGCGGGAAAGCCTGTAGGGTGCCGTGGGCATCGGGGAGAACATACGGCGGCTGCGCCGGCGCGAGGGGCTTTCCCAAGCGGCCTTCGGTGCCCAGTTGGGCGTCACCAAGGAAACCGTGGGCCGCTGGGAGAGCAATCGGACTTTCCCGCGACGCAGCCATATCGAGGGCATGGTCGCGCGATTCAACGTGGAGGTCGACGATATCCTGAGCGAAGGGCAGGGCCTGGGGGCCGCGCCCGCGCCCCAGTCGCGCGACTGGGGCGCGGCGGCTGCATGCGACCCCGCACCCGAGGCCGTCACCAGCCTGCGCGCCCTGCTGCTGCCCGTGTACAAGGTCGACCGCTCGGGCAACGGCACTACCCTGCGCCATGCCGGCTGCGCCTACGCCCCGCCCGATGTGGCCCGCCGGCATCCGGCCAGCGTGTTCGTGCGCATGAACTACCGCGAGATGACGCGCCTGTACCCGGTCGGCAGCCTCCTTCTCATTGATCAGCGGGCGCGCCCCTACAACGGCTGCACCGTGGTGGCGCTCATCGACAACGCCACCATCGTCGTACGGCGCTACACCGCTGGCAACAGCACCGTGGTGCTCTCGTCGTGGTCCTACGACGCACCCTCCCCCGATCTCATCCTGGACAAGCGCTGCGTGCGCATCATCGGCGTCGCGGTCTTCTTCCAGGCCAGCCACGATACAGAGGTCCCCTGAGCGCCCCGGCGCGCAGGCCCCTCGCCGACCCGGCAGCCCGGCTCGGCCGCCGTGGCGCAGCCTATTGGCCCGATCGCCACGGCTCTAGCGGCCCGACCGACCCCCGTTCGCTATAATCGGAGAGAATATCTGGCGATTTTCGAGGCGAGAAAGCGAGCGAGACCATGCACGTGCACACCCCCATCAAGGTACGGTACGGCGAGACGGACATGATGGGCGTGGTGTACCACGCGAACTACCTGCTGTACTTCGAGGACGCCCGCATCGATTTCCTGGACGCCGTGGGCTACCCCTACGACGAGTACATCGAGCAGGCCGGCTACATGAGCCCCATCTACGGGCTGCAGGTGCAGTATCGCAGCCCCCTGCGCTACGGCGAGGCCGCCTTCGTGCGCACCTCGGTGGCCCAGAGCCTGCCCATGCGCACCGTGTACCGCCAGCAGGTCTTCCGCGCCGACGACGCCGCGGGCACCGACGAGGCCGGCGAGCCGCTCCTGCGCGAGGGCGCCACCCCGCTCGTGGACGGACTCGTGACCCTCTGCGTCGTGGAGCGCGACACGTTCAGACCCGTGAGCCTCAAGCGCACCTTCCCCGATCTGCACCGCCTCTACGGCGAGATCATCGAGGAAGCCTAGGGGCCGGGAAACACGATGGGCGAAGGGGCCTATTCGCCGTCGATGAGGTGGATGAGCTCTTCGCGCTTGCCCACGCCGAGTTTGCGGTAGATGTTGCGCACGTGGGTGCGCACGGTGCTGATGGACAGCACGAGGGTCTTCGCGATATAGGCCGGCGTGAAGCCGCGGGCCAGGTAGACAAGCACCTCGGCCTCGCGCGGGGACAGGCCAGCCTCGGCCGCCACCGCCACGCACCGAGCCTCCAGGGCATCGCGGCGCGTGGGCTCTGCGGCGATTGCCTCCGACTCGGCTGCGATTGGCGAAGAATCTGGTGCGGAAGCAGTCGTCGGTGCTGCGGTCGCGCCGTTGAGCGAAGCGGCGGCTTCCCTCTCGCCCTCGGCGGCCGTCTCCCGAGGCGTCACGAGCTCATTCCATGCCGTGCGCCCCAGAAACACGAGCAGAACCGCCACGAACAGGGCCGCCAGCACCGTGAGCCACGGGGCCAGATCGAGCCCCGGTACGGCGGAGAGCAGCTGGCCGGCGAGGGCCGCGGCGGCGGCCACGGCTACGGGCACCCCGACGACCGTATCGGCCGCAAGCTCGCGGCTGTGAACTGCCGCGAGGAACAGGGCGCAGCCGATGAGGGCGAGCACCAGGTAGAACCCGTACAGCGCCGCCAGGGAGAGGCCTGGGGGGAAGGTGCCGGCCGGGCATGCGCCCAAAACGACGAAGAGCGCCGCCATGACGGGTACGAGCACGCGGTACGACCACGGCAAAAGCGGAGCACGACCCCAGCGCACGGAAACCCCGAGGGCCACAAGGGCCGCCACGCCTCCCCCCAAGAAGGCCGTCTGCACCACCGTGTGGGCTCCGTGGGCGACGACATTGGTGGCAAAGGCATAGGCGCCCAGACCGAGCAGGGGCAGCCAGGTAACCGACAGCAAGCGCCCCAGCTGGTTCGTACCCGGACCGGCATCTTCACGCGGGCCCTCGTCGCGCGCCGAAAGAAACGCGAGCGGCACGGCACCGACAAGCACGAGGCCGTCGAAGGCGGGCACGAGCGCCCCCTTGGGAAGAAGGGTGAGCACCCATGCGGCCAGGGAGGCTCCGGCCGCCACCACGGCGCAGCGGGCGAGCGAGGCGCGCATGGGCGCCGCCGCGACGGCGGCCCATTGGGCCACAAGCCACGGCGTTGCCGCCCCGGCTGCAATGCCGGCAGCCATGGCGGCCCACCGATGGGGCTCGGGCGCGCAGAAGAGCACGGGCAGCGCAAGAAGGGCCAGCAGGTACGCCACAGCCGCCACCGTCACCGTCGCCCGCGATCGCGGGCGCGCCACCGTAGCCCGCACGAGAGATCGGATCACCAGCGCCAGAGCCGAACCGAGGACGGCGCAGAGCGCGGCTATGAGAAAGGGGTCGGCCAGAACAGGGAACTGAGCCGTCTGGTCGAACGAGGCCAGAACGGGCGTGACGGGAAACAGCGTGGCGACAAAGGCCGCCAAGGCCCCATCCCGCGGCCGCAAGCCGCAAGGCCCACCCGGCCGCGCGGCGCCGCTCGCCCCCTGCTCATTCAACGCGCCCATATCGGCCTCCCTCCTTTTCTGATGCACGCCATGATCTGAGCTCGATTCTAGCAGAGCCCCGGTGCGCCCCTTCGACCGCGGCGCTGCCGTGATTGACCTGACAACAGCCAATACTCAAAAAGTGCGATGGATATACCTAAGAGCGGCGATGGCGCTCTGACCGCCGGCCCCCTATAGTGGATGCTGTTCCTCTTGGAGGCGGACTTCAAACGGTACGGCCTTTTTGGGGCCATTGAGGCCGCGGCCGCTCCGCCTCCACCAAGGGCTTTGCGGGCACCCGTCGGGGCAACTCGCGGGTGCCCGAGGGCGGCGGCTCTCCTTTCTGGCCGCCGCCCGCTTCCTTTCCGCATACTCCACAGGCCGCGCGTTTCAGGGGATCGCGCGGCCTCCCAACGAAGCCTCCCGCGTCCCGAGAGAGACGCGGGAGGCTTTTTCTGTCCGCCCGCTAACCTAGAAGGGGCTCGCGTACAGGCGCAGGCCATCGGGCAGGCGCACGAGCCCCGCCCGCTGGAGCCACAGAGCCGCCGGAGTATCGAGCACATCGCGCCCGTTGAAGTAGGTCACGATGATCTTGCGCCGCATGGCCGCCGAACCATCCCGCTTGAGTGATGCGGCCACGAAAGCCACCAGGGCCTCCGTAGCCGCAGCGAGAACCGCCTCGTCGGCGGTGAACGCCAGCAGCGACTTCAGGCGCGGGGCCGCCCAGAGCACGGGGGCGCCGTCGGCCAGCACCACGAGGGCGCCCTCGCGGCGGCTCGGCTTGGCTGCCACCAGGGCCGCCTCCACAGCCGGGGCCGACCCGGCCGCCGTCCACATCACCTCGGGCCAGGGAATGCCCGCGCCCAGGAGGCAAACCGGGTCATCGGCCGGCAGCACCGCCAGGGACAAGGGCCGCCCCGCCGCCCCGCCGCCCTCGGAAGCCGTCGCAGCATCGGCGAAGCCCCGCAGCACCTCCACAGTCTCCCGCGCGGCGAACTGAGCCGGCCCCATGCCCTCCACGAACATGCCGCGGATGAGCTCGCCGGCATCTTCCATGGCCCGCAGCACGGGATAGAGCGACGAGAGGCCGCCAGGCACCCCGGCGGCCAGGGCTATATCGCGAGTTACCACTCCATAGCGATCGAGCAGCGATTCCACCAGGGCCACGGCCTGCACCGTGGAGCTTTGGGCCGTCGGCGCCAGGGCCGACCAGCGCCCGGCCAGAGCGGCATCGAAGGCCAGGGCCGCCCCTTGACGGGCCACCACCGTGGCCCGGGCCTGGGCCCGCATCTCGGAACGCAGGGAGCGCCCGCGTCGGCTGCTCGCCCGCCGTCGGGAAGAGGGCGGCTGCTGACCGACGGAGGGTGCGGCCGCAGACGGCACTGCGAGACCGCCGGCCCGGGGAAAGCCCAGGCCGTCGTTGGTAGCCGCCCCGGCCCAGACGAGCCGCTGCAGCGCTTCGGCCACCTCGCCCTGGGCCGGCACCGCCGGCTCCATCCGACGGACCGTCTCGTCCACGAGAGCGCAAAAGGTTACCGGCCCTTGGGCCACGAGCACCTGGCGCACCACAGCGGCAACCGGTGCAAGGTCCGCGCAGTCCTGCGAGCCTTCCCCTCCCGTTACCGCCATCGGCCCCGCCTCGCGAGCCGCATGGTTAGCCCGACCCTCTCCCGTCGGCACTTTCCCGCCCCGCGACTCTTCCCCCGGCTCGGGCACGAGGGAGGCAGCCACGCCCGACGCCTCGTCGATGGGCAGGGGCGCCAAGGGTGAATCGGTCGGGAAGAACGCCACGAGATGTTCCTCTCCCACCGTGGAGGCGGCCCAGAGCACCTCGCCGCTGGCGATGAGCTCATCGAGCATGGCCGGACGGTAATCGGGCACGCGCAGGGGCAGAACCGTGGACTCCCACAGGGCCATGGGCAGGTAGGCGCCCTCAAACTGGGCGATCACCTGGGCCACGCCGTCGATGCCCGCCAACGGCGCCTCGCCAGAGGCGGCGACGGCCTGGCGCTGCAAGAGGAAGCGCAGGTAGGCATCGGAGCCAACGGGGCGCACGGCCTCCCGCGCCCGGGCAAGGGAGCGGGAGCGCAGCCGCCGCAGCACCCCGGCATCGGCCCAGCGGTCGTGGCCGAGGCGCACGAGACGACCGGCGGCCGTCAGTCGCTCCAGCGACTCGGTCAGCAGCGCGGCCCCGAGCCCCAGCCCTGTAGCTACGGCCTCGCCGTCGAACAGCGTATGGGTGCGGGCGAAGCGCGCCACCAGCCCGTCGAGGGGCTTTGCGGCCACGACACCCGAGGAAGCTGCCCCGGAAGCGGTTGCCGATGCGGCCGCCGAGGCCGACGGGGAAGCCCCGCCCTCGGTTGCCGGCAACGGCGCAGCCCAAGAGGGCACCGCCAAGCCCAGCACCGCCCGCAATCGCGCTCCATCATCGGCCGCGACCCAACGCTCTTCACCGCCGATCAGCGCCGGGAACGCCCGGCGCTCGGTCTCCAGCTGTTCCAAAAGCGCCCTGACGGCTGCCGGGTCTGCAGCAGGTGCCACGGGAACATCGCCGCAGACCGTCTCGTCTCCCTCGACAAGAACGTCTGCCAACGGGGGCGCCGCGGCATTCCCCGCCGACAACTCGCCACCGACATCGTCGAGCGTCGCCTTGGCTTTCGCCGTGCCCACCGGCACCGCACGCAAGGCGACCTCCTCCACCGTGAGCGGTCCCAGCTCGCGCAGCAGGTCGGCCACCCCTTCGGCGCCGCGCACCCGCCAGCCCGGAGCCGTGCGCTGCAACTCGGCCCCCACCTGGGCCACCACGGCCTCATCCAGCACCTCTTCCACCGTGCCGCCACCCAGAAGCTCGCTGAGCAGGGCCGGGTCCACGGCCAGAAGCGACGCCTGGCGCTCGGCGTGGGGCAGGTCGCCCTCGTAGAGATGCTCGCCCAAATACCCGAACACGAGAGGCGCCGCAAAGGGCGACGGCACCGTGGTGCGGGCCTCGCTGATCTTGATGGTTCCCGCCTGCAAGCCGCCCATGACCTCCCGCAGGGCCGGCAGGTCGAACACATCCTGCAGGCACTCGCGCATGGCCTCCAGGATAATGGGGAAGTCCTCTTCCTGGCGGGCCGCCTCCAGCAGCTGGCCGCCCTTTAGGCGCTGCTGCCACAGCGGCGCCCGCTTGCCCGGGGCCGTGGGAGCCACGAGCAGGGCCCGGGCGGCGCACTCGCGGAAGCGGGCGGCGAACAGGGCCGTGAACCCCACCCGCTCCCGCACGATGGCCTCCAGCTCGTCAGGGTCGAAGAGGAACAGCTCCGGCCCGGGCAGGCCCTCCTCGCTCAGGGGCACGCGCAGCAAGATGCCGTCGTCGGCCGCCGAGGCCTGGGGATCGAATCCCAGAGTGGTGGTGATGCGATGGGCCACGGCCAGAGCCCAGGGCTCGTGCACCCGGCGCCCGAAGGGGGAATGCAGGATGACCCGCCAGTCCCCCGTCTCGTCGGTGCACTGCTCCACCACGAGCCGCCGATCCGTGGGAACGGCGCCCGTGCATTCCCGCTGGGCCGCGACGAGCGCCCCCAGGTTGCGCCGGGCATCCTCGTCCAGAGCCGCCGACACGACAGCCTTGAGGGCCTCTGCATCTACCGAGGCACCGAGCACGCTCCCGCCGGAAGACGACGCCCCCTCCGGGGCCTCCCCCGTTCGGACGAGAGCGCCCTCGGCGGCCCGCACCAGAGCACCGCGGGCGCGACCCGTCTCGTAGGGGCGCCCGATGGCCTCACCGTGCCAGAAGGGCAGCCGCGCCGCCCGTCCCGGCGCCGCCTCCACGATCACACGGTCGGCGCTGATCTCCTGGATGCGCCAGGTACTGGTGCCAAGCGCGATGATGTCACCCACCCGCGATTCCATCACCATCTCCTCGTCGAGCTCCCCCACGCGCCGGCGCCCCTGCCGCCCGTCGCCCTCGGGCAGCACCACCGAGAACATGCCCCGATCGGGAATAGTGCCCGCCGAGGTTACCGCCAGCCGTTGCGAACCGGGGCGCGGCTTCAAGAGCCCCGTCTCCCGATCCCACAGGATGCGCGGAGCGAACTCGGCGATTTCCCCGGACCCGTAGCGGCCGGCCAGCATATCGAGGACGCCCTCGAAGGAGCGGCGGCCCAGATCGGTGTAGCAGGCCGAGCGCCGCACCGTGGCGAGCCACGCGTCGGCCGACAGCCCGTCGGGGGCCATGGCCACGGCGGCCACGGTCTGCTGGGCCAGCACGTCTAAGGCGTTGCGCACCATGAAGGTGCTCTCGATGGCACCGGCCTCCATGCCGGCGGCCATCACCGCCGCGTCGAGCACCTCCACCCGGGTACGGGGGTAGATGATGCCGAGGGACCGACCACCGACCTGGTGGTTCGCACGGCCCACCCGCTGAAGCCCGCTGGCCACCGAGGGCGGCGCGGCCACCTGCAGCACCAGATCGATGGAACCCATGTCGATGCCGAGCTCCAGACTGGAGGTGGCCACCACACAGGGCAGCTCGCCGGCCTTCAGCCCCTGTTCCACCTGAAGGCGCTTCTCCTTGGACACCGAGCCGTGATGGGCCTTGGCGATAACCACCGAGGGCGTGGTGACGAGGGCCGTGGTGGAGCCGATATCCGAGCGGAAGCCCGACCCCGGGGCCGTGACCATGGCGTCGACGCCCGTGGGGATACCGCGCACCGACGGCGCGGGTGCCGAACCCTCCCCTTCGGCACCGGCGCTGCCAGTAGCCGACCAGTAGCCGACCACCTCGGAGCGGGGGCCGTCCAGCCCCAGGCGTTTGGCGTACAGCTCGTTCAAGCGCGCCGTCAGCCGCTCGCACAGGCCGCGGGAGTTCACGAACACGATGGTAGAGGTATGGGCCAGCACCTCGTCGAGGATGGCCGCCTCGATATGCGGCCAGATAGAGGCCATACCCACGCGGCTATCGGGGTGAGCCGCAGGGGCGGGCCCTTCGGCCATGGCCGCTCGCAGGGCCCGGTCGGACTTCCAGGCGGTCTCGATGGCCGCCCGTCGCGGAGCGCTTCCGATGTGAACGGGGCCGTCGCCGGCGCCCTTGAACCCGTCGTAGGTGGGCACCGCCGTCATGTCGCGCACCGGCACCCGCACCGACAGATCCAGGCTCGGCGGTGCCTCGGTGGCCACCACCGTGACCGGGTGCGCCCCGCCCAGGAACCGGGCTATCTCGTCGCGCGGCCGCACCGTGGCCGACAGGCCGATGCGCTGGGCCGGCCGCTCCAGGATATCATCCAGCCGCTCTAGGGACAGGGACAGGTGGGCACCCCGTTTGTCGCCGGCCAGGGCGTGTACCTCGTCCACGATGACCGTTTCCACCGTGCGCAGCACCTCGCAGGCCTGGGACGTGAGCATGAGATAGAGCGATTCGGGCGTCGTGATGAGAATGTCGGGCGGATTGCGCGCGATCTTGCGGCGCTCTTCGGCTGTGGTGTCGCCCGTGCGCATGGCTGTGCGCACTTCGGGAGCTTTCGCCCCGTCGCGCGCCGCCTCGGCAGCCACGAGCGCGGAGATGGCCGTCAGGGGGCCCTGCAAGTTGCGATCCACATCGGCACCGAGGGCCTTCAGCGGCGATACGTACAGCACGCGCACGCCCCGGGGCCACTTCTCCCCCCGCGCCGCCGCGGCCGCCTTCTGGCCCATGAGCCCGTCGATGGCCCACAGAAACGCCGCGAGCGTCTTGCCCGAACCCGTCGGCGCGATCACGAGCGTGTTCTCGCCCCGGGCGATGGCGTTCCAGGCACGCGCCTGCACCGCCGTGGGCGCGCCGAACGTGTCAGCGAACCACGTGCGCACGGGCTCGGAGAACGACGCCATCGCCTCAAACCACGCCAAGCGCTCGCCCTCTTCCATCATGGCCTCCTTTTCTGTTCGTCGATGAAAATTATAGAACGAAACGGCCCGCAACCGATTTCCCAGAATAGGGAAACCGCGCTAAGATAAGGGGCCTGGCGGAAGGGAGGATGCATGCGCAGCAACGAAGTGGCGAAGCTGGCCGGAGTATCGGTGCGCACGCTGCGGCACTACCACAGCCTGGGGCTGTTGCCCGAGCCCCCGCGATCGGACAACGGATACCGCGACTACACCGCCGCCGACGTGGCCCGGGTCCTGCGCATCAAGCGCCTCGCCTCGCTGGGTTTTCCCCTGGCCCGCATCGGCGCCGTCCTCGAGGAGATGGACGCGCCGAAGGCGGATCCGAACACCGGGAGCACCACGACCGGCACCGCGCCGTCGCCGATGAGCGCCCTGGAAGAGCTCGATTGCGAGCTGGCCCTTGAAATTGAGCGCCTGCAGGAGCAGCGCCGCACCATTGCCGCGTTGCGCGCCGAGAACCTCGATCCCGATCTGCCCGTGCGCTTCTCCCGCGTTCTGCGCATGCTGCCGGGTGTGGACACGCTTGCCGACGCGAGCCCCGCCGACCGCACCGCCCTCATCGTGGCCGGCCACCTCTACGACGACGATGAGCTCGGCGAATTGGAGCGTGTCATCGAGTGCATTGCCAGCGAGAACCTGGTACAGGCCCTGGAACAGCTCGACGAGCGCTTAGGCGCCCTCGCGCCCGATGCCCCCGAGACGGAGCGGGCCGCCCTGGTCGAAGAGTCCCTCGAGGCGCTGGCCCCCGTCATCGCCTGCTTCGACACGGCCAACTGGCTGCGCCCCTCCACCGACCGGGAGCGGTTCTTGGACGAGATCGCATTCGAGGGGAACAACCCGGCCCAGCAGGATGTCTGCGACCGCATCGAGCGGCGCATCGAGACCATCATGGCCGAGCGCGTGCGCGCAGAGCGAGCCGGCGGCACCACTGAAGCCGACAGCGCCGCCTCACCCCGCAGCACGTAAAGGCCGCGCGTCGCGCTACCCAACCCTTGGCCGCCACCCCACACCACTTGACCTCCGAATGACCCGGCAGCGCCACGACTGCCTGACCTCGCCGCCCATGATCCGCCGCCCCTTCCCCAGCAAGTCGTTATCCAGCAGATGGCCCTCACTGATTGCCAGCCGCATCGCAGCGATCCTCCAGAACGGCCATCAGCTCGCTGTGAGAGTGCACATCCAGCTTGCCGTAAATGTTGCGCGTATGGGACCGAATGGTGTTCATCGACAACGACAGGCGATCCGCCACGTACCGGCGCCCGTGGCCCGAGGCGAGCAGCGCCATGACCTCGCGCTCCCGTTCCGTCAGCCCATGGGCCTCGGCCACCCGATCGTAGCGCGCACGCACACCGCCGGCGCCCTCTTCCCCCTCGGCCCGCATGCGCGCCCGATCGATGGCATCCTCGGTCGCCGTCGGTGCCATTAGCCGATCGAACTGCTTGGGAGGGAACACGAGCAGCGCCAGCAGGATAAGCCCATAGGCGGCCGCCAGGAAGGGCGCTACGGCCAGGCCCTCCCCGAGCGGGGGTGCCAGGTGGGTTCCCGCCCCGTAGCCCACCAGAGAGCCGAGCAGCACCGCCCCGTAGCCCCAGCCGTACACCCGCAAGGGCGATGCATTAGCCTGGAAGCAGACATAAGCGAAGATCAGGAAGGCGATATTGCCCGCCAATCCACTCAGAACACCATTGAGCGCGTAGAAGAGCGGCACCTGATCCTCGAATAGAGGCAGAACAGCCAGCACGACCGTAGTGCCCACGAAGAGGAAGTAACACAGGCGGCCGTAGTCCACTTTCTTGTTAGCGTTGAAAGCGTAGCCAATCAGCACGATGGCCACGAACATTTTGAGCAGGATGTTCCCCGTAACGCCCAGCTCCACCATCTCGGCCGTCTGTGATAAGGCGAGCAGCGTCTTCACGTAGTTGGAGCAGAAGCGGAAGACGAATATCATCGCGACCAGGCGGGCGAAGCTCAGGGCGAAGGCGCCGTCTAGCGGCGCGGCGGCCCGCGCGCCGTCGGCCGGCCCAATGAGCGCGAAACCCGCGAAGCCGCAGGGAATGAGAAGGCAGAACAGGCCGAGAGCGACCGCCGGGGGCGCCGCGGTCACGATGAGATAGAGGCAGGCAGCCATCAGCTGGGAGGTCATGAACAGCAGCATGGCCCGCCAAGGCGAAAGGGCGCTGTAGGCGATGCCCGCCCGCACGAGCAGGATGCCGGCAGCGAAGCCCGAGAGGGCCGCGCCCCCGTGGAAGAGCACTGGAGGAAGGGCGGGCAGCGACCAGCTCAGGGCCAGGGCCGCGTTCCCGGCCAGCGAGAGAACCCCCACCGAAAAGAGGAACCGGGGCCGAGCGAACCACTGAGAGACGCGCCGGCCGCCCAATGCCACGGCCATCAGAGTGACGATGAGCACGAGGCGCGTTTGGCCGTAGGCCTCCGAGAAGATGGACGAGCCGCCCGCCATAGGCGAAAGCCAGTCCTGCAAGCTGCTCGTCGCAAGGATCCAGGCCGACCAGAATGCCACACCGAGGTACCCGAGGAAGGGCGCCTGGGCGTTGACCGACGCGAAATAGGAGGAGATCCCGTCTCGAATGGACACCCCGTACCACCCCTTCCCTCTAGGCTGGATTATCCCCTGACAAGACCTTCATTGTAGGCATTGGCCCCCGCGAGAACAAGGCTGCAAGCGGGCAAATAACCGCGGTTTTCCCGAAAATCAGCCCCACTCCCATCGAAACTGCCCTCACCCCGAAAGGACTAGCCCCGCTTTGACGGGAACCGAGCGCACGGACTCTTATTTTCGCCCCCTCTGAGGGTTTTCCGCACCTGACAGGACGGCCTATGCTCGCCTCGTCAGAAACGGCATCTATCATGAAGGAGGCAAGGATGAGCGAGATGACAACACGGCGCGATTTTATGAGGACGGCAGCCGCAGGCATGCTCGGCATCGCGGGAGGAACGGCCCTGGCCATGACGGCCTGCAGCCCCACCGGCACCCCGCAAGAAGAGCCCCTCGGAGACACAGGGGAGCAATCCTGGGATGAGGAATACGATATCGTCGTGGTGGGAGCCGGCCTGGCCGGGCTGGCAGCCGCCATCACCGTGGGAACCGAGGGCAACGGGGCCACCTGTCTGCTTTTGGAGAAGAGCAGCCAAGCCGCTGGCGGCGGCAACAGTCAGTTCTCCTCGGGCAGCGTCACCTACACCGACGATGCCGCGGCCTTCGCGCGCTACCTGAAGTCACTTCGGGGCGATTACGACGGGACACCCGATGACATTCTGGAAGTCTTCGCCGAGCGCAGCGCCGGCCTGCGCGACTGGGTTCTCGGTCTGGGTGCCGCCGAAGCCGACATGAAGTTCACCAACACAGACGGGGCCAAGAAGGGCGAGTTCGGCGAGCTCGATGATTCCAACACCTATCGCTACATGAGCTTCGACAAGAAGAACTCCCAGAGCTTCAAGCACATCTCCCAGTTCGCCCTCTCGGTCGTCGAGGCCCACAGCGACGTCATCACCGAGAAAACCGAGGCACCGGTGACCGACCTGGTGCGCGACAGCGCGGGAGCCGTGACCGGCGTCGTCTACGAATGCGGCGGGAAGGAGCTGCGGGCGCGGGCGCGCAAGGGCGTCGTCATGTGCTGCGGCGGCTTCGAGAACGATCCCGTCATGCGCCAAGACTACCTGTCGGCGCCCCACGCGCATCCCGTCGCGGGCATCCACAACACCGGCGACGGCCACCGCATCTGCGCGCGCCACGGGGCCGATATGTGGCACATGCACTCGGCCGCCGGCTTCTGGACCAACGCCGTTTCCCTGGACGGGGAGACCTTCTGCGCCTACCGCAAGATCAACAAGTACAACGGCATCACGGTCGGCATCAACGGCCGGCGCTTCTATATGGACTACGACATGGCCGTATCGGGCTGGCCGGGTTCCGATGAGCTGGGCCCGCTGGAGGCCAACGTGGGCTGCCGTCATGGACACCAGCAATTCGGCGGCGAATGGCCCCTGCTCCCCCTGCCGGCCACCATGTGGTTCGTCTACGACCAGGATCACGCGGAGGACGCCTACACCGACGGCTCGAAAGACGCCGTGACCGACGGCTTCGCCGTCACGGCCAGTACCATCGGCGAACTCGCCGCGCTCATGGGAGTGCCCGCGGACGAGTTAGAGGAGACCGTGGCGATCTGGAACGAGTTCTGCGCCAACGGGAAGGACACCGCCTTCCACCGACCGCCCTCCACGCTGAACCCCATCGCAACGGCGCCGTTCTATGCTATGAAATGCTGCTGCGAGCTGCTGAACACCGACGGTGGTCCGCGGCGCAATGCCCGGGCCCAGATCCTCGACACGCGGGGCGAGCCCATCGGTGGACTGTACTCGGCCGGCGAGTTCGGAAGCCTGTGGGCCCACTACTACCAGGGATCCTGCAACCTGTCCGAGTGCCTCGTCTTCGGCCGCCTGGCCGTGCAGGAGGCGCTGGGCATCACTGCGTAGGAACGGGAAAGAGAGCGGGGCATACCCCTCCCCGCCCCGCTCTCTTCACAACTCCTTCATGGGAGCCGTGGGGGCTGTTGACCCCGACGTTGCGTCATAGTTTTTACTTCTTTCTCGAACGCACCTGCCCCTTCGAGAAAGGCCCCCTCATGTCCCTCGCCGCTCCCGTGGCCCGCACGGCCCGACCGCCTCATCGTCCCCCCAAGGTCGCTCCGCGCTACCTGCTGTCCTGCGCGTACTCGCTGCTCGGCAACTCCGTGGCCGGCGTCATCCTGCCGCTCGTGCTGCTCGCCACCACCGGCGATGCCCTGGCCGCCGGCACGCTGGCGCTCATCTGCGCCGTGCCCCAGTTCCTCATCGGCCTCATCGGCGGGGCGCTCACCGACCGCTTCAACCGCCGCAATGTGTCCATCGTCTCCGACATCCTATCGGCGGCCAGTGTGGCCCTCCTGCCCATCGTCGATATGATTTGGGGATTATCCTTCGGCTGGTTCGTCGCCCTCGGCCTTCTGGGCGCCATCGGCGACATCCCCGGCATGACCGCCCGCGACTCCCTCGTGCCGGCCGTGTGCGAGCGCGATAATCGCAGCCTGCAAAAGTTCATGGGACTGACCCAATCCCTCGATTCCCTCGTGGTCATCGTGGGGCCGGCCCTGGCCGCCTTCCTCATGGGGTTCGTGGGCAGCGTGAACGCCCTGTGGTTCACCGCCGCCATGTCGCTGGCCGCAGCCCTCGTTACCCTCACCCTACCCCGCTCCCTCGGCGCCGTGCACGGGGCGGTCGCCGATGCCCCCGCGACCGCCTCCGCCAGCAGCCAGCCGCCGCGCGGCCTGGTATCCGGCGCGTGGCACGCCCTGCGCGACGGAGTGTGCGTGCTGTTCGCCAGCGACACCTTGCTGCGCTCCTCGATGTTCATCAGCTTCGGCGTGGTCATGGTGATGGGATCGCTCCAGGGCCTCGTACTGCCTGTGCACTTCACCGCCGCCCAGACACCGGAACTGCTCGGCTACGTGCTGTCGGCCATGTCCGCCGGTATGCTCGCCAGCTCGCTGGGCTACGCGGCCATGGCCCACAAGCTGCGCCGTCGCACCTGGTACGTCCTATCGCTCGCCGGCATGGCCTCGGGAATCCTGGGCCTGGGCCTTCTGCCCTCGTTCCCGCTGCTCATCGCCAGCGCCCTCGTCTTGGGTCTGTCCGCCGGCCCCATCTCGGCCCTGCTCGGCTTCTTCATCTTCGACCGCATTCCGGCCGAGAACCGCGGAAGCACCCTGGGAACCCAGAACTCCCTTACCCTGGCCGCTGCTCCCGTGGCCGTGTTCGCCACCTCGCTCGTGGTAGAGAGCCTGGGCGTGTCAGCAGCCGCCCTTGGTCTGGCCGGCTGCTGGATGCTCATCACCTTGTGGGCCCTCAACACCCACAGCCTGAAGCACCTCGATGAGGAGAAGGCCCATCCCGATCCGATTCCCTTCGCCCCCGAGGCCGAGCGCGCCTAGAACGCGGCGCTTTCAAGTTCCCCTCGCATCCCGGGGCCGCGCTCCAGCGGCCCCGGCCCTCTTTCCCTTCCCTATCGGCGGCGCAGCCATCTGGCAACGGTCTCCGAACAAGTTTGCCGCGAGCCGCCGGGCCCGGTCGCGGCGGGCACACCATGGGGGACAGCAACAAAAGCCCACAACCGAGGAGATACCATGGCATGCACCACCCTGCTCGTCGGCCGCCTCGCCACCAATGACGGCTCCACCATCGTCGCCCGCAACGAGGACGGCGAGGATTTCTCGTTCGACCCGAAGAAGCTCGTCGTCGTGAACCCCGAGGACCAGCCGCGCACCTACACCGGCGTGGCCAACCACCTCACCATCGAGCTGCCCGACAACCCCCTGCGCTACACCTGCACGCCCCACGCCGATCCCTCGAACGGCGTGTGGGCCGAGACCGGCATCAATGCGGCGAATGTGTCCATGTCGGCCACCGAGACCATCTCCGCCAACGCCCGGGTGCTCGGTGCCGATCCGCTCGTGGTGTACCAGCCGGCCCAAGGCAAGCCGGGTGACGCCGACTACAAGCCCGAAGTGCCCGGCGGCATCGGCGAGGAGAACCTGCCCACCATCACCCTGCCCTACATCACGAGCGCCCGGGAGGGCGTGCAGCGACTGGGCATGCTGGTGGAAAAGTACGGTACCTACGAGACCAACGGCGTGGCCTTCGGCGATGCCAACGACGTGTGGTACTGGGAGAACCTCGGCGGCCACCATTGGATCGCCCGCCGCGTGCCCGACGACTGCTACGTGGTGCAGCCGAACCGCCAGGGCATCGATCACTTCGACCTGGCCGATGCCCTGGGCGAGCAGCACGACTACATGTGCAGCGCCGACTTGGCCCAGTGGATCCGCGATCACGACCTGCTGATGGACATGCCGGCCCACGAGGGAGACACAGGCGAGACCGTACAGGGGCTGCCGCGCTACTTCAACGCCCGCATCGCGTTTTCCACGTATACCTGGCTCGACCAGCTCTACAACGCCCCGCGCAAGTGGTATATCTGCCGTCGCCTGACCCCCTCCGACCCCCGCTTCCAGGGCCCGGCGCCTGAGTTCGGCCCCGAGAGCCTGGACATTCCCTGGGCCCTGCGCCCCGATAAGAAGCTGTCCGCCTCCGACGTGAAGGACCTGCTCGCCACCACCTACGATGGCACCGAGTACGACCCCTATGGCACCAAGGGCACGCCCGAGACGCGCCACCAGTACCGCTACGTAGGCATCGACCGCACCTCTGAGTGCTCGGTGCTCTGCATCCGCCCGAACGTGCCCGTGGCCCTGCGCGGCGTGCACTGGTTCGCACCGGCATCCGGCCCCTTCAACACCGCCGTGGCGATGTACGCGAACGTGACGGCCATGCCGGCGTACCTGGACACGCCCACCGCGGTCACGACCGACAGCCTCTATTGGAACAACCGCCTCGTGGCCGGCCTCGCCGACCCGCAGTTCTTCGAGAGCTACGAGCCCATCCAGGGCTACCGTCTGAACACCATGGCCCAGGGCTACCAGATGCTGCATGAGACCGACGCGAAGCTTATGGCGCTGGCCAAAGAGGGCACGGTGAGCCTGGACGCCATGGACGACGCAGCGGTGCAGGCGGAACTGGCCGCCGCCAACCAAGCCCTCGCAGACTCGGTGCAGGCCCAGACCCGCTCCCTGCTGGGCACCGTGCTCGACCAGCGCACCGTGGCCATGAAGAACGCCTTCAACATGAACGACCACTGAGTCAAGGCGCCGGGGCACTTCAAGGCCGCCCCGGCCCGCCACCGCGCGACCCGCACGCACCCCCCAAGGCCGGCCCAGGTTCCCGCTCCCACGCGGAACCTGGGCCGGCCGCCTTTTTCGTCACTCCCCCTTCTTGCGGCCAGCGCGCCCCCTTGCGCTCGCAGCACCCTCATCTGCCCTTCGTTGCAAGACACGACCCCGCTCGTGCAAGTGGCTTCCGGCATCCTTGCGCGAAACGCCTCGCGGGAGCACACTGGCACCGCTGAGCGAACGGAAAGGAGGATCAGTGAAACTCACTTTGGAAGAGAGGCGCGACCTGGCTGAAGTGGAGGTGGATATCCGCTGCCCGGTCATCGACAGGCGCGTGCGGGCCATTGTGGCCGCCGCCAACGCCGACGATCGTCGGTTGGTCGGCACCGCCGATGGCAGCACTTTCATCGTAGAGGCCGCCGAGGTGCTCTACGCCGAAACCGTGGACGGGCGCACCTTCCTCTACGGGCGCAACCGGGTGCTGGAGAGCCCCCTGCGACTCTACGGGCTGGAAGACCAGCTCGCCGGCACCGAGTTCGTGCGGGCATCGAAATCGCTGCTCGTGAACTTCGATCACGTGCGGGCCCTGCGCCCCTATCTGAACGCCCGACTGGAGCTGGTGCTGTCCAACGGCGAATCGGTCATCGCCTCGCGCCAATACGCTCCGGCCATCAAGAAGAAGATCGGACTGTGACGGGCGGCGCGACCCGAACCCGTCGGCCCACTTCACGTTACCCCTCCCCGCCGCGTCCTCGGCGCGACCTCGAGAAAGGAAACCCCATGAACTCCCTTGCAAAGAGCGCCTTCACGCGCACCTGCGTGATCTTCACCGTCGCCATGGCCCTGTGGTGCGTCGCCGGCCTTGCCTTCGCCGGCCCGGTCGAAGGCATCGTCATCACGCTGTCGTTGCTCGCCGCCTGCGCCGCCCTCACTCTGCTCCAGGTGCTCTGGTTCACCGAGGCCCTGCTCACCCGCCCGAGCTACCCGGCGCGCATCGCGGGCTTCGGCATCACGGCCCTGCCCGTGCTCGCCCTCTGCGCGGCCGCGGGCGGCTGGTTTCCCGTTGACAATCTGGGAGCCTGGATCACCTTCGCCGCCATCTACCTGGTCACCCTGGGCGCCATCACCGCCGGCTACACCCTGCACTACCGCCGCACCGTCGGCAGCTTCGACGCCGCCCTGGCCCGCTACCGCGAGAAGCGCGGGGAATAGGGCCGCTGCGCTCGCCCAAGGCGCAGGCCGGCGCTACCCCCTCGGGACATCCCCGAGAAACGGGCTCGGCTCGTCGCGGTAGAGGATGGTCAGCCCGTGCATGGCGCGGGTGAGGGCCACGTACAGCAGATGGCGGTCGGCCTCGGTGGCGTACTGGCGGCCGTCGGCGTCCAGCAGCACCGCCTCGTCGAACTCCAGGCCCTTGGCCAGGCGCACCGAGGTGACCACGATGCCGCCCGGGTACGTGTCGGTCTCGTCGGTGATCAGGGCAACCTCGTGGACGCGGCCGATGAGCTCGGCGTAGCGGGCGGCGAGAAAGTCGGACTTCGCGATGATACCCAGCGTGCGCCGCCGGGCCGCGCGCCACCGCCCCACCGCCGCACCTACCGCCGCCAGCACGCCCGCGGTGTCCCCGCAGCGCACGAAGCGGGGATCCTCGCCGTGGCGCTCGACCGCCACCAGACCGCCCACGGGCAGCACGCGCCGCGCCAGCTCGGTAATCTCGAAGGTGGAGCGGTAGCTCGTCATGAGGCGCACCACGCGGGCTCCGGGGTAATGGGCCGCCACCGTCTCGGGAGGGGCGGCAATACGACCGTCCACGAGCTGGTTCGCGTCGCCCAGCAGCGTCTTGTCGCAGCGGAAGAGCCGCGAGACAGCCTCGTGGGCCGCCGGCGACAGATCCTGCATCTCGTCGATCACCAGGTGGCGCACTGGCGCGGCGGCGGCAAAGCCGTCGGCGCCCCGGAAGGCCCAGGCGCACAGCACGAGCGGGAAGGAGTCCTCCCATTCCACCGTGCCCTTCGCCGCCATCTTGAGAAGCGCGCTTCGGCCCGTGTCAGCCAGAAAGCGCCGGTACAGGGCAAGCGGGTTCTTCGCGCGCATCATGCGCAGCAGGCGCGACCTCAGCTCGCGGCGAGTCGGCATCGCGTGGGCGTAGCGGCCGAAGGTCTTGCCGTGGGCAAGCTCCAGGGCGTCGCCCGCGATGAGGTCGAGCCGCTCCTCGAAGGGCACGGGCGCGTAGGCCGAGAAGCGCTCGGCAAGCCAGGCGGCCTCGGCCACATCCCCGCCGAGGGGCAGGTCGTGCGGCTCGAACAGCACCCCGCCCGCAGCCAGCTGTCCGTCGAGCCACGCAGCGAGCGATTGCGCGAACTTTTCGGTGCCCTTCACCTGGGCACGCTCGGCGCGAACGGCGTCGGCCTCGTCGGCGAACGAGCGGGCGGGCGCCACCTTCGCGATGCCCTCCAGAAGCAGGCTCGCCAGCTCGTGCAGGCTCCACGAACGCACCGGCTCCTCGCCGAGCTCCGGGAGCACGCCCGAGATGTAGTCGGAGAACACCCGGCTCGGCGACAGGATGGCCACCGACTGCGAGGAGAGCCGCTCCTTCTGGCGGTAGAGCAGATAGGCCACTCGGTGCAGGGCGATGGAGGTCTTGCCGGAGCCCGCCACCCCCTGGATGACGAGCGTGCCCGGCGCCTCGTCGCGGATGACGGCGTTCTGCTCGCGCTGGATGGAGGCCACGATGTCGTGCATCTTCGCATCCGACGAGCGGGAAAGCGCCTGGGCCAGCACCTCGTCGCGCACGCTCGACGAGGAATCGACGGCGTAGACGAGCCGCCCCTCCTCCACGGCGACCTGCCGCTTGCGCACCAGGGTTCCGCGTCGCTCGCCCGCCGGCGCCTGGAAGGCCGCGGGGCCCGGCTCGAAATCGTAGAACAGCGCCGCCACCGGGCTGCGCCAATCGGATACGACGGCCTTGTTCTCCCAGGTGAAGGCGAATCGCCCGATATAGGTCACCTCGGGGGCGCCGCCACCGGGCACCGTGCCGCCCGCGTCGGGGCCAGGCGATGCATCGGGGTCCGCGTCGGGGCCGGCCGATGCATCGGGGTCCGCGCCGGCTCCCCGCGCGGCCGCGTCATCCCCATCGAGGAAATCCACCCGCGCGAAGTAGGGGGAGGCCAGCAGCTTCTCCAAGCGCCGGTGCGAACGGGCGGCCACGGCGGCCTGGGCGTCCAGGCGGTTCAGCTCGAAGGCCGACAGGTGCGCCTCCTCCGGAGCAAGTTCCCCGCGCGAGGCGGCCAGCTGCGCGCCAGCCTCCCGATGGCTCTCCTCGGTGCGCGCGGCCAAGGCCCCGGACCGCGCCACGGCGACGCGCACCTGTCCGAGCACCGCCGTAAGATGAGCACGCTCCGCCTCTTCGATATCGTTTGCCTGGTGATGGTCGTTGGCCCGCAGGGGCGTAGTGGGCGCTGTCACATCCCGCTCCTTCCTCTTCCAAGGTTTCGTCTCATGCGAACGGCTCGGCCGCGGCGGCCCCGTTCGGGAAACCTGAGAGGTCGGAGGCGTGAGAAACACCGACGTCAAGGTGGGGAGGCTATGCTAGCGGCACTTTCGTGCTCCGCATCGCTGCAGCACACCGACCTCCACAAGATGTTCACAGACTCCCGTTTTCCCACCTGCGCCCATCGGCTTGCCGGCAGAGGGCCGCAGGGTCTTCTGCCGGCCCCCACCAGCGCATACCGGGCCCTGCGCATTCACGCATCGTGAACTCGAAAGACTGGCCGTGTGTCGCTCCGTTAACCGTTTGATGCCAAGGCCTTCCGGCGGTAGCCGTCGGAAGACCTTATCGCTTAGCATGGGCCTCATCATTTACGCACCGTCAACGAGTAAAGGAGCAGCCATGCCCATGAACCCCGTGGTCCAGGCCGTGATAAAGGCCATCACGCTCGTGCAGCCCGACGTGGCCTCCTCGTGGGATGCCCAGCGCAAGGTGGAAGACGCCGCCGGCAAGCTCACCATCGCCGATCCGCGCTGCCGCATCGATGAGATCACTGCCACCGCCGACGACGGCTACGAGATACCCCTGCGCGTGTTCACCCCGCTCGACATCGACTTCTCGCTGAAGGCGGGGCTCCACGTGAACGAGGATCATCGCGGCACCATCCTGTATATGCACGGCGGCGGCTGGGCCAACGGCGATGTGGAATTCTACAGCGACGCCTGCATGCGCACGGCCCTGAAGCTGGAGCGCCGCGTCATCGCCGTGGATTACCGCCGCAGCCCCGAGCACCGCTTCCCCACGGCCCTGGAAGATTCCTACGCCGTGGCGAAGGCGCTCTTCGCCGGCGAGCTCATCCCCGACGCCGACCCGGAGCACATCGTACTCATGGGCGACTCGGCCGGCGGCAACCTCACCGCCGGGGTGAGCCTGCTGGCCCGCGAGCGCGGCGACTTCGCCCCCCGCACCCAGATCCTCTTGTATCCCCTCGTCTACAACGACCACAGCGAGGACACCCTGTTCGACTCGGTGCGCGAGAACGGCGAGGACTACATCCTCACCCGCCAGGCCATCGTGGACTACATCGAGCTGTACCTGCGCGCGCCCGAGGACTTCCACGATTCCCGCTTCGCGCCCCTCATCGCGACGTCTTTGGCCGACATGCCCCGCACGCTGGTCATCACCGCCGAGTACGACCCTTTGCGCGACGAGGGCGAGGCCTTCGCGGCCCGGCTCGATGCCGAGGGAGGCGAGGTGGCCTGCTTCCGCATGACCGACGGCGTGCACGGCTATTTCCTGTACCCCTCGGTGCTCTCGCTCGTGCGCGACACCTACCGCCTCCTCTCCCACTTCCTCGACGGCGACGACATCCCCACCGAAGGCAAGCTCCCATGGACGCCCCTGCTTGGTACCGACTAGACAACGTCGGCAAGTTCTACGCCGCCGAGGCGGGCAGCCCCGACCAGACCATCTTCCGCCTGACGGCCACCATGGCCGACGAGGTGGATCCGACCGCCCTGCAGCGGGCCCTCGATGCCGCGGTGGCGCTCTTTCCGGGCTTCAACGTGTCCCTGAGAAGCGGCATGTTCTGGCACTACCTGGAGCCCTCGGGAGCGCGCCCGGTGGTAGAGCCGGAGAGCCTGCCCATCTGCTTCGGCCTGCACACGGGCCCCAAGAGCGTGCTCTTCCGCGTGAGCTACTACCGCCGCCGCATCAACGTGGAAGTCTCCCACATGATCTCGGACGGCCGGGGCGGCCTGGAGTTTCTGAAGGCGCTCGTGGGTTTTTACGCCACCGAGCGCTACGGAGCCGCCCCCGGGCCGGCCTGCACCTACGCCGGCACCGAGCCCCAGAAAACCGAGGACAGCTTCTCAGCCAACTACGACCGCAGCCTGGCGGGCACCACCGCCAAGCCGCGGGTCTTCCACCTCAACGGCTGGAAGACCGACGGGGAGCCGACGTACCTGGAGCTGCACCTGTCGGCCGGCGCCGTGCACCGTCGGGCCAAGGAGGCCGGCGTCAGCGTCACATCCCTGCTCATCGCCGCGGTCATCTGCGCCGTGCGCTCCACCATGACGGCCCGCGACCGGCACCGGGCCATCCACCTGGACGTTCCCGTCGACCTGCGCAGCCTCTTCGGTTCTGCCACCCTGCGCAACTTCTTCGGCCTCGCCTTCATCACCTACACGCCCGGCACCGCCGATGAGCCCCTGCTGGCCGTGGCCGCCGAAGTGCAGCGCCAGCTGACCGCCGGCACCGAGCCGACGGCCCTGAAGCGCCGCATGATGGCCATGATCAAGCTAGAGAAGAATCCGCTCCTGCGCGCCGCGCCCCTCTTCGTCAAGGACGCCATCCTGGGCTTGGCCGCCTGGAAGACGACCCGGGAGGTGACCACCACCGTATCCAGCCTGGGCCGCGTAGCAATGGACGAGACCGCCGCCCCCTTCGTGCAGGGCATCAGCGCCCTTACCTCTACGGCGGGCCTCAACTTCATCGTATGCACCCACGGCGACGACCTGTCCCTAGGCATGTCGAGCCGCTTTGTGAGCCTGCGCGTGGCCCGAGCGGTCGTGGAGGTGCTGGAGCGCGCGGGGTGCGCCGGCTATCTGAACGCCAGCCGCGACACCGCCGCCCTCCATCGCTCGCCGGCGTGCAGCCGGGCGCGCGAGCGGGCGCCGGAGCCCTCGGTGTTCCCGCCGAACGCCTTCATGCGGAAAAGCAGCGGGGCACGCACGGTGATGCTCCTGCTGACCGTGCTGTGCATGATAGCCACGGGCCTGCTCGGAGCGGCTTTGGGCGCTGGAGCGCCCGCCGTGATTCTCCCCTGCGCCGCCATTGCCCTGAACTGGCTGTTCGTGCGGAATATGATCGTGCACGCCCCCGATTTCATCCGGGTGGTGGAACGGTATTTCCTCGTACTTCTGGCCGTGGGGGCCCTGTGGTTCCTCGCCACGGGCAATCTCTTCGTCACCACCTTCGCCCTGCCGGGGCTCTGTCTGCTCGGCCTGAGCTTCAACGCCGTGCTGCTCATCGCCTACCGCGGCCCCTTCGTGAGCGGCTACGCGAAGTACCTGCTGTACGAGCTCGTCCTCGGTCTCGTACCGGCCGCCCTGGCCCTCGCGGGCCTAACCACCTGGCCCTATCTGGCGTGGACCGCCGCCGCGGCTGCCGTGGCGCTCCTGGCCGCCCTTCTACTGCTTACCCGCAAGCCGCTGGCCGCCGAAATGCACAAGCTGTTCTCCCTAGGATAGGTCGGGACGAAACGTCCACTTCATACCATACTAACCCAGCCCCGCCCCGGCCCCCTCGCCTCCTTCGCTGCGCGGCGTTTGCCAAATTGTGGGGTTGCGCGATCAGGTTCTTGTGCTAAAGTACGGGCCAGCAATTGAATACACCTAAACCGATGAGGCGAAGGTCAAGCCTTCCGGGCACTCACAGAGAGCGGGCGCAGCTGAGATTCCCGCAGAACGCCAGAGGGTAAATGGATCGCCGAGGGAAAGGGGAAAGGTTGCCGCGGTTTGTCTCCGCGTCACTGAGTATCTGGACCGTGAGCCTGCGTTAAAGGCAGAGCGGGTGATGGCCCGTTCACGAGAGGGTTCGCTTTGGCGGATCAATTAAAGGTGGCACCGCAGATCGAGGGATCTGTCCTTTAATCCAAGGACAGATCCCTTTTTTGTTTGGGGTGCGGCCGGAACCTCTCGAAGGCGTCGGATACGGGGCAATTGCTATCCACTGGAAGGCTCGCGAGCAAGCGAGCGCGACAGGCGGCCCCGTACGCGCCGCCGAGAAAGGACTGATCGTCATGACCGAGCGCACCCTCACCCCCGACACCGAGACCGCAACCCCCCAGGCTCCCGCTGGCGCCCTGCGCACCGGCGACTCCGCCGCCCCGGCCGGCCGGGCCCGCACCGCCGCCGGCACTTCGGCAGCCGGCGAGAAGGCCACTGGAACGGCGCGGGGAGGCCTGTCCATCCAGGACCTCATTCTCGTGGCCGTGCTCCTGGCCGCTGGTGCCGTGCTGAAGCTCACCGTGGGCAGCTTGCTCGCCTCCTTCGGCATGAAGCCGAACTTCGTCATCGCCGCCTACTGCCTCGCCATCATCCTCATCCGCCCCACCCTGGCCCAGTCAGCCGTCATCGGCCTCATCGCCGGCCTCGTCTGCCAAATCCCCATGCTGAACGCCACGCCGCTCTTGAACATCCCCTCCGAGCTGCTCGGTGCTGTGGCCTGCGGCCTTCTCATCCGCGTGCCCATGAAGATCGGCGGCAAATTCGACGCCAACCCCCTCGTGAACACCTTCATCTCCACCTGTGTGTCCGGCTTCACCTTCGCCGCCCTGTCCGTCTACATCAACGTCGTCTCCGTCGGCGGCAGCTTCGCCGTGGCCATGGCCGCCTATGTGGCCATCGTACTCGGCACCGCCACCTTCAACGCCATCTTCGTCCAGATTCTCGCCACTCCCCTGGCCAAGGTCCTGAAGCGCTAGGAGAACGCCATGATCCAGTTCCGAGATTTCAGCTTCCGCTACCGCGAGGGCGCCGATCTGGTGGTGCGGGACATCAACCTGACCATTCCCGACGGCTGCTTCGTCGGCATCACCGGCGCGGCGGGCAGCGGCAAGTCCACCCTCACCTACGCGGTGAACGGCATCATCCCCCACTGCTACCCCGGCGACTTCTACGGTGAGGTGTCCGTGGAGGGGCTCGACACCATGGAGGCCTCCCTCACCGATCTGTCCCAGCTTGTGGGCAGCGTGTGCCAGGACATCGATTCCCAGATGGTAGCCACCGTGGTGGAGGACGAGCTGCTCTACGGCCTGGAGAACTTCGCCGTGCCCCGCGAGGAGATTCCCGGCCGGGTCACCGAGGCCCTCGCGGCCATGGGCATCGCCGATGTGCGCGACCGCACCATCGACAGCCTGTCCGGCGGCCAGAAGCAGAAGGTGGCCGTGGCATCAGTGCTGGCCCTGCGCCCGCGGGTGCTCGTGCTGGACGAGCCCACCGCCGAGCTGGACCCCGCCTCGTCGGTGGCCGTGTTCGACCTGCTGGCCCGCTACGCCCGCGAGCACGGCACCACGGTCATCGTGGTGGAGCAGAAGATCGCGCTGCTGTCCGATTACGCCGATATGCTCGTCATCGTGGACGGGGGCCGCATCCGCTTCGCCGACGCGCCCGAGGCCGTGCTCGCCCACGCCGATACGCTGCTGGCCCTGGGCGTGAACGTGCCCCGGGCCACCACCCTCGTCAACACGCTGGCCGACCGCGGCCTGTACGACGGGCCTGCGGTGCGCACCGTGGCCGGCGCTGTGGCCGCCGCGAAGGAGGTGCTCGCATGATCGAGTTCAAGAACGTCAGCGCCAGCTACGACGGCGAGCTGGCCGTGCTGCGCGATGTCAGCTTCACCGTGAATGACGGCGACTTCGTGGCCTTCGTCGGCACCAATGGCGCCGGCAAGTCCACCACCATGCGCCTGGTCAACGGCCTGCTGAAGCCCACGGCCGGCGAGGTGCTCATCGACGGGGTGCCCACCGGCGCCCTGAAGACGAGCGAGCTGGCCCGGCGCATCGGCTTCCTCTTCCAGAACCCCGACCGGCAGATCTGCTGCGCCACGGTGCGCGAGGAGCTGCTCTTCGGCTTTCGCGCCCTGGGCGAGGAGGGACCTGAGGCCGAGGCCCGCGTCGATGCCGTCATCGAGCGCTTCGGCTTTTCACCCGATGCCGAGCCCTTCCTGCTGAACCGCGGCACCCGCCAGCTTCTGGCCCTGGCCTCTATCATCGTGCTGGCGCCGCCCGTCATCGTGTTGGACGAGCCCACCACCGGCCTCGATTTCCGCGAGTGCGAGAAGGTCATGGCCGTGGTGCGCGAGCTGAACGAGCAGGGCACCACCGTCATCATGGTCTGCCACGACATGGAAGTGGTGGGCGACTTCGCCGATCGCGTCATCGCCATGACCGCCGGTCGCGTGGTGGCCGACGGCCCCACCTTCGAGGTACTGCGCGACCCCGCCGTCCTGGCCGAGACCCACATCCTGCCGCCGCAGATCACCGCGATCGCCCTCGCCCTTGAGCGCGAGCTGCCCGCCTGCCCCGCGCCCGTGGCCGCAGCCAACACCGTGGACGCCATGGCAGACGCCCTCGCCGCCGCAACGACGGCCGACGCCGGCGCGGCCGCTGCCGAACGTCCCGATCCGGCAGCGACCCCCGACCGCCCCGAACCGGCGGCTCCCGGGCGCAATGGCGCTGGCATGCTGGATGAGCTGGAACCCGACCGCCCCGACCAAACAGCGGCTCCCGGATGCCCCGCCCCGGCCGCGGTCCCCGACAACCCCGACGCAGAAGGAGCCCGATAATGGCCAAGTTCCTGGAGTATGTGCCCGGCACGAGCTTTCTCCATCGCATGAACCCATCGGTGAAGCTCGTCTGCGCCATCCTGTTCGCCATCGCCTGTTTCACCACGAGTAACCTGATCTTCCTGGGCGTGCTGCTCGCCGGAGCCGTGGCCCTGGCCGCCGGCTGCGGATTGGGGCGCGAGACCGCAGGGCTCATGAAGGCCGTCTTCGCGTTCTCGCTCATCCTGGCCGTGGTGCTGCTGCTCACCACCCCGACGGGAGCACCCCTCGTCGCCCTGCCCTGGGGCTACCTCGGCACCGGCAGCTTGCTGGCAGCGCTTACAGCCATCGTGCGCCTGGAGGCGGCGGCCATCCCGCTGTTCCTCGTGTTCTACGTCACCCGTATGAGCGACATCACGAACTCAGCCGTGAAGCAGCTGCACGTGCCCTACAAGTACGCCTTCACTTTCACGTCCACGGTGCACTTCATCCCCGTGTTCATGAACGACATGGCCGGCATCATGGAGGCGCAGACGGCCCGCGGCGTGGCCTTCGACGGCTCGCTCGCAAAGAAGATGCGGCTTATGATGCCCCTGTGCGTGCCCCTGCTCGTCAGCTCCGTGCGCAAGACGAACTCCGCCGCCATCGCCGCCGAGGTGCGCGGCTTCAACCTGCGCACCCGCCAAAGCGGCTACAAGGACTACCCCCTGCATGCCGAGGACTACCTGGCCCTGGCCGCCTGCGCCCTCATCCTGGCCGCCGCCATCGCCCTGGCTGTCCTGGGATAGCCCGCCGCGCGCCGCAAAACCAGCGGCATCATGCCGAAACGTGCGAGAGCCTGTGAACGGCGCGGGCTCCATCCCCCTCTCGCGAGCGCACGGGCATGCACGGGCGCGCACCGCATCCACCCCCCCGCACGAAAAAGGCCCTCGCGCCATCGGCGTCGAGGGCCTTGCGATCTCCCGAAAGGGGAAACTGTCTACACGATCTTCTTGCCCAGGCAGGCGGCCAACTCGCGCAGCTCGGCGACGAGCTCGCGGAACTGGGCCGGCGTCAGCTGCTGGGGGCCGTCGGACAGAGCCACCGGCGGGTTGGGATGCACCTCGATCATGAGCGAGTCGGCCCCAGCCGCCACGGCCGCCTTCGCCAGGGCCGGCACCAGGTCGCGCTGGCCGGCCGGGTGCGACACGTCGATGCACACCGGATACAGCGACTGCTTGTGGATGACCGGCACCGCAGCGATGTCCAGCGTGAAGCGGGTGGCCGTCTCGAAGGTGCGGATGCCGCGCTCGCACAGCACCACGTTGTTGTTGCCGCAATCGGTGATGTAGTCGGTGGCGGCCAGCCATTCGGCGATGGTGCCGGCGAAACCGCGCTTGTACAGCACCATCTGCTGGCTCTCGGCGGTCACCTGGCCGATCTTCTTCAGCAGGCTGAAGTTCTGGAAGTTGCGGGCGCCCACCTGCAGGCCGTCCACGTAATCGGCCACCAGCTGGCAGTGGGCCGAGTCCATGACCTCGGTGAGCGTCTTCAGGCCGTAGGTGTCGCCGGCGGCCTTCATGATCTTGAGCGCCTCTTCGCCCAAGCCCTGGAAGGAATGGGGGTTGGTGCGGGGCTTGAAGGCGCCACCGCGGATCCAGGAAAGACCGAGATCGGCGACGCACTCCGCCACCTCGTTGAACTGCTCGGTCGATTCCACCGAGCAGGGCCCGGCGTAAATGGTGATCTCGTCGGTGCGCTGGCCGAGATCGGGGATGGGGGCAATCTTCACTTCGCTCATACGGACGGCGTCTCCTTCATGATCTTGAGGATGGTGGCATAAATCTCGCGGAGGTTCTCGTTATACAGCGGCCCCTCGTTGTAGCTGTCCACCCGCGCGAAGATCTCCTCCTCGCGGCGCGCGTCGTACAGACCCATATGCGCACCGGGTTTCAGACCGCGAATGACCAGCGAGTGGCCGGCACGCTTGTTCAAAAGCGCGACGATCTCGCGGTCAATGGCGTCGATCTGCTCACGATGCTTCTGAATCTCGGCAAGATTGCTGTTCTCTTCAGACATCGCTTTTCCTTTCGTGTACCAAAACTTGAACGAGCATGGCCGACGCGCCCACGCGGCGCAGGCGGCCCTCGCGTGGCGTCCATGATAGCAAAGACCCCCGCGCGAGCAGGGGTCATGGAGCAATTAAGTTATAGAAGCCCGCGACGGGCCGCCATCGGTAAAATCGAATGCGAGCCAGCGGGATACGGAAGGAGTGGGAGCGCCAGCGCGGCGGCGCCGTCCGAGCCCGAGACATGGCTCGATCAGCGGGGCGACCGCCCGAGCAGCGCGCTCTAAGGCGACGGGGCCGGCACGCAGTCCGGCACCTCCTTCGCGCCGGCTGCCTCGCTCCTTAGCGGGGCCGCGCCATCAAGTCGGCCTGCTTGGCGGAATCGCGGGCGTACCATTCGATGAACAGGTCCACGGCACCGTTGGCGATGAAGGCCGCGCCCAGCACCAGCACGAAGGTCATGGAAGCGCCCCAGGGATTCACCACGATGAGCACTCCGCCGACGCCCACGATGACGGCGGCCACGAGCACGGCGATCCAGATACTGCTACCGAACGAGCGCAGCCCCACGGCGCGCACCACGTTCACAATGGCGAACAGGATGAGCACCACACCGAGCACCACCGAGAAGAACCCGGCAATCACCTTGGGAAACACGAAAGCGATAAGGGCGATGATGAGGTAGAAGACCGCTCCCATGAGGGTACCCGTATTGCGATAGCGCACGCTCTTCTGGCGGAAGTAGGACACCAGACCGGCCGCACCCATGAGCGCCAGGGCCACGCCGAACAGCATGATGATGCCCTGAATGGTTATGGAGGGATAAATCATGAGGAACAAGCCAAAGGCTATGCACAGCACCGCCTGCACCAGGTTGTTCGACCGCACCAGATCCAAAATCTTCTCCATAAGGCAACTCCTATCGCTCGGCGCCCGTAACGCCCGTATCCTGGTTCCTGCCGTTGTGCCACCGCCCTCCCTACGGTGCGAGCCAATCGGAACCTCTCTTATTGGCGATATGTTAAGGCAGCCGTCCAAAACGCAGCGCTCGAAGGTCATCGTTGAAAGCAATCAGTTGACGAAGTTCGCACATTGCGCCCAACCCGTCAACAAGGCAACTTTACCGATACCTCCCTGTTAGGAAGAAGACACTTTCCGAAAAAAGCGGAAACCCGAATATCGCCAATGGCAGCATCGTCGTATGCTAATCTTCTCTCATCAGATAGCATCGCATCAGAGCGGGGATGGTGTCATGTATCAACCTGTGCCTCTCGCCCATCAGACAATTCCAATCTCGCCTACTGTTCAGGCAGAATTGTCGCGCGCTGAAATATGTACCGCATCTATCGAAGCCCGCGCACGTGCTAGCGGGGCATCGGGCGCGCTCTCCCGCGCTCTCGCTCGCACCGAAGCTCTTTCCTCCATTCGCATAGAAGGGCTCAAGCCGTCAGTAGCCTCCCTTTTCTTCCTTGAGGCGTTTCTCGATGACACCTCTAACGGCGAAGAGCGTCTAAGCGCCCTGGACGCGTTCGACTTCGACAACGATGAAGCGAGGCGGGGCGCTGTCGAGTCAATCCGCTATGTGCGAGCGCTCGAGTACATCTACGAGGAGATCCGACCCGACGTCCCTATCACTTGCCATACCCTGCTCAATATTCACTCTATTGCCGAGCACGGAACCGAGGCCCACCTCCAAGGCACTCGCTTTCGGGACGTTCCCGTTGAGCTAACGCAACAAGCAGGCGACAATTACCTGCCACCCCCACCCGAAGAAGTAAAACCCCTTATGGAAGATCTCTGCGTTTTCATCAACCGGGACCTGTATTCCCCCATCGCTCAAGCGGCGATCGCGCACTTCCAATTCGAAGAAATCAAGCCCTTCAAGTCTGGTCTGGACAAAACAGGCCGACTCATGTGCCACGCCATACTGCGCCATCGCGGACTTGTCGGCAATGTCGTTGTACCTATAGGACTCGCACCAGCTGCAGACACTAAAAGCCATGCCAAATCCCTTCTTCCCTACCAAGCGCTACCCGAGCAACGGGGACAGATGGCCGCTCTCAATCAATGGATAAGCTTTTGCGCCAAAGCAGCTGAAATTTCTTCGAAAACAGCCGATGTATACCTTGACGCCCTCGGCAAACTCCGTGATACCTGGCAAGACGCCCTCGGCAAAATAAGCAGGGGCTCGACCACCGACGCTCTCCTCAACGCCTTGGCCATGTCGCCAGCACTGACAGCTCGCCATGCTGCAGCGATGACAGGCAAAAGCATCTCTTCCGTAAACGAAGCTTTGCATCGCCTCGAATCAGTGGGCATTGTATCCATTGTGGAGCATCCGCAGAAAGCCCATGTGTACACCGCGCCCCTTTCGTTCGCCATACTTGATAGCATCGATCGGCTCGTCTCCCCCAATGTGCCCGTTTCGCGCGATTCGTTTACAACGACCGGGAGCGAAGTCAACCGCCCCATCTAACCCCCATCCAGCCTTTCGAAAAACCTGGAACATGAGGTGAGCACCCCATGTTCTTTTCTATACTCCCCCCAAGGGCGATTCCGCGTCGCCGTCTTTTGGAGGAGAGGAGTTTTCCATGACAGAACTAAAGCCACGCGTCCCGAATGGCACCCTGAAGCGCCGTCAATTCCTGAAGTTGACAGGAGGCGCCGCAGCAGTTGCAGCAGCGGGATCGTCACTCGCGGCCTGCGCTCCCGAGGCCAATGCCCCCGAATCCCTCGGCACTACGGAAGGCCGCGCGGCCCAGCCCGATTACGACCGCATAACCCGTACCGTATGCGCACCGAACTGCGTCGGCAGCTGCGGCATCAACGCTTTCGTGAAGGACGACAGACTCGTAAAGGTAGAGGCCGCCGATTTCCCCAACAATGCTTACCATCGCATCTGCCTACGAGGGATCAGCAACGCCATGCAACGCGTATACTCCGATGATCGCGTGAAATACCCCATGAAGCGAACCGGAGAACGCGGCAGCGGAGAATTCGAGCGCATCAGCTGGGAAGAGGCACTGGATCTCATTTACGAGCACATGCAGAAGAACATTGACGAGTATGGGCCCACGGCGAACGCATTCATCGGCATGACCGGCAATTATGGAGTATTTCCCCAGATCATGGCATCATTGCTTGCCATGACCTACGACGGCACCGCCTTCACTAACTTTGGCATCATGGGTGACAACGCATGCAACATGGGCTTCCTTCCTCCGCTCGGCGTGCAGCAGGATGGCAGCTGCTGGGAAGATCTCGTTGGAGCTAAGGCCATTATCATGTTCGGCTGCAACTACACCGAAACCAACATGCAGGAAGCCCATTTCCTCTTCGACGCGCAAGAGGCCGGCGCGAAACTCATCGTAGTGGACCCTCGCTTCTCGCGCACTGCGGCGAAGGCAGACTGGTGGGTTCCCGTTCGCCCCGGCACCGACGCGGCTCTGGTCCTCGGCATGATGAATCACATCGTTGCCACCGGCCGCTACGATGAGAACTTCGTGCGCACGTACACCAACGGAGCATTCCTCGTAGACACCGCCACCGGCAAGTTGCTGCGCCAAGGCGACAACTACCTGGTTTGGGATGAGGATGCCCAAGCAGCGGTTCCCGTAGCCCCTGTGCCCGACGAGATGAAACCCGCCTATCCCTCCATCCAGGTATCCGGAGAGCTACCCGACATCGTCCAGGTACCCGAAACAGCTGCCCTTACCGGTTCCTGCGCTGTTTCTGTCAATGGAGACATACTGGAGGCCAAACCAGCGTTCCAACTCCTCGTAGAGTCCCTTGAAAACTATACCCCCGAGGCCGCTAGCGCTATCTGCGAAGTATCCGCCGAGGATATCGTCAAGCTCGCTGAGACCTACATAACGGACACGCCGGCTGCCCTCCGAGTGAGCCAAGGAACCAACCGCTACTGGAACGGGCATCTACCCACTCGAGCGCTCATCCAACTTGCCGGCATTACGGGAAACATCGGCAAGCCTCACGCAAACATCAGCTGGGCTGGCGGAACGCTCATGCGATTCCTCTTCTCTCTCGGTCCTACCGCCGTCACTCCGCGGGAAGGACATGCGTCCACAACCCTCCCTGGGTCTCAGTGGTACGACATCGTCGCGAGCCAGAAGCCCCATCCCATCAAGCTGCTCTGGACGCAGAATTACGGCTGGGGCACTCAGGGGCCCGACCGCAACCGCCTCGAGCAAGAAGTGCTCCCCCAGCTCGATTTCATTATCGTCTCCGAGCAGATCATGACCCCCGGAGCTTGCTACGCTGATCTTGTTTTGCCGGTGACAAGTTACTACGAGGACCCCTTCGACATCGTCACCTCGTGGTCGAACAACTACGTGCAAGTGCGGGAACAGGCCATCCCTGCACAGTTCGAAGCAAAAACTGACTATGAAATTGCCCAAATGCTCGCTGATCGATTCGGAATTCTCGAAGAAACCGAATGGAAATTGCCCATTGAAGAGTACGCCCGCAAACACCTTATCGAGGAGTGCCCTGTTCCTGAATTCTCCAGCATCGATTTCGACGAGTTGCTAGAGAAAAAGGTAGTGACTTCGGGATATCCCGATAACCATATCGCCTTCGAATCGATGCGCTTCCAAACTCCCTCGGGTAAAATTGAACTTTACACCGAAAGCCTGCTAGAGTTCGGAGAAGAACTCGCCTGTCATTACGAGCCGCTTGAGTCGAATCGCAGCGAGAGAGCCGGCGTCTATCCACTCACTTTTATGAACTGCCGCACTGTATACACCACTCATTCCCAGCACGTGCAGCTTCCTTGGATCCGCGAGGTGGCACCGGAACCGTGGCTCGAGATATCGCCGAGCGACGCAGACGAGCGCTCCATCCGCACCGGCGATATCGTAGAGGTTTTCAACGATCGTGGTAGCTATCAGGTGAAGGCCCTCGTTACCCCCGAGATCAAACCTGGATGCCTCAATCAGCGCCAAGGTTGGTGGCCCAGGGACTTCCCGGGAAACACCCATTACAGTTCGCTTATTCAGATGACACTGAATCCGGCCCAGGACGCGATTTCCGAGACAAACTTCGCGCCCTATGACAATCTGGTCGATGTACGACTGGCCTAGATGAGGAGACAACCATGACGAAATACGGTTTTGCGATCAATCTGCATCGCTGCATCGGCTGCCGCACATGCTCAATTAGCTGCAAGATGGAAAACAACGTCGCCGATGGCACTATGCGCATTCGTGTGCTCAACGACGACGAGGCGCTCGTCTACGATGTGCCAACAGGCAGTTATCCCAACCTGGCGATGACATGGACGCCAGTGCCCTGCCAGCACTGCGACAACCCGCCTTGCGTAGAGGCATGCCCTACGGGCGCTTCTACGAAACAGGACAACGGCCTTGTGCTGATAGAGGCCGAAGAGTGTATCGGATGCGAGTCGTGCGTAAAGGCCTGCCCCTATGATGCTCGATCCATCAATCCCGACACCAACATCGCGGATAAGTGCACCATGTGCGAGCATCGATTGCTCAACGGAGAGCAGACCACTTTATGCCAGCTCTCTTGCCCCGGCCGCGCCATCGTCGCAGGGGATCTGGATGATCCCGAATCAGGTATTGCGAAAATCATAGCGGAAAACGAGACTGTGCGTCTTCTCGAAGAATCGGGAACCGGACCAAACGTATATTACTGGAACTCCGTAAGGCAATAACTCTGAAGTTTTGAGATAGCTTAAAACGCCTGTCGGCAGCTTAGGATCTCAAGGGCCTCGATCTCGTAGGGTCGGGGCCCTCTCATGCAATCAGCCCTTGGGTCGAATTCAGCTGATGGGCGCACTCAAATCTCCGCCAACTCAAGCTCCAATCCCAACTCGTCGCAATAACGCTGGCAGCCTTCGAGCAGAACAGGGAAATCTTCGTCGATAACCTGCCAGATAATGTCTGCATTCACATCCCCGTAGGCATGGGCCAGGCGATTGCGAACGCCCTTGATCGCCCGACGCTCGAAATCGTAATGGGCCAGCGCGCTATCGCTGAGCGAACCCGCTTCCTCGGTGATGCGCAGCACCCGATTCATGATAGCCTCAGCGAACAGCTGGTCGGCATCGGATTCGGGGCTTTTGAAGCGCTGCTCGGTAATCCCGAGCCGCGCCATTTGACCCCGCGTCTCCATGATGAGATTGAATATCTCCTGCACACGCGTGAGATCAGTGGCCTTTGCGCTCATACACCAGCACCTTCTCCCTCTCGATGGCTGCGGCGAGGTTGGGGTTTTTCACCTTCCGCGCTGTGACCACATCTACGTCGCGCCCTGTCACGCGCTCCACATGCTTCTGGAATTGCGCGACTTCGAACAGGCTGAAGGGGGCGGCCTTGTCGTATTCCAGCCGCACGTCCACATCGCTCTCGGCGGCAAAATCGCCGCGCGCGAACGAGCCGAACACATAGCCGCAGGTTATGGCCTCGTACTTCCCGCATTCCTGCGCAACAGCGGCCAACACCCGCTCGCGTTCCCCTTCACGAGACTCATCGGAGGTCACCTCCTGCGGCGCCGGAATAGAAGCTGGCGCAGAATCCCGCAGATCGCTAAAGCGGACGACGTGGGGACACAGGGCGGCGTAGCGCTCAACCAGCTCTTCCCCCGCATACCCTTCGGTGATAAGCCGACGCAGCACGTCAAGAGAGACGCCTTCGTCTTCCACCTTCAGCGGTTTGATGAGTAGCCCCTCATCCGTTTGCTCGATGAGGGCATAATCGGTGAAGCCCATGTCTTTGTAAGCTTTCGCGGGAATGGTGATCTGCCGCTTGCTGGACACTTTAATCCGCTGCGGCATCGCACGTGCCGTATCGGCCACATCTCCCTCCTTACCAAGCGCTTGGTACCAAGTTGCAAGGAGAGTATAGCACGGAAAGCCCCTTGCCGGCTCAGTGGCAAGGGGCTTCAACGGAAGAGACGCTACGGCACTGGGGCCCTAACCAAGTTGAGAGCGATGGTAGGCGAGTAGGGCACGGGCGAGGGTGAGCACGTGAGCAAAATAGCCATCAGGATAGGCTGCTTGCACCTTTGCCTCCAGCGACTCAATCCAGCCGAGTGGGTGGTCGTCGATAAAGGCCGCCACTTCCTCATCGGAAAGCTCGCGTACCAGGGCCCCGTTGTCGGGAGCGACGTGCGCCTCTCGTGCTGCCACCTCGCTCGCAACGGCTGACATATCGCATGCCCAAGCACGGCGGCGACACATCTCCGACAGGCACAGAAGCTCGATGCCCAGATGATCCTCGTACTGGTTGGAGGGACCAGCCGCCTCGAGGCCGAGAGACCGCAGCACCTCGCGCATCTGGAAGGTTGCCTCACCGAAGCCCACCGAGGCGCCCTCGCGACGATTCATCGTCTCCCAGGGAGGCGCCGTCGGCGAAGGCGGTCCGACGAACAGCGCCGTGTACTCCACCGATACATCGGTCACGTTCTTCTCACGACCCGCACCGAGAGACCCGGCCCACAGGCCCAGAGCGTCGGCAGCCTCGGCCACACGCTCGTCGCCGAAGTCGGGAAACGCGCCCCAGAACTCCGGATCGAGCCCCACGTCGGCCGTTTGCGACATGGGCCGCAGCAGCGAGTTACCCAAAAAGGCGTAGGCATCTGCCAGCGCATGCCAGCTGGCCGCATTAAGATAGCTCACCGTTCCCCCTTTCGAAAATGCGGGGCAACCACTTCTGGAAGCCCCGCCGCACGTGTCGCCGTTATGCTGCCAGCGGATCGAAATCAAGGTCGGCAGCCGTCGCGGAGGCGCGTCCCTCGACACGCTCCGACTCCGAGACCGGCACCAGCAGCTTCGAGCCCAGCGCCATGAAGGCAAGTGCTCCCAGACACGGCATGCCCACGACGATGAGCACCTCGGGCACGGTGGGCGTATAGGCGCCGACCAAGGCCCAGCCGCCGTCGGAAAGGATGCCTGGCGCGCCCTCTACGTTCGGCACGAGGAACGACGTGAGCAGAAGCCACAGGCGCTTGCAGAGCACCCCGGCGATCACGAGCACGCTCGCCCCCACCACAAGCCCCATGCGCTCGCGGTTTTTAGCAAACACCAGCACGAGAAACGGAACGACGAGGCCGCCGACAATCTCGAACCAGAAGAACGGGGCGGTCGGACCGCTGGTCATGAGCGCCAGCGTCTCGGAACCGGCAGCTCCGGGATAGGCCATGGTGAGCACCTCGCAGAAGATGAAGAACGCATCCACCGCAATGCAGGTGGCCAGCAGACCTGCCAGCGAGGCCACAAGCTCGCGAGAGGTGTCGAACAGGCGCGCCTTCTTGAGCGCCGCCAGCACGCACAGCAGCAACGCCAGACCCGAGTCCATGGCCGAGGCCACGAAGATGGGAGCCATGATGGCCGAGTACCAGCCCTCCTTGGCCATCTGCAGGCCGAAGATCCAAGCTGTTACCGAGTGCACCAGAATAGCGCAGGGCAAAGCGAAGCGCGAGATGATGGACACCACCCGGTCGTTGCCGCGATGCATGTTCACCAGGTACAACACGTTGATCACCAGGTACAGCGTGATAACGCACACGTCCCAGATGAGCGGCGAGGTGGGATTCGGCCCCGTGAACAGGCGCCAAATGCGCTGGATGCCACCCAGGTCGATGAGAATGAACGCGCCGGCCAGGCAGATGCACACCGTCGATAAGATGATAGCCGGCATGGCCACCGCCTTGAAGCGCTTGATGTGGAAGACGCTCGCCGAGGACGCCACGATAAGGCCGCCGGCCGACAGGCCCACGAAGAACATGAACATGGTGATGTAGAGGCCCCACGACACACCGTTGGACATGCCGGTCACGGCCAGGCCGCCCATAAGCTGGAAGAGGTAGGCGCCCACGCCGGCCACCGCCAGCACCGCGAGCACGGCGGTGAGCGGTTTGTTCTTGGTCAGAAGTTCCATAATGCCACTCCCCTATTCGTAATAGAAAACTTGCGGGCGGGTACCCTGCTCCTCCAAGAGCACGCGGGCCTTGCGCTCAACGATGACCTTCGACACCTCGGAGTTCGGGTCGTCCAGGTCGCCGAAGATGCGGGCATCCAGCGGGCAGCACTGCACGCAGCGGGGCTCCTCGCCGCGGTCGGTGCGCTCCTTGCACAGGGTGCACTTTTCGGCCACGCCCTTAGAACGCACCGGTACCGCTCCGTCGCCGTAGCTGAAGTCCACATCGCGCACCGGTTCCTCCCAGTTGAAGGACCGCGCGTTGTAGGGACAGGCAGCCATGCACATGCGGCAGCCGATGCACTTGTCGTAGTCGATTTCCACGCGACCCATCTCGTCTTTGTAGGTGGCGCCGGTGGGGCAGGCGCGCAGGCAGGCGGCGTTCTCGCAGTGCTGGCACGCCAACGGCAGGTACGTTCGCGTCAGGTTCGGATAGGCGCCCACGGCCCCGTCAATCACGTCGCAGCCTTCGGTGAGCACACGGTTCCACAGCATGCCGGTGGGCACATTGTTCTGCATCTTGCAGGCATTGGCGCAGGTATGGCAGCCGACGCAACGCTCCAAGTCAATGGCGATTCCCAGTTTCGTCATGTTACTCACCCTGAACCTTTCGCACTTCCACCAGTGTGTCGTTGAAGGGGATAGGGGCACCGGTAATAAGATCGGCGTCGCGCTCGTTCACGTGATCGTTCGTCACATTCTGCGGATTGCCGGACGTGCAATCTTTCGACCAGGCCGCCTCGTAGATACGCGCCGATGTAGGACGGATGGCATTGTTGCCGTATACCGGACAGCTGAAGGTGCCGCGATCGTTGAAGACTTCCACGATATCGCCGTCTATCAGACCGCGCTCTTCCATGGCCTGCGGGTTCAACTCGATGCAACCGGTGTAGAACTGCGCGAGCCATGCCGCGCCACGAAAATGCGAGTGCACGAAGAAACGCGTGCGGGTCTGAGCAAGTTGCAGCGGGTACTTCTCCAGAAGGGGGTTACCGTCGAAGACCTCGTTGTTCTCCTCCCACTGGGGCAGGGCTTGGCCCGAATGACGCTGGGGCTCGTAGTAAATCTCCATACGGCCAGTGGGCGTGGGGAACTGAAGGTCGGCAAAACCGATGCGGGGCTCCTCGATACCGGCAAGGGGCATGGTGTTGTTGTTCTTCACCAGCGCATCGAACGTGATACCGGCCACCAGCGGATCATCGGCATTGTCGATGGAGAAGCGGGCCAGCTCCTCGGCATCGGCAGGAAGCACCGATTCCAAGCCCACGGACTGCGCGATGCGGTACATCACGTCATAGTCGGGCAGAGCCTCGAACAGAGGGTCGATGCACTTCTGGGATAGCTGGATATGGTTGTAGCCGCCGCGCACGATGCTGTGCTCCACAGTGTCCTCAAACTTGGAGCACACCGGCAGCACCACGTCGGCGAAGGCCACGGAATCCTCGTCGTACATACCCACATGCAGAATGAAGTCGAGGCTGTCGAGCCAGGTGCGCGTCTTGTTCATGTTCGCGTAGTACTGCTGCAACGTGTTTCCAAGCGAGATGATGACGTGCACGCCGGCGTCGGTGTCGGCGAAGCGGTCGGCTCGCACGGGAATCTCGGCAGGCACCATACCCTCGGGCAGCGGCCACGCAGCGAGCGCTGCGCCGTAGCCCTGACCGCCGCCGGGATGCCCCAAAGCCGCACCGGGCTTGCCGATCTGGCCCGTAAGCGCCGTGAGGATCACCATGGCATGGCCCTGGATATCGGGATTGGAGAACTTGTCGGAGCCGCCGTAGCCGAAGCATAGATAGGCAGGGCCGCCCGTAGCGTACTTCTCCGCCAGCTGCTCGATGACCTCTTGGTCAATGTCGCATTTCTCAGCGGCCCAGGCGGTCGTGTACTCCCTTTGGCTGGCCTTCAACTGCTCGAACACCGGGGCGGCCTGCGCGCCGTTCACCTCGTAGGTACCCTCCAGCGCCGGCACGGCCGCGGGGTCGTCGTAGGGAACGGGCCGGTTCGTCACGGTGTCCCAGACAAGGTAATCGGTCGGTTCCGCAGCCTCACCAGCTGCAGGGTCGGTCTCGGGCGTCTTGCCGCCACGCAACAGCTGGCCGCTGGCCACATCCACCAAAAACGGCATGGACGTATGGGCAAGCATATACTCCTCGTCGTACCACCGGTTGTCGATGATGTGCGAGATCATAGCCAGATACAGGGCACCGTCGGTACCGGGCTTCAACGGGATCCACTGATTGGCTTTCGAGGCCGTGGTGGAAAAATGCGGATCCACCACGATGATCTCCGCACCGGCGCGCTTCGCATCGAAGAAGTCGTCGGAGCGCATGAGCGAAGTCTCTAGGAAGTTGATACCGCCCAGGATGATAGTCTTCGCGTTCACCCAATCGCGCGTCTCATTGGTGCAAGAAGCGAAGCCGCCGCCTCCGATAGCTGGGTCGACGCCATTGCCGATACCGCGATCGATACCCGGCTCCACGCCCGTGCCAGCGCCCAGAATAGAAGCCAACATACCGAAGCGGGGCTCGTTGGAGGCAGAGATATACACCGACCCCTTACCGTAAGCGTCCCACGCCTTTTTCAGCTCCGAGCCAACGATTTCCATAGCCTCGTCCCAGCTGATCTTCTCGAAGTTGCCCTCGCCGCGCTCGCCAACGCGTTTCAGGGGCGCCTGCAGGCGCAACGGGCTGTACACGTGCTCGATTTCGGACAGGCCCTTCATGCAGCAGCGCTGGTACTTCGGTGCCACCGCGTCGCTCGGCTCTATCATGGCCAGATGTCCGTCCCGCACCGTGCACTTGATCGAGCAGTTGCCCTGGCACATGAACTGGTGCAGCGTGTAGACGGTCTTCTCCTCGCCGGCCGCGTTGGCCGTCGCGGGGCTGAGTACCTCGCCGCTCAAGGCGGCGCCGGCGGCGCCCGCGCAAGCCAGGCCCGCGGCCGCCGCGCCCGTCGTCTTGAGGAAGCTCCTGCGGGTGAGCGTGGAGTTTCGTGCTCCCGACATCTCTCCTCCTTTGAATTCCCTGAGGGCTGCGCCGCTCGGTATCGCAGGCGGGCTCCTTTCGCCGGCCGTCGCCCTTGTCGGCGACGCGCCCGAGCTGGCATCCGTCCTTGCGGGCACTCCGTTTCGTGTCCGCGCGATAATCCGTTCGGTGCTCGCGGCCCGCATCTCCTCGTGCGAGCGCTTCTGCCCCTCTCTAACTGGTAATCCGTAAGAATTGGCCAAATTCTTCCGGGCGCATCATAGCAAATTGTCCTATGACAATGCAAGGATTATCATAGGACAATTTTTGCAGCAGACTATCTTTCTTGAGGATATATGCAAAACCGCATTACCGTGCGATGTGGCAGCCCGATGGCCCCATCGCACTCAAGCGAAAGTCAAGACTTGAATACCAAACATTTATTCGTATTATAATATCAAGCCCAAATCATTTAACCACGCTTAACGCTATTAACGCGAGGAGTTATTATGATCAGAACGTTTGCGGACAAGAGCACAGAGCTACTCGCTCGCGGACAGCGTGTGCTCAGATAACCGACTACCACTAGGAGGCCATCATGCTCGACCTTCTCGATCCCATAACGCCTGGAGAGCTGCTCTCCGAGGAATTCCTCAAACCCCTGGGTCTGTCGCAGTACCGACTTGCTAAAGAGATCGGCGTGCCGGCGCAGCGCATCGGCCAGATCGTCCTCGGACGTCGGGCCATCACCGCCGATACCGATTTGCGCCTCTGCCGCTTCTTCGGCCTCACCGACGGTTACTGGCTTCGTGCCCAGGAAGCCTACGATCTGGAAATCGCCCGGCGCAAGCTCGAGCCCGAACTCAAGCGAATCCGTCCCTTCAACCAAGCGGCCTGCTTGTAAAAATCTAGCAAATCTAGAAATCTAGTTATCTAGTAAGTCTAGTTTTCACTCCAAAGTCTAGCGAATCTAGCAGTCGGGATAGAATCTAAGGGCGCCCTATGGGCTTTGCCTCTGGTTCGTCTTGCAAAATAAGCAATGCCTTTTCGGCATGCACCCTCTTCAACGAGCCGCCTCCGATACGCACGAAATGATCGTCGAGGCCTTGAAGCCTTGCATCGTCAACAGCTACATACTGGCCGACAGATCGAGGGTGCCCTTCGACATACTCTTTTATGGCGTCTTCTCGCTCCACTGCGTAGTCACGAGAAAGGGCACCATCGAAGTAGCTTCCCAAGCCTCGCAAATTGAGGAGGTGCTGCAGTCTATCGTCATCATCGTAAAACCGCCAACTGCTTGACACCACGATGCGAGCATTGCCCTCGCCGACGATGCGCTGCACACCCTCCACGGCCTCGTCCGTCCAATCGTACAGCGCAGCAGCGATGTCGTCGTTCCCCAATCTTAAGTAACCGTTATCACCGTATTGCTCGGCCACACGATGTCTCAGAGAGGTGAATTCTTCCGGTGACAGCGTATGGCTTTTCTCATAATCTGGCTGCATGACACCATCGAAATCGAGAAACAATACGCTATGGACGGGAAACTCCCGCACGATTTCCAGGGTGAGGTCGTCGCGTTGGCCGTGGTAGTAGCGCTCCAGCACAGCGGGGAACTCCGGAGCACCGCTGACCAATTCGAAAAGAGTCATGGACGAGCGCACTTTCAGAGCATCGATAGAGCCGAGCACGGCCGCGGGATCATCGCCCGGCAGGTCGAGAAGCGCCTGGGCCGCCTCCCGCAAGCGCGCCGACAGCACCTCATCGGCCATATAGGCCTCAGCCTCTTCCCAGCTGCCGATCCCGAAGTAGTCGGCCGCCCAGCTGAACCCCAGGCCGCGCACTTGCGGGAACACAAACCAGATCCAATGCCCCTGCTTGCAGCCGTCGCGCAATTCTGCCAGCGCCTGCTCGTAGACGCCGTCCGCCTGGGCCTCCAAAAACCGTACAGCCCCCTGATTCTCATTTTCTGCCACAACTTAACCTTTCTTCCGTGCTGACTGCCGCTTTCCCCAAAAGCGTTCAAGCCGCTCACGAAATCTAGAACCCTATCGCCTCCAACCGATCCAAGGCGGGGACGGCGTGACGGGCGCCAGCCTCGGGATAAAGCTCACTGGCAATCGTGATGCCGAGCCGGACATCTTCCACCGCCTTCTCGAGCGCCTCGCCTACGACGCGAGCAGGCAGACCCCACGAGCAGGCTTCGGCCTCGACATTCTCTCGCCCGATCCGATCGATGCGAATGCGGCCATCGATGCGCAGGCCCATGAACAGCATATGCGGTGTGATCTCAAGAGCCGGCACAACATCGTAGAGCGGCGCAAGGCGAACGGTATCGCCCTCGTGGAGCAGTGCGTAATTCTTGGCGTGGGTATCGGTGTTCCCCAAAACGGCGTTCACGAAGAGATGCCGCAGGAGCCGCTTTCGCTCTTCCAGCGAGTCAACCGCATAACGGGATAGCAATTCGGCAATGCCCCGGTAGGTCGGATCGCTTTTGGTCGGCGACGCCGTGGCAGCATACTTGCGTCCCGGTTCCACACCGAGAGCCTGCGCGCAATCTTCTTGGTGCAGCCGCACGAGTCCCCTTTTGGTTTCAACTCGGTCGAAACGCTCCACAATCAGCGTGGACGGCGCATCGGGCACATCAAGTATGGCCGAACCGGCTGTTTCCGTCACATGCCGCGCGACTTCCATTCCCCATGCTTCCGCTTCAACCAATCCCGCAAGTCGACCCCGGGGTTGCGGCTTCAAGATATGGGTCGAAGGAGCCCCATCCAGAGGGAGCGCCACCGAACTCAGGATCCGATGGCCTGGTTCGGCCACAGCCCAGTCCTCCGATCTCGCAATCACGCACAACTTCTCTTGAAAGCCGCCAAGCGACACACGCAGAGAACTTGCATCGTCATAGGGATGCGACGGGAGCGCCATCAAACGGGCTGCCAGCTCCTCGGGAGCCAGCCTCTTTTCGCTCGACAGCTCTTGACTGGCACGCACCAATGACCAATCTTCCGAGGGCATCACCTCAACGGCACCGGCACACTCCCAGCCAATCTGGGCGAGCAATCCGAAATAGTCGCCCTCGGCGACACCGTAGAATCGCTGCAACTCATTGAGCCTCGCATCCTCGGGCAGCAGCCCCGAGAACCAGGAGAACGTCCGCAAAGCGTCGAAAGGCTCCTCTTGCACGCAGAGTGCCGTTGAGAGCAGGGGCGAAGAGGGGTGCTCCAAGACCGCCTCTTCCGAAAACGCGAAGCGGGCACCGTTTTTCGTGCGGACCAATTCGCCGACTTTCTCGCCAGCGAGGCGCACTTCAAGGGGTTCAGAATTCATGCCCGACTCCCCTCTTCGTGCGAACGCGAAAACGCCGCTGCAGGAGCGGCGCCCTCACGCACTTCCGCCTGCGCGCCCTTAGGAAGAACCACGAGCTTCAGCCCCAAATCGCTCACAGCGCGCATGAGTGTCTGGGAATTGACGCTTTTCCCGTTCTCGAGGGCCGAAAGCGTGGCATGGGAGGCGCCGATGATCTCCGCAAACTCATCTTGGGTGTACCCCTTTTCTTTGCGTACCCGCCGGAGAAACGACCCCAGCTGATCGAGGCCGTACACATTGGTCCATTTCATCGTACATCTCCCGTCTAATATCAAACTTTCTTGATATTAGCTAATATTTGAGAAATGTCAAATATTCTTGATGAATGAAGAAGCGAGACTATTGTCAAATATTCTTGACACTTACCCCTTGATCAGGTCGTCCACACCCTCGTTGAAGCCCTCGGCGAAGGCGCTGGGAATGACAACGGTGCCCTTGCCCTCGCGCAGCGACTCGTTCAGCAGGTGCATGGTGCGCAGACGCGCCACGGCCTCGGGGCCGCCCACCAAGTCCTCCATCTCGGCCAGGGTCTCGAAGACGTCCTGCTCCGCCTCCATGAGGATGATGCGGGCCTTCTTGCGCTGCTCGGCCTGGGCCTCCAGGCTCATGGCCTCTTGCAGCTCGCGAGGCAGCAAAATGTCGCGCACCTCCACCGACAGCACGGTCACGCCCCAGGGCGCCGTCTTCTCCTCCAGCACGCGCTTGAGCTCGCGGTCCAGCTGCTCGCGGCGGATGGCCACCTCGGCGGCGCCGGCACGGCCGATGGCGTCGCGCAGGGCCGTTTGGGCCGCCATCTCCACAGCCCGGGTGAAATCGCCCACTTCCAGGCAGGCCGCCTTCGCGTCCCACACGTGCCAGAACAGCACGGCGTCCACATCCAGGGGCACCAGATCGGCCGTGAGGGTCTCCTCGGCGTAGAAGGTGGTCACCCGCGTGCGCGTGTCCACCCGCAGGGTGTTCGCCTCCACGACGGGCCACGTCCAGAACAGCCCCGGGCCCGACACGCGGTCGAAACGGCCCAGGCGCAGCACTACCACCCGCTCCCACTGCTGGACGACATGGCACGATGACAGGGCGATAAGCCCCACGATCGCCGCCCCGACGATACCCGGCAGGGTCACCGCGCCAACTATCAGCCAGGCCGCGGCGAGCGCGGCGGCGAAGGCACCGGCGCACAGCACCGCCGAGAACACGAGCACCCCGGTGCTCGACGCCCGCTCTCCCGCTACTTCGGTGGTCGTGTCGGGCGCTACGCGGAACCGGCGCTCTTTCTTCTCGCGGGCCATGCTCACGCCTCCTTCGCCGTACGTGCGGCGGACTTCTCGAAATCGATGATGCGAGCCGCCACCTCGCCCCGCTCCCGGGCTTCCTCGTGCTTCAGGCGCTTGATCTTGCGACTCATGGCATGCTCGATGTCGTCGTAGTCCATGCCCATCTCACGGCACGAGGCGATACACTCGTCGAGTACCGCCTCCACTTCGGCGCGGCCCTCGCCGCCCTCTTGCGCCGCCATGTCGGTCACGAACACACCGCGGCCGCGGGTCGATTCCAGATACCCGTCAGACACCAGGCTCAGATAAGCCTTGTTCACCGTGTTGTAGTTGATGGAGATCTCCGAGGCCAAGCCGCGCACCGTGGGCAGCTTGTCGCCCGGCTTGAAGTAGCCGTCGTTGATGAGATAGGCGATGCGATTGCGCAGCTGCACCCACAGGGGCACATCGCTCGCTTCATCGATTTCAAAGGGAAACATCTCCAGCCTTCCTTCCCATTACAAGACGTATGCCACCGATGATACCATCGGCTGCACCGCCGCCATCACCACCAGCCAGCGCAGGGTGGCACCGCCCACCAGCACGCAGGCGGCAGAAACCAGCACGACCGCCGACCCAGATCGCCGCGGCGAGCCGCGTCGGCGCCCCTGCGCAAGCAGCGCGCCCTCAAGCCCGAACGGAACCGCCAGCCCCACCGCGCCGAGAACGCCCCAGAACATCGGCGCCCAGGAGCCCTCCACGAGAGCCGCCACCGATGCGAGGGCGGCGGCATCGGTCGGGGTGGCTGGCGCGGCCTGGGCGAGCGTGCCCCCGGCCCCCAGCCACGTGCAGCCGAGCCAGCCGGCAAGAGCGATCGCCTCCAGCCCGATCAGCCCCATATCCACCGCGCCCAGAGCCTGCAGCACACGCCCGAACGGGGCATCGGCACCCGTAAGCACCATCACGGCCGCTGTCAGCGCCGTGCCGCAGGACAGGGCCGACAGCAGAAATACCGCCGGCAGCCACGGCCCGAACCACAGCGGCACGGACGCAAGACCCGCCAACAGCAGGCCCGTATAGACCGCGGCCACGCAGGCGGCGACCAGCGATGCCCCGTTCAGCGCCATGAGCAGCCGGTACGACCCAGGCATCGCGCCTTGCCACACCAGCAGCGTCGCGATTCCCAAGGCCGCGCAAGCCGCCAGGGCCCAAAACCCCACAACCAGGTAATTCGTCGGCGCGGACACTGCCAGCACAAGCACCCGGTCGATGCGTCCCACATCAGCGGACAAGCACACGACGCCCAGGACAAGGACGATCAAAGCGGTCGCCCATAGGGACACGAAGAGCCGCCGATAGCCCCCCGATCGGCCGTTGCCGCCGTCGCGGAAACGCGCCGCTAAGCCCTGACGGACATCGGCACCATCGGCCAGCAGCCCGAGCACCGCCGCCACCGCACACGCGCCGGCCCCGGTGCCGCCGAGGAAGAGATAGGCCACGATCAGTTCGCCGAACACCGTCTCCCCCCCTCCTGGCAACGTCGCACCGAACTCGATGCGGCACCGCTATCTCACGGGAAGAAGATTATCATAAGACAATTCTCCTGCGACCCTCATGCAAGATAGTTCGCGGTTTCCGCCAAAATATGGGAGTTATTAGGGTGCAAAGGACCCCGTTCGCCAGCGACCACCCCGCTCTGACCATCTTTGCCAGGAACTTCCGCGCAAAAGCAAGGGGTCGAAGCAATGCTTCGGCCCCTTGAGGGCACCAGGTACCCTAATAACTCCCATATTTTGGCGAAAAAAGCCCCATCCCTTGCACGGAGGAGGCGCGGCGGCGCCGGCTACAGCAGCACCTTCACGCCGAAGTAGGCCAGCACCACAATACCCACGATGATGCGGTAGACGCCGAAGGCGGTGAAGTCGTTCTTCTTGATGTAACCCATGAGGAACTTGATGGAGATGACCGACACCACGAATGCCGTCACAATGCCCACGACGAGCACGGCTATCTCGGTGGCGGTCATGGCCAAGCCCACGGCCAGGATGTACTTGATGAGCTTCAGCACGCCCCAGCCGAACATGACGGGAATGGCCAAGAAGAACGTGAACTCGGCCGCCGCCGTGCGCGAGCAGCCGCAGAGCATGCCGCCGATGATGGTGGAGCCCGAGCGGCTCGTGCCCGGGATGATGGCGAGCATCTGGAAACAGCCGATTTTAAGCGCCGTCTTCCAGTCGATCTCGTCCACGGTGCGCACGCGGAACAGGGCGGCCTCGGCATCGTCGCCGTCATCGCCCGGACCCACGGGCAGCGGCCGCGCATGGGCGCCCCGAGAAGCGCGCGGGCCACGGGACGCCAGCCACGCCGCCTCGCGCTTGCGGTTGCGCCGCTCCAGCAGGATGAACACCACGCCGTACACGATAAGCGCCACCGCCACCGTCCAGGCGTTGTAGAAGTACTCGTTGAAAAAATCGTCCAGGGTCAGGCCGATGGCCGCCGCCGGAATGCACCCGATGGCCACCATGCCCCACAGCCGCCACGTGCCGCGCTTCTCGGGCGCCGTCTTGCGAGGCGAGAAGGGGTTCAGCTTGTGGAAGTACAAAATGAGCACGGCCATGATGGCGCCGAGCTGGATGACTACCAAGAACAGCTCGAGGAACTCAGGCGACACGTTCAGCTTCACGAACTCATCCACGAGGATCATGTGGCCGGTAGAGGAGATAGGCAGCCACTCGGTAATGCCCTCCACCACGCCGATGAAGAACGCTTTCAGAATCTCGATGAACATATCCATGGCAGAACTCGCCCCTTACTCTATCGGAAATACCGCGGGACTGCGCGGCGATATTCATGCCCGCGAGTCTGGCGAGCCAGCGCGGAACGACGCAAAATCCTACCATGGGCACAGCGAGCCGCTTCCACTTCCCAAGAAAGTCCACGTTTGGGCCGGCTCGACAATGGGCGAAACCAAGCTGGTTTTTAACGAAATTCGTCCATATTGGTAATCAATCTATCATATTCCGCATAGAATGACACGCCAATCAGCACCCTATGCTACGATCGGAAACCCACGCGAGGTCCTCAGAACCGCCTCTCTGTCAGTGTCGGACGTCCGTTCGCACTGCAAGCCCCACGGCCCTCCCAAGCGGCAACGCCTATCCTCACCTGGGGCCCTATTCACTGAAGAGCACTGGCCCTTCCCGTTCTTAAGGAGCAACCATGGAGACACCCGTCCCGTGGGGCCGACCCACTGCCGCCCACTCCCTCCTCGTTCCCCCGCAAGACCCCTGCTGTGTCGGCGGAGATGACGGCCAACGCCGCGCTCGCAGATCAAGCGCGGTCCGCAGCGACCGCATCATCGCAGCGGCCCTCGGCTGCATCGCCCTGGGATGCCTGCTCGCTGGAGCAGCCGGCTGCCTCGCCCTCGGGGCCCCGGCCCCGCAGGGGCTGCGGCAATCCGCCGTCGTCATCGGGGCCGCGGCCATGGCCCTCGGGCTTGTGGGCGTCGGGGCGCTCCTCGCCCGTCGCGGGCGCGCCCTCCGCCTCGCCGAGAGTCGGCGCGAGGCCGAAGCGGAGCGTCTGCGGCGCAAGCTGGACGCCTTCGGCCTCACGCCCCGGGAGGTGACGGTCGCCCAGCTCATTCTGGAGCACCGCTGCTATCAGAACATCGCCGACCAGCTGGGACTCTCGCCGCGCACCGTGCAGTTCCATGCCTCGAACATCTTCCGCAAGGCATCCGTCGAGCGCCGCCGCGCCTTCGAGCACCTCCTCCTGACCGCCGAGGGCGAATCGGCCGCCCCCTCCACCGGCCCCTACGAGATCATTCCCCGCCTGCGCCCATGACCGCCGCCCCGTTCCCCCCCTGCGGACAACCAGAGTCATCGCGCAATCGCAGCCCCGCAAGGTCCTTGCCGCCGCGCAGTCGCGATGCCGCCCAGGCGACGCCCCCAACCGCCCCCGACCGCCGCGCACCGCCCGCGCGTGCTGCTTCGCGCTGATGGCGAGCGGTGCGGAACTGCGCGACAGCGCGGGCGCGGTATCATGGCGCCGTCCAACGCCCGACCGCGATCTTCCAGGAAGTACCGCCGTGACCCTTTCGCGCCCATGACCGCCACCGCCCACACCTCCCCGCGTCCCGCGGCCGCCCACGAGATGCACGGCCGCGGCCTCGACCACCCGAGCGACACCTGGGTGCACAACATGGAGGCCACCTCGGCCCTGCTCATCGCCTTCGGCAGCCTGCTTGCCTTCGCCACGGCCGTCGGCCCCCTGCCCGCGGCCGGCATCGTGCTTTGGGCCCAGGACTGCCTGTTCCCACTGCAATTCCCCGTGTTCTACTTCGCGAGCGGCTACCTCTATCAGCGCTATCGCTCCGTGCGCACGAAGCGGGCCTGGGCGGCGAACATGAAGCGCGAGGCCATCGTGCTGCTCGTGCCCTTCCTCACCTTCGCCGTGCTCACCTTGGCCGTCAACGCCGTCACGGGCGGCGGGCGACCCCCCGGGCCGCTCATGGTCCTCGACATGCTGCTCCTGAACCCCGTGGAGCCGCTCGGGTACTTCCCCGTCTGCCTCATCCTGTTCGCCATCACGCCCACCGCGGCCAGCCGTCGCAACGCCTCGCGGTTGCTGATGGCGGCCCTGGGCTGCAAGATCGCCATCGTCGTGCTGCTTTCCCTGCCCGCCACCGCCCCCACCGCCGAGCGGCTGCCCTGGATCGTGCAGGCCGTGGCCGAGAACTGGATCTGGTTCGCCGGTGGCATGGGCGTATCCCTGTTCCGCGTGCTGCCGCTTCTGCGCACCCCCGAGAAAGCCTGGGCCCTCGGGGCCCTCTGGGTGGCCACGAGCGTTATCACCTTCGGCGCGGGCTGGCTCGGCGAGGCCTCCTACGGCTTGCTGGACGCCATCGGCGTGGTCTGGTTCGCCTCGCTGTTCTCGGCGGCGTTCCGCTCCGGCGCCCAAGATGCCCTCTACGGCTTCGCCTCCCGCTACACCATGGCCCTGTGGCCCTTGGCGCCCCTCGGCCTCAAGCTGACCATCGTCGGCCTCACGGCCCTGGGGATCACAGCATCGGGCGCGCCCTGGCTCTGCTTCGCCGCGGGGCTCGTGGCCTGCTTCGGGTTGCCGGTGCTGGTCATGGCCCTGCTGGAGCACGTCGGGAAGCTCGGGTTCCTCATCTATCCGGCCCGCTACCTGCCGCCGGCCCCGACCCTCATCGAGCGGAAGGGCGTGAGCTGAGGTGACCGCTTTACACGACCGGCGCGTTCCAGGTGCGGCGGCCATCGGCCCGGATGACGCCCACCTCGCCCCCTTCGCCGCCATGACCGACGGCGAGCTGCGCGACCCCAAGCAGCTCGTGGGCCTCGCCCGAGCCTGCGATCCCGCCGGCGAGCCAGACCGCCTGGCCGCCGGGCTCTTCGTCGCGGAATCCGTGAACGTCATCGCCCGGGCCCTCGACGGCGGCTGCACCCCCTTCGCCCTGCTCACCGACGAACGCTGGCTAAACGGAGCCGCCGGGCTCATCGGCCGCATCGTCGAGGCGCACCCGCAGGTGCCCGTGGCCGTCGTGTCCACCGACGAGATGCGCTCCATCACCGGCTACCGCGAGACCCGTGGGCCGCTCTGCTGCTTCCACCGCCCCGCCGAGCCCGACCCGAACGCCCTGCTGGCCAGCGCCCACCGGGTAGCGGTGCTCGAGGACATCACGAACTACACGAATATCGGTGCCATCTTCCGCAGCGCCGCGGCCCTGGGCATCGATGCCGTGCTGCTCACCCCCGCCTGCCACGACCCGCTGTTCCGCCGCGCCTCCCGCGTGGCCATGGGCACCGTGTTCCAGGTGCCTTGGGCCCGCATCGGCAGCGACATCGCCTGGGCCGAGGAGGGGTGCGCCCTGCTGGAGGCGGCCGGCTTCGCCACGGCGGCCCTGGCCCTGGCCGACAACGCCATCCCCATCACCGACCCGCGCCTGAAAACCGCCGAAAAGCTGGCCCTCATCCTGGGCACCGAGGGCGACGGCCTGGCCGCGGCCACCATCGCCCGGGCCGACTACACCGCGCGCATCCCCATGGCCCACGGCGTGGATTCCCTGAACGTGGCCGCCGCCAGCGCCGTCGCCTTCTGGGAAACCCGCTGGGAAGAGTAACGTAACGGGCCGAAAAGAACCGCCCCGGCCCCCATCCCGGGCCCCGGACCGAAAGCCGCCTGCATCCAACGGGCCGCCACCCTCCTACGCGGAGCGGGCTTCGAAGCCGAGGGCCCCGGCCACGCTCGTCACGAGCCACACCATCAATACGCTTGCGCCGATCAGCACCCAGCCGAACAGGCGCTGGCGCTTCTTCGAGTTCAGGCCGAACCGAGCGAACAGCCTCGCGAACAGGCCGTCGCCCATCACAAGGCCGGCGAGCCCCGTCGTGAACATCGGCGTGAAGGTCCAGTAGTAGGCCATGCGCAGGAAGAGCGGCCAGTGGGCGACGGCCTCGCCGGGATCGAAGGGAAGCGTCGCGCCGGCCGCCAAAAACAGCATCCACAGCGCCACGGCGGTAATGCTGCGGGCCGCCCACAGCTTCCCCGAGCCGAACGGCGCCACAGGAGCGCCCGCGGGCACCGGGGAACCACCTGCGGACACCGCGGGAACCACAGGGGCCGCCGGAACCCCGGAAGCCGTCGCCGTCGGCGGCACCGCGCCCGTCATCGGAGACACCCCGCCCGCCATCGTCGCAGCGGTTGCGCACGGGGTCGCCGGGGGCGCCCCTTCCCCTCCGCCAGCTCCCACAGCCTGCAGGAACGCCGCCTTCAAGGCGCGGACGCTCGGGAAGCGGTCGGCCGGATCGAAGGCGCAGGCCCGCTGGAGCACCGGGCGCAGGCAGGCGGGCACCTCCGGGCCCGCGAAACCGCCCGTGGCCACCGCCGGCGACGGGTCGCGCTCGGTGACCAGGTAGTACAGCAGCATCCCTAAGGCGTACCCGTCGCTGCGCTCGTCGGTCTGCCCATAGCCGAACTGCTCGGGCGGCGCGTAGGAGCGGGTGCCGAAATGGGCCGTGTCGGTCTCGGCCCCGGCACGGAACGGCCGGGCGATGCCGAAGTCGATAATGGTGAGGCCCCCGTCGTTCACCACGATGTTGCTCGGCTTCAAATCGCGGTGGATGAGCGGCACGGCGAACCCCTCGTGCAGCTCACTCACCCCGTCGCACAGGGCCGGAAACAGCGCCCGGGCCAAATCCACCGAAGCGTCGCGCTCGTACACCACTTCCCGCAGGGTGCGGCCGGCCACGTATTCCATCACCACCACGAGGTCGTCGTCGCGCTCGTGCACGTCGTAGATGCGGGGCACGTGGCGGAAGCGCCGTCCGGCCCGCTGGGCTTCCCACAACATGGCGTAGGCGCCGCCGAGGGGCACCTGGCCGCTGATACGCTTGCGCACGAAGGGGCCGAGTTCCGCCTCGTTGGCCCCCACGAAGTACACCACCTCGGTCGTCTCGTGAGCCGAGGCCTTCAGCACCCGCTCCACCCGGTAGCAGTCGTCGCGGGCCAGGGCATCCAGATATGTCGCCAAGGGATCGTTTTCCATAGGGGCCATGGTACCAAAGGAACGCTCCACCTGGGCCCACATCGCGTCTGACGCGCCCCGATTCCAACGGGGCGGCAACGGCCGACGGCGGCGTCGGAAACGCGGGCGCCTAGCCGATGGTCTCCTCGCCGAAGCGGTACAGCTCCTCTTCGGTCTTTTGCAGGGTGTAGCCATGGGTGATCGCGAAAATGACGATGGCATCGCGCCGGTTCTTGCAGTACAGCCCGTTCGCGCCCCCGGCCTGCAGAAGCCGGTTGGTCTCGCGCAGCGTGAGGCCCAGGGCAAAGGCGATCTTCAGCAGGTTGTCCCGGGAAGCCCGCCGGGCGCCGGTGAATATCTGGTAGCCGAAGGTCTCGTTCAGCCCCGCGGCCCGCACCACGGCAGCCCGGCGCAGGCCCCGCTCCTCCAGCAGCTGGTTCAGGTACGGGGCCAAATCGCGCTCCCCCACGTCCGCCCGGCCGATGAAGGCCCGCGGATCGGGCGCGTCCACCAGCTCGGCCAGCATGTCCTCGGTCAGCGGTTCCTCCACGCGCTTCTTTCTCCTTTTCCGTCCCATGGGTTCCACCGGTATTGTAGCCGCGCCCCGGCCGTCACGCCACCGGGGCGCGGCACGGCGCCGCAGACGTGCGGCCCTAGGCCACCGAGAACGTCTGCTCGGCCAGCACGGTGTCGTCGAAGCTGATAAGCTCGGTCACTTCCACGGTGATGTCGCTCTCGCCTTCCAGCTGGTACCCGATTTCCACCGTGGACGACGAGCCCGGCTTCACGTCCTTCAAGTACTTCTCGGAATCCCAATCGGTGCCGATGGCCGTGTTCAGCTCAACGCCGTCCTGGAACACCTGGGGGTGCAGGGCCACGGCGAAACTCGTGTCCTTGTCGGAGTTGTTCGTGAAGGTGTAGGTGATCACCGCCACCGGCTTGCCCTCGTAGTCCTCGGTCACGCGGCAGCCGTCGATGGTGGCGCCGAAGTCGGCCTGGGCCTCGGTCTGCTGTGCAGGCTCGGCGCCGCCTTCCGCTGACTGCTCGGCCGCCGGCTCGCCCGACGCGCCCTCATCTACAGAAGCGGCCGCGCCGCCGTACATGGCCACGGTCACCAGCAGCGCCAGCACGCCGAGCACTAGGCCGGCGATGGCGAGGCCGCGGCCGGCCTTCTTCCCCTTCGCCGTCTGCCACAGGCCGATGGCACCGAAGATGATGGCCAGCAGCACAAAGGGGAACGACAGCACGTTCAGCAGCGGCACGAACGAGCTGAACAGCGCGATAATTCCCAGCACGAGGCCGGTCACCGCCAAGCCCGAGGTCGGTTTCTTCTCCATAGCGATTCCCTTCTCTCAAGAAAGTTTCTCCTCATAGATAAGGGGTAAGGCTATCGGTTATCGTCCCCGGTTTCATTAGCTGCCAGCTAAGGTCGGGGAAAATCTTCCGCCACAGCGCCGGACGGCCGCGCCGAGCGGCGCCCTAGTTCAAATCCACCTTGGTGCGCACGAGCAGCGCCGAGAGGGCGAGCGCCCCCGCGGCCACGGCTGCGTTCAGCAGCAGCTGGGCCACGGACACGGCGGCCAGGGCGAAGTCCCACGAGGCCACGTCGCCGGTCATGGCCAGCACCCCGGCGATGGAGAACACGAGCGACAGCAGCCAGCCCACGCCCAGGTAGATGCCCACGGCGGCGGCCACCTTGTGGCGCCGGGCCCACCAGGCGCCCAGCGTGAGCGACCCGAAGGCGAGGCCCAGGGCGTAGGCGCAGGTCACCAAGGTGTTCACCACGCCGAGGGCGACGCTGGCAACATCGCCGTCGGCCACGAAGGCGAACCAGCCGCCCGTGATCGAGAGCACGCCGGACACCGCGTCCGCATCGCCCCCGCTGATCGTGGCCACCATGAGCGCGTACAGCATCGTGGCCCCGAGCGCGAACACCGCCAAAAGCAGGTAGGCGGCCCAGAACTTCGCCAGCACGAGCGTGCCGGTGCGCACGGGCAGCGTGAGGGTGAGGTAGCCCTCGTCGGTGAACATGGTGCGGTAGAAGCGCATGGCCACGAACACGTACAGGGCCGCCACGGCCGCCCACACGAGAAAGCCGCAGAACAGCGCCCCCATGAACAGCACCACCGTGGCGTTGGCGGACAGGGCGGCGTGGGTGACGTAGCCCGAGCCGTAACCGGCCGCGTCGCTTGCGGCCAGGGCCCCGCCGAGGCACGCCGTACCGGCCAGTCCCGCCACTACCATGACGGCCAGCATGATGAGCGCCGGCTTCCACAGCGCCCGCAGCTCGTAGGAGAACAGCTTCCCTAGCATCGGAACTCCTCTCGGAAATAGGCGTCCAGCGTGGTGCCCTTCTCCTGGGCCACGTAGGCCACCGGGGCGTGCAGCAGCATGGTTCCGTAGCGCAGCAGGATGAAGTCGTCGAGTACCGTCTCCACATCGCGCACCAGGTGGGTGGAGAGCACGATGGTGGCGCCGGGCCGGTAGCCGCGGATGATGGTGGACAGGATGTAGTCGCGGGCCGCCGGATCCACGCCGCCGATGGGCTCGTCGAGCAGGTAGAGGGCCGCGTGCCGGGCCATGACCAGCACGAGCTGCACCTTCTCCACCGTGCCTTTGGAAAGCGCCGAGCACACCGCCGCCGGGTCCACGCCCAGATGGGCCAGCATGTCGTGGGCCATGGCGACGTCGAAGTCGGCATAGAAATCGGCGAAGTAGGCAATCATCTCGCGCACCCGCATGGACCGGGGGAAGTAGGGGCGCTCCGGCAGGTAGGACACGAGCGCCTTCGACTCGGGCCCCACGGGCCGGCCGCACACCCGGATGACGCCCTCGCTGGGATGGGCCACGCCGGCGATCATCTTCAGCAGGGTGGTCTTGCCGGAACCGTTGGGGCCCAAAAGCCCCACGATGCGGCCCGCGGGCACCGAGATGTTGAACCGGTCGAGGGCCAGATTCGGCCCGTAGGCCTTCGTGAGATTCTGGCACCACAACGCCGGCGCGGGTTGCGGCGCGGGCGCGGCCGCAGGTTGGGGCACGGGCGCAGGTGCAGGCACGGGTTGGAGCGCAGGCGCAGTCGCAGACTGGGACGCAACGGGTTGTGGTGCGGGCTGCGGCGATTGGGACGCGAATGGCATCGGTGAGAACTGATCCACAGCGGCCTCCTTTCCCGGGAGAATACGTGAGGCCATTCTAACGCACCGGGAAACCTGAGCGTTGCGCCCATCAAATGAGCAGGGGCACTCCACAGAAGACGTTGAGCGACAAAAACGACGTTTGGGCGACACGAAAAGTCATGGATGCCAGCGCAGACACCCAAAACGAACTCAAAGACAGCCTTTGGAAGCCTGGACGACATATTTTTTGCCCTCACCTGTCGCCCAAACGTCGTTTTTGTTGCGTTTCACCCCACTTCGAAGGCCCAGAGGTTGCGGCATTGGGCCAGCACGCGGTCGGCGCCCCAGGTGCGGGCGCTGTTGGCGGGGCTGTTGGGGTCGTGCACCACGAGCTGGCCGTCGTCGGTCGCGCCGGCCAGCACGAGGAAGTGCCCCGTCTCAGTGAAGTCGCCCGGGCCCACCGAGCAGATGACGGGATGCCCGGCCTCAAGCTCGGCCAGCAGGCGGGACGCGTCGGCCGGCACCTCGCGGGACGCAAGCCCCAGCTCGGCCGCGCCGTCGGTCATGAGGCGCCAGGCCGTGAGGCCGTCTTCCACGTAGCCGCCGGCCTCGCTGAAGGCGGCCATGACCGGCGGGTCGTAGTCGTCGCGCCCCGTGAGCGCCACGTACACCATGGCCAGGCTCGTGGGGCCGCAACCGGCCTCGGCCACGTTCGAGCCGGCATAGGGCTCGCCGCTCCAGGCGGGGTCGGTCTGGTACAGGAAGGGAACCTCCCCGGCCCGCCATTGGTCGCGGGGCGTGCTCTGAGCCGAGGCATCAGCGACGGGAGCGGCCGCCGGCGCGGCACCGCCCACCGCCACCGGCCCCGGATGCTCTCCCAGGTAGATGTCGGCCAGCTGGAACGCGGCGATGAGCAGGAACACCGCCAGCCCCACAGCGCCCACCACGGGCACGAGCCGCAGCCCGTACGTCGCTCCCTCAGTCATCGCGCGCTCCCTCGTCATCCGCACTCACTCTCCTTTGTTCGCCTGCCCCCCACCTTACCGAGCGCCCCGCTTACGCGTCCCATAGCATTTGCTGACGTTTCGCTCAGGGACCTTAACTTTTCCTGAACCCCCTGCCCGCACGGCCGATCAGCCCTGCGGCGATCGGCGGAATCGTGTACCATGGGCCCATGGAGAAACGCGCTCACATATTGGTGGTCGACGACGAGCAGGCCATCGCCGATCTGGTGGTGAACCTGCTGGTGGCCGAGGGCATGGACGCGCTCGCCTGCTACAGCGGGCAGGCGGCCCTCGACATGCTCGCCCGCACCCCCTTCGACCTGGCCATCGTGGACATCATGATGCCCGGCATCGACGGCTTCGAGCTGTGCGTGCGGGCCCGGCAGATGCGCGACATCCCCGTCATCTTCCTCTCGGCGAAGGACGAGGAGGCCGACCAGGTGGTGGGCTTCACCCTGGGCGCCGAGGACTACGTCACCAAGCCCTTCCGCCCCCGCGAGCTGGTGGCCCGGGTGAAGGCCCGCCTGCGCCGCCGCGCCGCGGCCCCGGCCCCGGCCGACTCCACCCTCATTGCCGCGGGCGCCGTGGAAGTGGATCTGCGCACGCACTTGGCCACGCTCCACGGCGAGCAGCTCCAGCTCACGCCGAAGGAATTCGCCATCCTGGCCATTCTGGCCCAGTCGGCCGGCTCCCCCGTGTCGGCCGCCGACCTGTTCGAAGGGGCCTGGCACGAGCGCTTCGACGACGCCGCGGCCAACACCGTCATGGTGCACATCCGGCGGCTGCGCAAGAAGCTCGCCGCCATCGATGCCTCCACGGCCTTCATCGAGACCGCCTGGGGCGTAGGCTACAAGCTGCGTGGCGGCCCTGGCACCGACGGCCATGGCGCTTAGGAGCGAGCAGGCCCGCGTCCTCAAGCGGCGCGTGCTCGGCGTTCTCATCCGCAATCTCGTTCTGTTCAGCGGAGCCTTCGCCCTGGTCTGCTTCTCCCTGGAGACCTTCGTGGTGCCATCCGTGGCCAACTACGTGGCCGACGTCACCTCCAGCTGGCGCACCCTGGACGCTTCCCCCGAGTTCCGCCGCATCCTCGTCGACCAGGGCATGCTCGACAACGGCCTGTTCGACATGGGGGTCGAGGATCTGGTGAACGAAGGGTATTCCGGCGAGGCGGGCACGGTCGATGAGATCCAGGGGCAGGTCAACGAGATGCAGGATGCCATCAGCGAGTACGCCACGGGCCTCGAGAGCAACGCCGTTGCAGAGGCAGCCGATGAGAAGGCCCGGGCCGAAACCAAGACGTCGGGCGCCGCCAGCGGCACCCCCGAGGTGGACGCAGACGAAGAGGTGACGGGCATCGACGCAGCCGACACCCCCGCTACCGACGACGGTGCCCGCAACGCAAGCGCCGACGACCTCGCTCCTGTGCCCCTGGTGTCTTACGAGCAGATCCTCGAGGCCCAAAACGTCGTTCCCGCCGAGGCGAGCGCGGCCCAGGCCCTCGCGGCCCTGCACGCGTCCGCGTCCATCCAAGAGCTCCGACTCTCCCTCACCCTGCCCTCGCCTTTCGTGCCCGAGAACACCTCCGAGACGGAAGTCGTCCAGATACTCACCTCTGCGGCCGCCATGGGCTACGATCAGCAAGTCCTCGACGAGGTTCTCGGCAACGCCTACCGCCAAGCCCAAGACGAGGCCTTCAATACCTGGACGAGCTTGCCTGCAGACCAGCGGGCCCAGGCCGTGGGGCTTTCCGACGAGCACCCTGTCTGGCAGACCGTCACCAACGAGAACGGGGCGACCTCGGTGCGCGACGTGGCTACCTACACCTTTATCAAGTCCTTCAAGCTGCCCCTGGCCGCGCTCGTCTTCGTTGCGGGCTGGCTCTTCATCATCCTGCGCACCCTGAACAAGTCCCTGCGCTACTTCGACGACTTGGCCGAGGCCGTAGGCAAGCTGCTGGCCGACAAGGATGCCCCCATCGAGCTGCCGCCTGACCTGTCCATCGCCCGCAACGAGCTGGCGGTCATCCGCTCTCAATCGCTTGCCGACGAGCGGGCCGCCCACGCCGCCGAGCAACGCAAGAACGAGCTGGTGGCCTACTTGGCCCACGACATCCGCACGCCGCTCACCTCGGTGCTCGGCTACCTGGACCTGCTGCGGGAAACCACCGATCTGCCGCGGGACACCCTGCGCAAGTACGCTGGTATCGCCTACGCCAAGGCCGAGCGCCTGGAGAGCCTTATCAACGAGTTCTTCGAGATCACCCGCTACAACCTGTCGGCCATTCCCATTGAGCGCGAGACCATCGGCGTGCGCCTGTTCTGCCAACAGGTGGCCGAGGCGTTCTTCCCCGAGGCCTCGGCCCGGGGCATCCGCATCTCCATCGACGTAGGGGCCGCCGACCGCTTCTTCGTGGATCCCGACAAGCTGGCCCGGGCTCTGGGCAACGTGCTGCGCAACGCCGTGGCCTATGCCGACCCGAACTCCACCATCGCCCTGGCCGCCCGCCCCGAGGGGCGCTTCACCACCATCACCGTGGCCAACCGGGGCCGCGAGATATCCGACGCCCACTTGGAGACCATCTTCGAGAAGTTCTATCGCGAAGACGGGGCCCGCACCACCCGTTCCGGCGGCGCGGGGCTCGGCCTGGCCATCGCTCGGGAGATCGTCGTGGCCCACCACGGCGCCATCGAGGCGGCCAGCGAGCGGGGCGTCACGGTGTTCACTCTGCGCATCCCCACCGAGGGGGACGACGGCGCCGACGCGCCCGCGGCCCTGGCCCCGACGACGCCCGCCCGCGAGGGGCACCTGCGCCGCCAGCGAGCCGACGATGACCTCCGGCCTCCCCGCGCCGCCACGGCGCCGGGCCGTCCGCGCCCCGAGACCGGCCCGCCGTCCCGTCGCAGCCGCGCCGCCCATCCGGGCGAGACGCGGCCCCTCGCCGACCCGGGCGAGCGGTCGGCCACAGCGCCCCAAAGTTCTCCTCGGTTAAAACCTTGTAACGGCCGCCACGGGGCTATTCCCGCCACGAGGGCCCTGCGTGATAATAGCCCCACACCGCGACGGCGCGGCCGCACCCGCTGAAGCCACCCACCGGCTTCGCAGGAACGCCGCCCTTCCATCACCAACGCTAGGAGGCAACCTTGAACCCCATTCGCATCGGCATCCTCGGATACGGCAACCTCGGGCGCGGCGTTGAGCTGGCCGTGGCCGCCAACGACGACATGGAACTCGTCGGCGTGTTCACCCGCCGCGACCCCGCCAGCGTGCACCCCTACGGCGAGAACGTGGCCGTATGGGCCGCCGACGAGCTGGCCGCCCATACCGACGATATCGACGTGCTCGTGCTGGCCGGCGGCAGTGCCACCGACCTGCCCGAGCAGACCCCGGCAGCCGCCGCGCTCTATAACGTGGTGGACTCCTTCGACACCCACGCCAACATCCCCGAGCACTTCGCCGCCGTGGACGCCGCCGCCCGCGAGGCGGGGCATGTGGCCGTCATCTCCGTGGGCTGGGATCCGGGCATGTTCTCGGTGAGCCGCGTGTACGCGAACGCCATCATGCCCAACGGCGCCGACTACACCTTCTGGGGCCGCGGCGTGTCCCAGGGCCATTCCGATGCCATCCGCCGCATCCCCGGCGTGGTGGACGCCCGCCAGTACACCGTGCCCGTGCCCGCCGCCCTGGAGGCCGTGCGCTCCGGCGCGAACCCCGAGCTGACCACGCGCCAGAAGCACACCCGCGAGTGCTTCGTCGTGGCCGCCGATGGCGCCGACACCGCCGCCATCGAAGAGGCCATCGTCACCATGCCGAACTACTTCGCCGACTACGACACCACGGTCACCTTCGTGAGCCAGGAGGAACTCGACCGCGACCACGCCGGCATCCCCCACGGCGGCTCGGTCATCCGCACCGGCACCACCGGCGAAAACGGCGAGAACACCCACGTGATCGAGTATTCCCTGAAGCTGGATTCCAATCCCGAGTTCACCGGCTCCGTGCTGGCCGCCTGCGCCCGCGCCTGCGCCCGCATGGCCGCCGCTGGCGAGACCGGCTGCCGCACCATCTTCGATATCGCCCCGGCGCTGCTGTCGCCCCTCGCGCCCGAGGAGCTGCGCGCCACCATGTTGTAGGCCGCAGTACCCCGTCTCCGCGCGAGCGCGCTCAACGGCGCGCGCGGCACGGCCGCCCATGGCCGTCGTGCCCGTGCTGCGCGCTCGCGCTTCACGGCCGGAGCGTCCGCCCCTATGGCCGTCGTGCCCATGCCGCGTGCGCACACACTTCGCGGCCGCGCGCTCCATCTTCGCAGCAATCGCTGCGCCGCTTTCACGGCGGGTCGCCACTCGGCGGCCCGCTTTTCACTTGAAATCCGGTGTTTCCTCCACGGCAGAATCCGAAAACGCCATTTTTGGCCACCAAACTCCGCGAAGTAGATGTAGCACCCGTCCGAGCGGGCGCCCACAGACACCGTCTCCGAGAGGTATTCTGCATTTCCCCTGGTGAGCAATAAGACGTGTAGCCGACCCGTCATGGCAGATCGAACCCGACATCTATTTCGTGGAGTTTACTGCACGAAAACCGCACCTAAAGAAGCACGGAAAATCGCGCCGGAGCGATGCACGGGGGCTCCGCGGCTACGACGGGCCGCCGCGCCCCGCTACTGGCGCACCGCCACGCGCGTCATCCACCTCGCACCTACTGGCGCACCGCCACACGCACCTCGTCTACCTCGCGGCCGGCATCAGGGTCGCGGAACACCGTCATATCCACCCGTCCGGCCTGCTTGGCCACGATGGAGGTGACCACCGCATCCCCCGTGATGTTCACGGCCGTGCGGCACATATCCAGAATGCGGTCGATGCCCATGATGAGCGCGATGCCCTCCAAGGGCAGTCCCACGGCGTTGAACACCATGGACAGCGTGATGAGTCCCACCGAGGGCACCCCGGCCGTGCCGATGGAGGCCAAGGTGGCCGTGGCGATGACCGTGGCGTACTCCGCCGGTCCCAAGGGCACGCCGAACAACTGGGCCGTGAACACCACAGCCACGCCCTGCATGATGGCGGTGCCGTCCATGTTGATGGTGGCGCCGAGCGGGATGGTGAACGACGAGATGCGCCGGTCCACCCCCATCTTCTTCTCCAGGGTCTCGATATTCAGCGGGATGGTAGCGTTCGACGTGGCCGTTGAGAAGCCGAACGCGGCCACGGAGAAGAACTTCCGCAGGAACATGAGCGGACCCATGCGGGCGAATACCCACAGGAGCGCCATATAGGTCACACCCAGCTGCAGCGCCAGGGCCGCAAGCACGGCGCCCATGTACTTCACCATGGGCAGGAAAGCCTCGAAGCCCACGTTGGCGAAAGTGCGCGCGAGCAGGCAGAACACCCCCAAGGGCGCCACTTTCATGACGAGCGAGGTCATCTCCATCATAATGTCGTTGAACTGCACGAAGAAGCTGTGCACCGTTTCCACCCGCCGCCCGAGCCGGGCCAGCACAATGCCCACGAACAGGGCGAAGAAGATGAGCGGCAGCATGTCGCCATTGGCCAGGGCCGCCACGGGGTTCTTCGGGATGATGTTGAGCAGGGTGTCCATGGTGTTCGTCGCGGCCGCCTCGTCGAGGGGCGCGGCATCTCCGTCGCCGGGCACCGCGGCCAGCGACGACATATCCACCCCCTCGCCGGGGTTGATGAGGTTGCCCACGCCGAGGGCCAGCGAGATGGCCGCGGCCGTGGTGAGCAGGTACAGAAGCAGCGTCTTCAGGCCCACCGATCCCAAGGTCTTCGTGTCGATGGCCGCCGCCCCGCAGACAATGGAGCAGAACACGAGCGGCACCACGAGCATCTGCATGAGCCGGATGAACCCCTGGCCCACCAGATAGAAGACGCCGCCCACAAGCACGTCGTCGCGCACGGGCCCGGCCGGTACCAGGTAGTGGAAGGCCACGCCGACCAGAAGCCCCAGCACCAAAGCGATGAGGATGCGGCCCGTCAGGCTCAGGCGGCTCAAGGGCAGGCGCGGGCGGCCACCGGAACCGTCAGGCCCTTCGGTCGGTTGCAGATGGTTGCGGAACTCCATGGCAGGGCGCCCCTAGGCCAGTAGATCGTGGGCGGCCAGGTAATCGCGCAGGTCGTCCTGCCAGGTGGGCATCGTGTAAATGCCGGTCATGGTGAGCATAAGGTTCGCGAGGTTGACGGTGCGGGCCTCGGCGGGATCGTTCACGGGCCGCAGGCACCCATCGGAAAGACCGGCCAGGCGCAGCACCTCCCGGGCGAAGCCCAGACGGCTTGTTACCCCCTCGTCGGCGGCGTGGAACAGCCCGTACTCCTCGCTCTCGATGAGGGCCACGATGCAGGCGGCCAGAGTGGTGACCGAGGTGGGCGACGAGAGCTGGTTCTCGGCCACGGGGAAGGGAGTGCCCGTACGGGCGGCCATGAGCAGATCGGCCAGCCAGTAGCCGGGCTCGGCCCCGTACACCCAGTTCGAGCGCACGATAACGTGCTTGGGATTCAGCTCGCGCACGAAGTTCTCGCCGGCGATCTTCGACTTCGCGTAGGCGTTGTCCCGGGGCAGCACCGTGTCGAACTCGTTGTAGCTGCCGCGCTCGGTGCCCGAGAACACATCGTCGGTGGACAGCTGCACGATGGAGGCCCCCACCGACCAGGCCGCGGCAGCCAGGTTGCGGGCGCCCATGGCGTTCACGCGGTAGGCCTCCACCGGGTGCGCCTCGCAGGCGGCCTCATCGGCCATGGCGGCGCAGTTGATGACGATGTTGGGGCGATTGATGGACACGTACTGGAGCACTGCCTCGTGGTCGGTCACGTCCAGTTCGGTATCGGTGGTGATGATGACGTAGTCGCCGTGGTCGAGCAGGCGCTCCACGGCCTGGCCGATGCGCCCCGTGGCGCCGGCGATCCAGATGACCTTCCGCGGTCCCATATGCATAGCTGCTCCCATCGACGAGGTTCCACGAGGGCCAGCATAAACGAACGGACCGCCCCTGTCGGGCGGCCCGTCCAAGCGTTTCGGGAAGGTTATCTCGATGTCTTTAGAACCGGGCGAAGCGCCCCTGGCGCTGGGCGATGAGCTCGTCGGGGGTCAGATCGGCCAGCTCCTCGTAGGCCTCGCGCACGTAGTCGCGCACGGCGGCGACAGCTTCATCGGGGTTCTCGTGGGCCGGACCCTCCCCTTCCGAAATGACGGCATCCACGATGCCACCCTCGAACACCGCACGGGCGTTCATCTTCATCACCTCGGCAGCCTCGGGCGCACGCTTGCCGTCTTTCCACAGGATGGAGGCGAAGCCCTCCGGCGAGAGCACCGAGTACACGGCGTGCTCCTGCATGGCCACGCGGTTGCTCACGGCAAGCGCCAAGGCCCCGCCGGAACCGCCCTCACCCAGCAGCACGCTCACCACCGGCACCCGAAGGCCGGCCATGAACACGAGGTTGTCGGCGATGGCGTTGCCCTGGCCGCGCTCCTCGGCCTCGGTGCCGCAGAAGGCGCCCTGGGTGTCCACCAGGCACAGGATGGGCCGGCCGAACTTCTGGGCCTGGGCCATCAGACGCAGCGACTTGCGATAGCCCTCGGGCTGGGGGCAGCCGAAGTTGCGGGCCACGCGGTCGGCCAAGGTCGCGCCCTTCTCCTGGGCGATCACCGTGACCGGGTGCCCGGCAATCCAGCCGATGCCGGCCATGATGGCCCCGTCGTCGGCGAAGGCACGGTCGCCGTGCAGCTCGATGAAGCCCTCCACGATGCCGTCGATGTAGCGCTTGGCCGTGGGCCGGTGCACGTTGCGGGCGATCTGCACGCTCTCCCAGGCGCTGCCGGCAGCGGCATCGGCGCTCACGTTGGCGCGCCGGGCCTCGCGGCGGGCATAGCGATCCAGCTCGCGGCGGTCGGCCTCCTCGGCAGTGCTCTCGCCTGCGCCGCGCCCGATGAGGCTGCCCACCACGGGCACTTTCCGCAGGAAACCGGCCGCGGCCTCCTCGGCGCGAATGCGCTCTCCCACCATGCGGGCCTCGGGGGCCACCGACACGGTGCCGTAGGCGCCCGCACCCACTTCCAGAGCATCCATGACGCTGTGGTAGGTGACGATGCGCGACGGGTCGCTCGGCGCGTGCAGGGCCAGGATCTGGGCGAGCACCGAGCGCAGCTGGGAGCGCTCCACGATGGCGTCGATGAGTCCGTGCTCCAGGGCGAACTCGGCGGTCTGGAAGCCCTCGGGCAGCTCCTGCTTGATGGTGTCGCGGATGACGCGCTGGCCGGCGAAGCCGATGAGCGCGCCCGGCTCGGCCAGGATGATGTCGCCCTGCATGGCGAAGGACGCGGTCACGCCGCCGGTGGTGGGATCGGTGAGCACGGTGATGAAGGGCAGCGCGGCCCGGCCCAGGCGCTCCACGGCGCAGGACACCTTCGCCATCTGCATGAGGGAGGTGAGCCCCTCCTGCATGCGAGCACCGCCGGAAGCGCAGAACACCACCACGGGCAGACGCTCCTCGATGGCGCGGTCGATAAGGGCAGCCACCTTCTCGCCCACCACATGCCCCATGGAGCCCATGAAGAAGCCGGACTCCATGACGCCGATGGCCACGGGCAGCCCGGCAATGGTCGCCCGGCCCGTGCGCACGGCCTCCTCGAGGCCGCTCTTCTCGCGCTGGTCGGCGATCTTCTCGAGGTAGCCGGGGAAGTCGAGCGGGTTGGAATCGGCCATCTGGGCGTTCCATTCCTCGAAGGAGCCCGCATCCACGGTCAGGGCCAGGCGCTCGTCGGAGCGGATGCGCTGCAGGGTGCCGCAGGCGGGGCAAGTGAAGCCCTCGGAGATGATCTCCTCCTTGTCGAAGAAGAGCTTGCAGGCGTGGCAGCGGCGCCAGTGGGTGGGGCCCTCGTCATCGTCGGCGGCCGCGGGCGCGGCGCTCTCCCAGGGGGCAGCGGTGGGCACAGCCAGGCCATCGGCGGCAGGCAGCAGCTCCACCCAACCCATGAGCTGGGTGCCCTCGGCGGCCGGGGCGAACACGCGCAGGCCACGCTTGCGGGCGTGGCGCAGAAAGTACTCGTCCTCGGCCAGGGCGGCCGTGGGGCTGTCGATGAAGATGAGGGACGCGCCGCATTCCTTGGCCGCCGACAGCACCGTGTAGATGTTGCCGGACAGCTGCTCGGCGCTGACTGCCGCCGAGGTGCTGCCCAGGTTGTAGGTGGGCAGCTGGCGGCGGGCGAAGCCGTCGAGCGAGCGGTTGTCCACGGTGGCGAACACCACGTCGAGCCCGGCCTGCTCCATGGGGCCCACGAAGGCCCGGGCGTTCTTAGCCGAGGCCACCACGAGGGCCCGCGGGCGCCCGTCGGCCCCCTCGGTCGCGGTCACGGCGAAGTCGTCGCCAATGGTGGAGCGCACATCGCAGTCCACGGTGAGCGTGGCCTCCTCGGGATCCACCGGCGCGGCCTTGGGCGCCGGTGCGATGAGAGCGGCGGCGTTCTCGGGCAGGGCGCTCGCCGCGTCCACGATGGCGTCCAGGGCGTAGGCCACCGCCGCCTTCAACGACGGGTTCTCAGACGCTTCGGCCGCGGCCGGCTCCTCGACGCCGACGGTCTCATCGGCGAACAGGCGCCCGTCGCTGTCGAAGCTGATGTACTTGGATGCCGTTTTAGCCATGATTCGATCCCTCTAGCTCTCGGTCCGACGCGCCCTAGGCGAGCACGTACTTCTGGGTTGCCGTGGCGCACACCTCGCCGTCCACGGATGCCTCCACCTCGGCCACCACCAAGCGACGCGAGGACTTCACGATGCGCCCCGTCAGGGTAACGGTCTCGCCCGGAGCCACCTGGCGGCGGAACTTCGCGCCGTCGATGCCGGCGAGAAAGCCGATATGCCCGCGCAGATCGGGCGCCTGCAGCATGGCGATGGATGCGGCCTGGGCCAAGGCCTCCATGATGATGACCCCCGGCAGCACCGGGTGGTCGGGGAAATGCCCGCGGAAGATATCCAGGTCGGCCGGCACATCCAGCTCGGCGGTAATGGACTGCCCCGGCTCGATGGCCACCACGCGGCTCACCCACACGAACGGGTCGCGGTGCGGAAGGATGCTCTCGATAACGTCGCGCCCCCAGGGCAGCGGCGCCAGCGTCGTCTCGTCAGTCATATCGTTCTCCTCGACAGGACGCGCGCCCCGCAGCCGCCGTCCTTCCCGCGCCCCGCGGGGCGGTTGTGCACTGGGAGGCGCAGGGCACCTGCGGGATGCCCTGCGCCGATAGGCCCCTAGCCCTTATAGGGCGAGAAGGCCACAGCGGCGTTGTGGCCGCCGAAGCCCAGAGACGTGGACAGGGCCACCTTCTGGGGGTAGTCGGTCAGAGCCTCGGTGACCACGGCCACCGGGCAGTCCTCGGCGGGCTCGGCGAAGCCGGCCGTGGGAGGTACGGCGTCGCGGGCCACGGACAGGGCGCACACGATGGCCTCCACGGCACCGGCGGCGCCGAGCATATGGCCCGTCGTGCCCTTAATGGAGGTGACGGGCACCGCTGCGGCGGCCTCGGCGCTGCCCATGAGATTGGCAAGGGCCTTGGACTCGCCGGCGTCGTTGGCCGGGGTGCCGGTGCCGTGGGCGTTCAGGTGCCCCAGATCGGCCGGGGTGAAGCCCCCTTCGGCCAGGGCGGCGGCCATGGCAGCCGTAATGGCCGAGGCCTCCGGGTCGGGGGCGGTCATGTGGTAGGCGTCGCCCGTGCTGCCGAAGCCGGTGATCTCGGCGATGGGCGCAGCCCCGCGGGCCAGGGCGCTCTCCAGCGATTCGATGACGAGCGCGCCGGCCCCCTCGCCGGCCACAAATCCGCCGCGGCGGGCGTCGAAGGGCAGCGAGGCCTGAGCCGGGTCCTCGGCGCGGGTGAGCGCCGACAGGTTCGTGAAGCCGGCGATGCAGATGGGGCTCACGGACTCCTCGGTGCCGCCCACGAGCGCCGCGTCGATGTAGCCGTGGCGGATGTCGCGCAGGGCCGTGCCGATGCAGTGGGCGCCGGTGGCGCACGCGGTCACCACGTTCAGGCACTCGCCGCGCATGCCGTAGCGGATGGCCAGGTTGCCCGCGGCGATGTTCCCGATCATCGTGGGAATGAACAGGGGGTTCACACGCTTGGGGCCCTTCTCCTCCAAGGTGGCGAAGCTCTTCTGCAGCTCGTCGATGCCGCCGATGCCCGTGCCGAACACCACGGCGATGCGGTCGCGGTTCGCCTCGGTCACCTCCAAACCGGACTGGGCCAGCGCCTCGTCGGCAGCCACGATGGCGTACTGCACGAAGCGCTCGAAGCGGCGCGCCTCCTTCTTGGAAAGACCGTGCTCGACTCCGTCGAAGTCGCGCACCTCGGCGCCGATGTGCACCTCGTAGTCGGTCGTGTCGAAGCGCTCGATGGGCCCGATGCAGCAGCCGCGCTCCATAAGGGTGCTCCACAGCGCGTCCACGCCCACGCCGGCGGGCGTCACCGCGCCCACGCCGGTGATGACCACGCGATGGGTGCCGTCGGGACGGCGGGTCTGCACGCTCTCGCTCATGTTCTCACTCATAGGGACATGCCTCCGTCCACGCAGATAACCTGACCGGTAATGTAGGACGCCTCGTCCGAGGCGAGGAAGCGCACCAGGTGCGCGATGTCGGCCGGCTCGCCCAAGCGCCCGCTGCCGATGCGGCCCACGATGGCCTCCTTCTGGGCCTCGGAGAGCGCGTCGGTCATGTCGGTAGCGATGAAGCCGGGAGCCACGGCATTGGCCGTGATGTTGCGGCGCGCAAGCTCCTTGGCAAGGGTCTTGGTCATGCCGATGACGCCGGCCTTCGAGGCGGCGTAGTTCACCTGGCCGGCGTTGCCGTAGACGCCCACCACGCTGGACATGTTGATGATGCGGCCCCAGCGCTGCTTCATCATCACCTTGGCGGCGGCGCGGCAGCAGTGGAAGGTGCCCTTCAGGTTGATGTCGATGACGGCGTCGAAGTCCTCGTCGCCCATGCGGGCGGCCAGGCCGTCCCGGGTGATGCCGGCGTTGTTCACGAGCACATCCACGCGGCCGAAGGCGTCGGTGGCCGCGGCGATGAGCGCATTGGCCTCGGCCTCGTCGGCCACGTTGGCGGCCACGGCCACCGCTTCCACGCCGAACTGTCCAGCGATCTCGGCGGCCAGGGCCTCGGCGGCCGGCAGGCTCTTCTCAGACGAGCTGTTCACCACCACGTTCATGCCGGCGGCGGCCAGCTCGCGGGCGATCTCGCGCCCGATGCCGCGGGTCGATCCGGTCACGACGGCGGCGCGGCGCTCTTGGGTCTCAGTCATATATCTCCTACTCTCCGTTTTCCGCCACGAAGGCGTCGAAACTCGCGCGATCCTGGATGGCCGCGCGCGGGGCGGCGCGGTCGATGCGCTTCACCAGGTTGGCGAGCACCCCGCCAAAGCCCACCTCGGCGAACATCTGCGCCCCGGCGGCGGCCAACTTCTGCACGCTGGCCTCGAACTGCACGGGGCTCACTAGATGGGCTACCAGCTCCTCGCGCACGGTGGCGACCTCAAGCGGGGCGCCGTGCACGTTGCCGATGACGGGCACCGCCGACTCGCGGAAGTCCACACCGGCCAGGTAGGCGGCGAAGGGCTCGGCAGCCGGGGCCATGAGCGGGCTGTGGAAGCCGCCCGAGGTGGCCAGGCGCGAGAAGCGGCCCTTGGAAGCGGCCCAGGCCTCCTCGGCGCGCGAGACGGCTGCCGGGGTGCCGGCCATGACGATCTGGCCGCCGCCGTTCAGGTTGGCGGGCACGAGCACCTCGCCCTCGGCGCAGGCCGCGCACAGCTCCTGGGCCTCGTCCAAAGTGATCTTCAAAAAGGCGCTCATGACGCCGGGGTTCCCATCGGCCGCCTCGCCCATGAGACGGCTGCGCTCGGCGATGAGGGCGAAGGCCGCCTCCTCGTCCAGCATGTCACCCAGCACCATGGCGGAAATCTGGCCGAGGGAGAAGCCGAGCAGCGCGTCGGGCACGATACCGCGGGCCGCAAGCGCCCACCCGATGCCGATGGACAGGGCGCTGATGGCAATCTGCGCGTTGCGGGTGTCGTTCAGCTCCTCGGGCGCGGCATCGCGCACGAGGGCCGCCACATCGCGGCCGAGCACGTCGGAGGCGCAGGCGAAGGTGGCGGCCACCTCGGGGATGTCCAGCAGGTCGGCACCCATGCCAGGCCGCTGCGAGCCCTGGCCCGAAGCCATGAACACGAGCCCCGTCGGGCCGAGCGGCGCCAGAGGGGCCTCATCGAGCAGTGAAGTCATCGCCGCCCCCCCCTTACGCGCGCTCGCGGCGGCTGTTCAGGGCCGCCAGCTCGTCCAGGGTGCGGCCGGCCAGGGCCTCGGCCTCGCGCACCATCTCCTGGATGACGCCGGCCGCCGTGCCGCGCTCGGCCACGAGCGCCGCCACCTGGCCGGCCATGACCGAGCCGTTCTCCACGTCGCCGGCCACCGCGCGAGCGAGCGAGCCGGCGTACATGCCCTCCAGCTCCTCGCCGCTTTTGGCCGCCATCTCCATCTTGCGGCACTCGCGGGCGAACTTGTTCTTCAGGCCGCGCACGGGATGCCCCGTACCGCGCCCGGTGACGATGGTGTCGGAGTCCTTGGCCGCGAGCACCTTCTCCTTCCAGGCATCGTGCACACTGCATTCCTCCACGGTGAGGAAGCGGGTGCCGCACTGCACGCCCTCGGCACCCAGGGCGAAGGCGGCCAGCATGCCGCGGCCGTCGGCGATGCCGCCGGCGCCGATGACGGGGATGGACACCGCCTGACACACGGCCGGGATGAGGGCCATGGTGGCGAGCTCGCCGATGTGCCCGCCGGCTTCCGTGCCCTCGGCCACCACCGCGTCAGCCCCCAGGCGCTCCATGCGGGCCGCGAGTGCCGCCGATGCCACCACGGGCACCACCTTCACGCCGGCCTCCTTCCAGGCGGCCATATAGTTGGCAGGGCTGCCAGCACCGGTGGTGACCACTTCCACGCCCAGCTCGCACACGAGCTCGGCCACCTCGGCGGCACGGGGGTCCATGAGCATCACATTAATGCCGATGGGCTTATCGGTCAGCGCGCGGGCCCGGGCCACCTCCTCGCGAATCCATTCGAGACTCGCACCGCCACAGGCGATGATGCCCAGACCGCCCGCCGCGCTCACGGCGCCGGCCAGGCCGCCGTCGGCGATGCGGGCCATGGCCCCCTGCACCACGGGGTACTCGATTCCCAACAGCTCGGTAATGCGGGTCTTCATGAAGCGTGCTCTCCTTCTCTTGCGGCGCCGCGCACATCGCGTCTCTGCTAAACTATCTGAGAAATCTTAAGGAATTTGCCTAAAAAACTGACTGCGCGTCTAAAATCTTCACCAAACATCTTATTGCTGATGGAGAAGCTTGCCTTTAATGCGGTCAGTATCATAGCGCAGGAACGGGCATTTGTCGGGAAAGGAACAGCTGTGGGCAGCGTAATTATCGGTTCGGGGAAGTCTTTGCCGGCGCGCATCGTCACCAACGACGAGCTCGGCCAGATCGTGGACACCACCGACGAGTGGATCGTGCCCCGCACGGGCATCCACACCCGCGCCATCGCCGTGCACGAGACCGGCACCGACCTGGGCGCCGAGGCGGCGCTGCGGGCTCTCGGCCAGGCCGAGGGCGGCTGGCAGCGCGAGGAGGGCGCCATCGACCCGGCCTCCCTCGACATGATCATCTGCCCCACCCTCACGCCCGACGCGGCCTTCCCCTCCCAGGCGGCCCTCATCCGCGAGCGCATCGGCGCGGTAAACGCCGTGTGCTACGACATGTCCTGCGCCTGCTCGGGCTGCGTCTACGGCACCTCCACTGCCGACATGCTGCTGGCAGCCTCGGCCGCCGACATCGCCGCCGCAAAGGCCGCGGGCCGGCCGCCGCGCCGCAACCCCTTGCGCCGCATCCTGGTAGTGGCCACCGAGCGCCTCAGTCGCCTGGTGGACTGGGACGATCGCGCCACCTGCATCCTGTTCGGCGACGGGGCTGGCGCCGTGGTGATGGAATGGCGCGAGGACGCGGACGGGATGCTGTCCAGCTACATGGAGAACACCGACGACACCGATCACGTGCTGTGGTGCGACAGCGCCTTCTGCGACCGGCCGCTGCCCTTCGACGCCGTCAGTGACGAGGCCGCCCGCGCGGCCGCTGAGGCGCCCTGCGATCCCTACATGCGCATGGCCGGCCAGGCGGTGTTCAAGTTCGCCACCTCGGCCATGGTGCGCTGCATCGAGGAGGCGCTCTCCCGGGCCCAACTTTCCCCCGAGGACGTGACGCTCTACGTGCCGCACCAGGCCAACGAGCGCATCATCCGCTATGCCGCGAAGAAGATGGGCATGCCCTCGGAACGCTTCCAGGTGACTATCGACCACACGGGCAACGTGTCGGGAGCAAGCGCCCTTATCGCCCTGAACGAGGCGCTCGTGGAAGGAAAGCTCGCCGTCGGCGACATCGCGCTCATGGCCGGCTTCGGCGGAGGGCTCACCGCCGGCGCCTGCGCCTTCCGCATCTAGCATCCAAGCCGAAAGCCCCCGAACGCACAGAGGCCCGCTCGACGAGCGGGCCTCTTCCATAGTCCCATTGCAGGCAAAGCCTAAGCGGCGCTCTCGTCCTGCGCACCGTCGCCCTCGGCGGCGTCCGAGGCGCCTTCGCCCTCGCCGGCAGCATCTCCGTCAGCCGTATCGCCGGCGCCGTCCAGTTCGGCGGCAGCCGCGGCTATCTTGTCGGTGGACTCCTGGATCTTCGCATCGATGCGGGCCTTCTCGTCGCCCTCGGCGATGGTGGGCTGGTAGGTGTTGCGGTCGGACTCCGACGACACCGAGCAGGCAATGAAGTCCACGTCGTTGTTCTTCGCCACCTCGTTGCCGGTCACGGTGAAGGTCTGCTGGAAGAGCATGCAGTCCTTGTCCTCGGGATTGCTGTTGCCGCCGAAGCAGAAGTTGCCGAGGCTATACACGATGTAGCGGCCCTGGTAGACCTCCCAGCCCTGAATGACATGGGGGTGCGACCCCACCACCAGATCGGCGCCGGCATCGATGGCCGCCCGGCCCATGTTCATCTGATCGGTAGAGGGATCGTAGTCGCGCTCGATGCCCCAATGCACGTACACCAGCACCAGCTGCGCGCCCTCGGCGCGGGCCGCGGCGATGTTGTCGGTCATCTGCTTCTCATTGTCGTCGCTGTCCTCGGGGAAGTAAGCGCCCACGAGCGCCACCTTCACGCCCTTCACGTCGAAGTACGCGATGCGGTCGTAGCCGAAGGTCTTCACGTTGTCGCCCTCGAGGGCCTCGATGGTGTCGTTGTAGCTGTCCTCGCCGTAGTCCTTGGAGTGGTTGTTGGCCACCGAGGCGCCCTCCACCGAAGCAGTGGAGAGGATCTTGCTGTACTCGGGCTTGCCGCGGAAGGCGAACTCCTTATCGGCACGCTCGCCCCCCTCGGTCAGCACGCCCTCCATATTCACCACGGTCAGGTCGTCGGCACCGAACAGCTCGGCCACATTCTGCAGGAAGTAGGCGGGATCCTGCACCTCGGCGTACTTGGAGTTGAAGCTACGGGAGCCGTCGAAGTTCACGTCGGAGCCCAGGGTGCAGTCGCCGGCGAAGGTGACGGTCAGCGTCACCGGCTCGGGAGCCGCGGCATCGGCGCCGGCCTCGGGAGCGGCCGCGTCGGGCGCATGGTTGTCGGCGGGGGCGGGGGCCGGCTGGGCGGTTTCCTCGGGAGCGGGGGCGCCCCCCTCGCCCGCACGGGCCTCGGTCACCAGGGTGAAGCCGATGAAGGCCAGCTCAATGGCGATAATGGCCAGGATGACGATCTTAAGCGGGGTCGGGCACGTGGGCTTCGCGTACATGGGCTGCCTTTTCTAAAACACCACCAGATAGATGATAACGGCCAGTAGTATAACAATGACGGGAATGGTCACTTTCAGGAAGGTGGGAAGGGCGGCCAACGGCCCCGAGGCGGGGGCGCTGTAGTTCGCCCGACCGCTCATGACCCCGGAAAATCCCACGTCGCTCGCCCGGGAGCCCCGGGGGCGCAGGGGCGCCGGCATGGCGTGGGCCCCCGCCGGATCCACGGCACCGTCGAAGCCCTGACCCGCCCGGCTGCGCCAGGTGGTGCGGGCCTCCACGGTGTCCACCATGGGATCGTGGCGGTCGCGCTCGTCGCGGGAGTAGGCGGAGATCTGGTGGCTCTCGTTGAAGGTGCGGGAATCGATGCTGCCGCGGCCGTCGATGACCTCGCGGTTGAGGGCGCGGCCCCGGCGCGTCTCGGACAGGGCGTCGCGAGAGGCGCGAGCCCGCTCGTAGCTCTCCATGGAGGAACGGGTCAAATCGTAGCTCTCCTGGGAGGACAGCGGGGGCACCACGCGGGTGCGGCGGGTCGCCGGGGCCGAGGCCGTCGGGGGCGTGCCGCCGCGCTGGGCCCGACGGGCGGCGCGATCGGCTTCGCGCTGGGCGCGATAGGCCTCCTGCTCGCGCTGCTGGGCCGCCAGAGCCTCCTGGCGCGCCAGGCGGTCGGCGTTGCGCTGGGCCGCGCTGGCCGCCGTGGACTGGGCCGCTTGCTGGGAGCGCAGCCGCGCGTTGCGTGCGCGCATCTCGTCTTGGGAGGCGTAGGATTGCAGAATGCTCTCGCGGGAGGGGCGGGTGGTTATCTTGCCGCGCGACCCTTGCGCGGCGCAGGGGGCACCGGCAGCCGCCTGCGGATGCTCGGTCGCGCCCTCAGAAGCGCCGTAATCGTCTTCGTAGGTTCCCATGGAGATCAACCTCTGTTCGTCTGTCGTGCGTTTCGAGCTCGTTCGTCGGTGCGCTTGCGGCCTGCCGGCACGGTCGCGCGGTTGCTTCCGTTGGAATTCTCAGCCGATATATTATAGGGGAAGCCGCCGGCGATCTGCGAGAAAACGCCCGCTCTTCGCTAATTTTCTACGGCCGGATGGCCCGCTCGGTCACCCGCGACCGCCTCGGGCCCCCTCCTTCATTCCTCCTCAATCGGGGCCGCTTCTGTTTGCGCAGCGTCAACAACGGCAACGGCGGCCCAACGGCACTGCCACGGAACGATGGCAATGTGCCACGAATATGAACCGGGCCGAACAGGCTTCAAACAAATACCCGATCAGAGCCTATTTCTTACCTTTTCACCCTATGATAATCCTCGACGGACGGCCCCCGGCGCTCCCCTCGCCGCGACGCCACCACACTCCCGCCCGACCGACCCCGCAAAGCCCTTGCCCAGTCGGGGCCCCTCGTGAAAGGAAGCAGGTTATGAAGGCACCGAAGGTTCTGGCGGCATCGCTCACATCGGTGGCGGCTCTGTGCCTGGCCGGCGGCCTCGCCTTCGCCCTGGAGCCCGCCGATCCCGCGACGCGCCCCATGCCCGAGAAGGCCCAGGACACCTCCATCACCAAGCAGGTGGCCTCCATCATCATATACGAAGACCAGGAAGAGGCCGTGGCCATGGCTACGGAATTCGATGCCGTCCACGACCAGCTGGCCCTCCAGGCCGTTGCCGAACGGGCTCAACTGGCCCGCGACCACAACCGCGACGACGGGGCGGCCGCCGAGGATTCCCCCGCCGAGAACGCCGCGGCGGCCGAGACGGCTCCGGAAGTGGCCGAGGAGGAGGCCGTCGATGTGGAGCCCGTGGACGTCGAGCATCCCCTCGAGACCATCTCGCCGGAGGAAGTGACCGAGCCCGACGCCATGGCGGCGGCCACCATCAACGTGAACGGCGACGTCATGGGCTACGTTCCCTCCTACGAGACCGCCTCGGCCCCCTCCTCGGGCGCCGGGCTGTGGATGGGCTCCGACAGCACCACCGACGGCAGCTGGGGCTACTTCATCGGTCATAACCCCGGCTCCTTCACCTGCGTCATGACCCTGAAGAACGGCGACCCCGTGACCGTCTGCGACAGCGACGGCAACGCGCGCACCTACTACGTGGTGGACGAGTTCATCGTGCCCGACGACACCTACTGGGAGGATATCCAATCCCACGTGACCGACTACGGGGAGTCCATCATTCTGCAAACCTGCTGCGGCGACAACGCGCACTACCGGGTGGTCATCGCCAACTGACGCAACCTCCCCCTCCTTCCAAGGGCCGTCCGACTCTCCTCCACAGCGCGGACGGCCCTTGTTTGCGCCCTCCCGCGGTACAATGGGAGCGAGCACCCCTCCCCGCGAAAGGAGCCCCATGGCCCGACTTGGCGTCATCGACCTCGGATCGAATTCCGTGCGACTGGTCATCTACGAGGCCCGCAAGGACGCAGCCGCCCCCAAGCCCTTCCGCATCCTCGCAGACGAGAAGAAGATGGCGGGGTTGTCGGCCTACGTCGTCGACGGGCAGTTCAGCACTGCCGGCATCGAGCGGGCCGCCGCCATTCTCGGCGACCACCTGAAGATCGCCCGCAACCTCTCCTGCGACCGGGTGGACATCTTCGCCACCGCCGTGTTGCGCAACTGCGCGAACTCCGCCTTCGCCGTGGCCGCCATCGAGGAGGCCATCGAGCACCCCATCTTCCTTCTGTCGGGGGAAGAGGAGGCCGATCTCGGCCTGGCCGGGGCCCGCATCGGCCAAGAGCTGGGACGGGGAACCCTCGTGGACATCGGTGGCGGCTCCACCGAGCTCACAGCCTTGAACGAGCACGGGCAGCGCCCCCGCCACGGGGCCAGCACGAGCCTGCCCCAGGGCAGCGTGTCCTCCTATGCGCAGTTCGTGGCCGTTATCTTGCCCGAGACCGCGGAGTGCCGGGCCATCGCCGAAGGGCTGCTCTCCCATCTGGAGCACCTCAGCGAGCAGAGCCGCGAGCAGCTGCGTGGCGAGCGCCTCTACGGCATCGGCGGCTCGGTGCGGGCCGTCGTGAAGATGCAGGCCCAGGCCTTGGGCCTGCCCGCGAAGCCGCCGCTCATCGAGCGGGCCTCCCTGGACGCCCTGTTCGATCTGCTGGAAAGCGACCGCGGCGCCTTCGCCCACGGAGCCGCGAAGGCCTGCCCCGACCGCGTGCACACCCTCGTGCCCGGCATGGTCATCCTGCGCACCCTCATGGAGGCCCTCGGGGCCGGCGAGATGGTCGTGTGCAAGTACGGCATCCGCGAGGGCTACCTCGTAAAGCGCATGCTGAAGGACTAGGAGGCGCCCTGCTCGGCCGCGAGGCGGCGCGCCTTCTCCATGACGGCCCGCTCCAGCTCGCGGATATCCGGCGGGGTCCAGCTGATGGCGTCGGCACCGGCGGCGATGGTGGCCGCCACCGAGGCCTCGGTGGGGCCGCCCGTGGCAATGATGGGAAGCTCGGGATAGCGAGCGCGCAGGGCCTCCACCACGGCGGCCGTGGCGGCACCGGCGGCCACGTTCACCATGTCCGCCCCCGCCGCGATCTGGCGGGCGGCCTGGGCGTCGTCGGCGCAGATGGTCACCACCACCGGCACGTTCAGCCGCTCGGTGAGAGCGCTCACGGTCTCCACGGGAATGGAGGTGTTCACCACCACGGCGGCCACCCCCTGCATCTCGGAGTGCAGGGCCACCTCCACGCAGCGCTCTCCGTGGGTGATGGAGCCGCCCACGCCGTTGAGCACCGGGCGCTGGGAGGCGGCCACGAGGGCCTGGGTGATGGCCGGCTGGCAGGTGAAGGGGTACACGGCCAGCACCGCGTCGGCGTTGCAATGGCAGATGACGGCCAGGTCGGTGGAGAAGACGAGCGAGCGGATGCGACGGCCCTGCAGGAAGACGCCCGGCGCTTCGCGGATGACCGCGGGCACCGCCAAGTCGGCGGCGAATATGGGGTTCGGCTCGTACATGGTCTCTCCCGTCGCGTCCTCAGGCTCGTCAAGCAAACTTGTCCAGTATAGCAGGGGAGGCCGGGTTGGCGGTCCGCGGCTCGGCCAGATGCCCCCTTCCGTTTCCGAGCCATCGCAACCGCAACCTTCTGCGGAGAATTCCCCGCTCCCGATAGTGACCGGGGCGCTTATCGGATACCCTTCCCCTAGAGTTCGTTCCCCAACCGTTAGGAGTTGCGCCATGAACGTTGTATGCCTCGACCTAGAAGGCGTGCTGGTACCGGAGATCTGGATCGCCTTCGCCGAGGAAGCGGGCATTCCCGAGCTTGCCCGCACCACCCGCGACGAGCCGGACTACGACAAGCTCATGGCCTTCCGCCTCGGCATCCTGGCCGAGCACGGCCTGGGCCTGGCCGACGTGCAGGCCACCATCGCGAAGATCGAGCCCATGGAAGGCGCCCGGGCCTTCCTCGATGAGCTGCGCTCCCTCACCCAGGTCATCATCATCTCCGACACCTTCGAGCAGTTCGCCCGGCCCCTCATGGAGAAACTGGGGTGGCCCACCCTGTTCTGCAACGAACTCGTGGTGGACGAGGGCGGCGCCATCACCGACTTCCGCATGCGCTGCCCCGAGAGCAAGCTCACCACCGTGCGGGCGCTGCACTCCTGCGGCATTCAGACCATCGCAGCCGGCGACTCCCACAACGATTTGGGCATGATCTTGAACTCGAAGGCCGGTTTCCTGTTCCGCTCCACCGACGCCATCAAGGCCGAGCACCCCGAGCTGCCGGCCCTGGAAACCTACGACGAGCTGCTGTCCGCCATCAAAGCCGCCCTGTAGTTGGAAGAGGCCCTGCTCGAAATAATCGCCGCCCTGGATGCGGGCCAGGACGTTGACGCCGCCTGGCTCGACAAATTGGTGCGCCGCCACAACCGAGCCGCCCACGATGGGACGCGCCGGGTGGCGAAGCGGCGGCTTCTGCCCTTCTACCTGAAGGTGAAGGCCGACGACCCCGAACGTTGGCGGTCGTGGAACGTAGGCGAGGCGACCGATGCGGCCCTTATGCGCCTTTTGCAGGCCAAGCCGCGGCGCACCGCCTCGGGCGTGGCCACCATTACCGTGCTCACGAAGCCCTGGCCCTGTTCGGGGGCGTGCGTCTTCTGCCCCAGCGACATCCGCATGCCCAAGAGCTACCTGGCCGACGAGCCCGCCTGCCAGCGGGCCGAGCGCTGCTGGTTCGACCCCTTCCTCCAGGTGGAGGCGCGGCTGCGGGCGCTCACGGCCATGGGGCATGTCACCGACAAGGTGGAACTCATCGTACTCGGGGGCACCTGGAGCGACTACCCCGAGGCCTACCAGCGCTGGTTTGTTGGCGAGCTGTTCCGCGCCCTGAACCTGCCCGACGATGAGCGGGCGGCCGGGGCCGCGGTGCGCCGGGCCCACTACGAGAGCCAGGGCCGCCCCCGCGACCGCGACGAGCTGGCGGCCCTGACCGCACCGCTTCAGGCGCGCATCGATAGCGGCGAGCTCACGTACAACGAGGCCTGGGGGCCGCTGTGGGGAAACGAGGAGAAAGCCCCCGCGCCTGAGCAGCAGGACCTCTCCTGGGAGGACCTCGCGGCCCTGCACCGCGCCAACGAGGAGGCGGCCAAGCGCGTCGTGGGACTCGTGGTGGAGACGCGGCCCGACCTGGTCACGGCTGCCAGCTGCCGCACCCTGCGGGCCCTGGGCTGCACCAAGGTGCAGATCGGTATCCAGAGCCTGAGCGACGAGGTGCTCGCAGTCAACGGCCGTGCCCTCACTGTCGAGTCCATCGCCCGCGCCATGGCCCTGCTGTGCCTGTTCGGCTTCAAGAGCCACGTGCACTTCATGGTGAACCTGCTCGGCGCCACGCCCGAGGCCGACGTTGCCGACTACCGGCGCCTTGTCACCGAGGCGGCCTTCCTCCCCGACGAAGTGAAGCTCTACCCCTGCTGCCTCGTGGCCAGCGCCGCACTCACCGACCGCTTCCGCGACGGCGCTTGGCGCCCCTACACGGAGGAGGAGCTCGTGGGGGTGCTCGCGGCCGATGTGCTGGCCACGCCCCCCTTCACGCGCATCTCCCGCATGATCCGCGACATATCGGCCACCGACATTCTCGTGGGCAACAAGAAGACGAACCTGCGCCAGGTGGTGGAGGCGGCCGTAGCGGCCGCGGGCGAGCCGGTGCGGGAGATTCGCAGCCGGGAGATCTCCGTGGAGGGAGCCGACACCGATGCGCTTTCCCTGGAGACCGTTCCCTACATCACCACCGTGAGCGAGGAGCGCTTCCTCCAGTGGGTCACCCCCGCGGGCAAGATCGCCGGCTTCTGCCGCCTGTCGCTGCCGCGGGAGGAGGCCCTGGAGCTCGCCGTCGCGGATGACCCCGGGCAACCGGACGGCTCCCCCGCCCCGGGCAAGCCCGCAGGTGAGATGGGCGCGAAGGACCGCGAGGGCCCAGACGGCTTCCCCGTTCCGGGCGAGGCCATGATCCGGGAGGTGCATGTGTACGGGAAGGTGGCCGCCCTGCACCGAACCGGCGAGGGAACCCAGCATCTGGGGCTCGGAAGGGCCCTTGTGGAAGAGGCCTGCCGCCAGGCCGCCGAGGCGGGCTTTGCCGCCGTGAACGTCATCAGCGCCGTGGGCACCCGCGCCTACTACCGGCGCCTCGGCTTCAAGGACGCCGGCCTCTACCAAAGGCGACCCCTATGAGTTACGACAGCGATACCCTGCGGCGCCTGAACGCCCTCACGACCGACTTCTACGCCCAGAAGGCCGCCTCCTTCTCAGCTACGCGCCAAGCCCCCTGGGACGGGTGGGATCGGGCGCTCGCCGCCGTGGCCGCGGCCGACCCCGACCTTCTTGGCAGGCCCCTGCGCCTGCTCGATCTGGGGTGCGGCAACCTGCGCTTCGAGCGATTCCTCGCCGAACGCTCAGCAGGCCCGCTATCTGTCATCGCCCTGGACAACTGCGGCCCCCTCGTCGAAGCGGGAGCGCCGCATGCGGACGGAGCGCCCCGCACAGGCGCGGAGGCGGAGGGAGGAAGAGGCGCCGCGAGCCGTGGGGCCCAGACCGCCAGACCCGCCGAGACCGCACAGCACGTGCCGGCTCCGGCCCCCGTGACGCTCGAGTTCCGCCCCCTTGACATCGCCGACGCCCTCATCGACGACGACCTGGAGCGCCACCTTCCCCTCGGCACGTGCGACATGGCCGCAGCCTTCGGGTTCATGCACCACCTGGCCTCGCCGGCCCAACGCCGCGCCCTGCTGGACGGCCTTGCGAAAGCCGTGCGTCCCGGCGGCTTTCTCCTGGTGTCGTTCTGGCAGTTCCTGCGCGACGGGCGCATCGCCGCCAAGGCCGCGGCCGTTACCGACCGGGGAAGGGAGACCCACGGCCTGCCCGCCTTCGCCCCGGGCGACTACCTGCTCGGCTGGCAGCACGCCGAGGACGTCTACCGCTTCTGCCATCACGCGACCGACGGGGAAATCGACGGCCTGATCGCCGGGTTCTCGCTGCCCTGCCGCGAGATCATCCGCTTCTCGGCCGACGGCAGGCACGGCGACCTCAACCGTTACGTCGTGCTGCAGCGCCTCCTGTGAACTTTCCGCAAACGGCGCTCCCCCGCCGCCGCGGCCCGCGCCATCTGCTAAGGTAGCGCCCATGGCACGCACTCCCGACACCCCCGCCGTCGCCCGCCGCCGCGAGCGCGAGCAGCGCACCATCTCCCAGATGGTGGCGCTCTACTGCGCCGGGAACCACGGTCGCGCGAACCGCACCGAGATAAGCTTCAGCGGCGAGCGCATCTGCCCCGATTGCAAGGCCATCGACGAGTACTGCGTGCGCCGCACCGAGCGCTGCCGCTCCATGGCTCACAAGACCAGCTGCGAGGCGTGCGGCAACCACTGCTATGCCCCCGCCGAGCGCGAGCGCATCCGCGCCATCATGCGCTATGCCGGCCCCCGGATGATGCTCCACCACCCCGTGGCCGCCGTCCGCCACCTCCTGGGGAAATAGCCGCTCCGCCATCCGAGCCGCAGGCCATGCGGCCAGGCCGCCTAGCGTCCCAGATGCGCCAGCAGCCCCTTACAGCCAGCGAGCACGTCGTCGTAAGTGGTCTCGAAATCACCGGTGTACCAGGGGTCGGCCACATCGCGCACAGAGCCGGCGAATTCCAGCAGCTTGTGGATCTTACCGTCGGGATCGCCACCGAGCATGCGGTTCATGTTGCGAATGTTCGCCGCATCCATGCCGATGATCAGATCGAAGTCGTTATAGTCAACCGGCGTGAGCTGCCGGGCCCGCTTGGCCTGGAAGCCGCCGATACCGTGCCCCCTCAGCATCCGCTGGGTGCCGGGGTGCACGGGGTTCCCAATCTCTTCGGTGCTCGTTGCGGCCGAGGCAATACAGAACTCATCGGCCGCACCGCGGGCGGCCACCATATCCTTCAGCACGAACTCCGCCATGGTGGATCGGCAGATATTGCCGTGGCACACGAACAGGATACGGTGCATCTCAACCTCCCTCGTCACGCAGATTTACCACAGTATGACACAACGCCGTGGCACGGGCGACCGTCATCTGCGACAATACCCCCTACGCAATGGAAATCCGCTGGCTCGGCCCGTGCCAGCCACCGATGGAACAGGAGCACTATGGCAGAGTTCATCTACCAAATGTATCAGGCGCGCAAGGCCGTGGGCGACAAGGTCATCCTCGATGACGTCACCCTGTCGTTCTACCCCGGCGCGAAGATCGGCGTCGTGGGCCCCAACGGCATGGGCAAGTCTACCCTGCTGAAGGTGATGGCGGGGCTGGAAGAGGTGTCCAACGGCGACGCACGGCTCACGCCCGGCTACACCGTGGGCATCCTGCAGCAGGAGCCGCCGCTGGATGAAAACAAGACCGTCCTGGAGAACATCCAGATGGCCTTTGCCGACGTGCTGGCCAAGGTGGCCCGCTTCAACGAGATCGGCGAGGAGATGGCCGCGCCGGACGCCGACTTCGACGCGCTCATGGACGAGATGGGCAAGCTCCAGGACGAGATCGATGCCGCCAACGGGTGGGATCTGGATTCCCAGCTCTCCCAGGCCATGGACGCGCTGCAGTGCCCCGACCCCGACGCGCCCGTGACTATCCTCTCGGGCGGCGAGCGCCGTCGCGTGGCCCTGTGCCGCCTGCTGCTGGAGGCCCCCGACCTGCTGCTTTTGGACGAGCCCACCAACCACCTGGATGCCGAAAGCGTGCTGTGGCTCGAGCAGTTCCTCAAGAACTATCCGGGCGCGGTGCTGGCCGTCACCCACGACCGCTACTTCCTCGACCACGTGGCCGAGTGGATCTGCGAGGTGGACCGCGGGCAGCTGTTCCCCTACAAGGGCAACTACTCCACCTACCTGGAAACCAAGGCCGCCCGCATCGCCGCCCAGGGCCAGGCCCAGGCGAAGCTGGCCCGTCGCATGGAGAAGGAGCTGGAATGGGTGCGCTCCTCCCCCAAGGCGCGTCAGGCCAAGTCCAAGGCCCGCCTGGCGAACTACGAGGCCATGGTGGCCGAGGCGGCCCGCGCCAAAAAGCTCGACTTCGCCGAGATCCAGATCCCCGTGGGTCCGCGCCTGGGTTCCAAGGTGCTCGTGGCGAAGAACCTGCACAAGGAGTTCGACGGCCGCGTGCTCATCGACGACTTGTCTTTCGAGCTGCCCCGCAACGGCATCGTGGGTGTGATCGGCCCCAACGGCGTGGGCAAGACCACCCTGTTCAAGACCATCGTGGGCCTGGAGCCCCTCACCAGCGGCGAGTTGGAGCTCGGCGAGACCGTGAAGATCTCCTACGTGGATCAGAACCGCGAGGGCATTGACCCGAACACGAAGCTGTGGGAAGTGGTGTCGGGGGGCACCGACTACATGATGGTCGGCGAGACCGAGATTCCCTCCCGTGCCTATGTGGCGGCCTTCGGCTTCAAAGGCGCCGACCAGCAGAAGCCCGCGGGCGTGCTGTCGGGCGGCGAGCGCAACCGCCTGAATCTGGCCCTCACCCTGAAGGAGGGCGGAAACCTCCTGCTTCTGGACGAGCCCACCAACGACCTGGACGTGGAGACGCTGTCCAGCCTGGAGGCGGCCCTGCTCGACTTCCCCGGCTGCTCGGTGGTCGTCAGCCACGACCGCATGTTCCTCGACCGCATCGCCACCCACATCCTGGCCTGGGAGGGCGATGACGAGAACCCCGGCCGCTGGCACTTCTTCGAGGGTAACTTCGAGAGCTACCAGGAAGATCGCGAGGCGCGCCTCGGTAAGGAGGCCGCCAAGCCCCACCGCCTGCACCGCAAGCTCACCCGCGACTAAGCGGCACGCGGCCGGCGACGAGGCCCAGCCAGCCGCCGGCGCGCCACGGCAAGCGACAAGCGTCACTCTCTTCGGAAGCGGTCCCCACGGGGGCCGCTTTTCCGTTGCGGAGGACCTTTCGGAGGTGCTTTTTTGGGGCCCCAGCGAGTTTTTCCCGAACGCCGTGACATTTTCCCCTCCCCGTTCGTATTGAAGGCAAGGAGGTAAGCATGCGAACACCCTTACATGGAAAGCAGGAGGCGAGCGTGGCGGAGCGGGCGCTGGCGCGGTGGGGAGACACGGTGTGGCGGGTGGCCCTCGGCCAAACGGGCTCCCGCGCCGATGCCGAGGATGTCTACCAGGACGTGTTCCTGAAGCTTCTCGACAAGCCGCGCGCCTTCGAGAGCGACGAACACCTGAAGGCATGGCTCATCCGGGTAACGGTGAACCAATCCCGCGACCGTCTCCGCGCCCGCACTCGGCACGCCACCGATTCGCTCGACGATCACCGCGAAGAGGCGGAGCGCAAACTGGCGCAAGCGGCGCCCCGAGGAGCAGGCGCGCCCAACGACCCGGAAGACCGCTTCTCGGATCTGTGGGATACCGTGGGCCTTCTCCCCGAGGACCAGCGCACCGTCGTCAACCTCTTCTACGTCGAAGAGCTCAGCACGGCGGAAATCGCCCGCGCCCTGGCATGCACGCCCGGCGCGGTGCGCATGCGCCTGCACCGTGCCCGGGAGGCCCTGCGCGACCTGCTCGACGGCTCGAACGGCCGCGATCCGGCGCACAGCGGACTCCCGCACCGCACGTCGACCCCGCCGCGCGACGCCAACCTGCTCCGCCCCGACAGAGAAAAGGAGGCTCAGCTATGAGCAATGACCAACCGGCCAATCCCCGCCGCGACGATCTCGGAAACCGCCGGGAGCCCTCGGCGAAAGTGGACGACTTCCTCAAGCAGTACGCCTCGGCCGTCCGCGCCGAGCGGGTTCCGGCCACGGCCCAGGCGCGGCTGCAAGAGACCCTCGAAGCCCGCAGGGCAGTAAACGTGGAGCAAGCCCGGCGCGCGGAAGGCCCAGGCGCGAACGCCGAGGGACCGAGGGCGTTCAGCCCGCTGCGACGTCCCCGCCGCGCTGCCCGCTACGCCGTCGCCGCGGCGAGCGCCGCTGTTCTCATTTTGGCGGGCGCCGGGACCATCGCCCTGGGAGCCGGCGGCCCGCAAGGCGCCGACCCCGCCGCATCCCCAATCCAGCAGCAGGCAGACGGTGGCGCCGGCAAAGCGGCAGGCTCGCCGACGAGGAACTTCTTCGTGCTGAAGGCGTGGGCCGACGAGGCGGAGGAGGCGAACGTCCCCATCGCCTCAGGCGATCCCCTCGGCATCAACTGGCTCCACCCCGCCTTCGTGACCAGCTGGGAGAGCTGGCAGGGCGATCCCGTGTTCGGAGAGCTGCTGGCGCCCGGAGAGGCCCTGACCTACTTCAACTTCGATGCCCGGTGCGAGGGGTCGAACCTCGCCTCGGTCTCATACTGCATCGACAACGAGAACGCCTTCTTCGAGTACTTCGACTGGCAAGAAGTCGATCAGCTGACAGCGGCCGGAGAGGATCCGCAGCAGGTCGTCGAGCACGGCCCCTCGTTCACCCTCACCTACGGGGACGGCGGAACCGCCGCGACGGCCTTCACGCGCCTCTACGTCATCGCGCCCTATCCCGCCGAGTGCGACGCCGACCCCTATGCGGTCGAGGGCTACGCGGAGGCCGCACGGGTTCTCGACGGCTCGATCATCACGCTCACGGCCACCTTCGACGACGGTAGCACGCAGGAGCAGGCCTACCGCATCGCCATGGCTGCTGACTTCGAGGAAAAGTGCCCGGAGTTTCTGTCCGAGTACCTCGCGGCCTGGGACGTCGCGGGCCCGCAGGGAAAGGAAGCGGTTCTGGACGAGACGTCGGATGCCCCCAAACTGTTCACCTTGGAGCCCATCGGCGAATAGGCTCGTCGGTCTCCGATAGCCCCCGGCGGCCCGCGCGCATTCGTGCGGGCCGCCGGCTTTTTGAGGAGGGTGCCGGCTTCGGGGAGCCTTGCTCTCTTCGGGCTATCGCGTATGATATACTATCTTTTGATTGGAAATTGAGGGCAATTTTACCCCAAAATTATTATTTTTCTCGATCTTTTTTCTTAAATTGATGATACAATCGGCTCAGATAAGCAATCGATAGATTGGAATATCATGAGCGAGCTTAACATGTCCCGGCAAATCAAGGAGATCCGCAAGCGCTACGGCCTCTCACAGCAGGCTTTCGCGCGCCTGCTCGGCATCGGCGAGGCCAGCATCACGCGCTACGAGAGCGGGATCGCCCCCACCAAGGCCAATGCCAACCTCATTCGCGCCGCCATGATCCCCGAGTTCATGGCCGGCTGCCTCGAACGCGACGGCGATGCACTCACACCCAAACAGCGCGCATCGGTCGAGAAGATCGTGTACGCGGAAATAACGTTCGACGAGGAGGGAGAGATCATGGACATGACCGACATCTACGAGCTTACCCTGCAGCAGGAGGTGCTCAACGAAACCGCATGGGACGTTATGGCGCAGATATCCCGTGCCCGGGCCGCAGCACGGGCCAACGGAGACAGCGCTCTCGCCATGGTCTACGACGACATCGAGCAACAGGTGGCCCGACTCGTTCCCGCTATTCTCTCCGAGGAGAGCGGGAACCGAGACTCCTTAGGCGAGATTCGCGGGCAGCTCATAGGCTTCCAGAAGCTGCTCGAAACCCAACTTGCAAAGGCGGCCTAATATGGATGACACCCTCGCCCATTTCAGCAAAGGGGAGTTCCTCGCAACTCTTGAAGAGCTGCGATGGAATCTCCTCAACGCCTACCGCCCCCATCTTGAATCACCGCCACAGGCTTATCTGCTCGGAGGGCAAAGCGGAGCTGGGAAGACAACGCTCCACAAGATCATTCGCGCCAACCACGACGGCAATATCATCAGCATAAACGGTGACGACTACCGTAAATTCCACCCACGCTTCCCCGAACTCCAAGCGACCTACGGGGACGAGGCGGTCGGCTACACCGCGCCGTGGGCAGGTCGCATGACGGAAGCCCTCGTCGACACCCTTTCCGCCGTGGGCTACAACCTCATCATCGAGGGCACGCTGCGCACGGCCGAGGTGCCCATGGAGACGGCGACGCTGCTACGCGGGCGCGGCTACGGGGTATCCTTGGCACTTATGGCGGTAAAGCCCGAGATCTCGCTGGTAAGCTGCCAGATACGCTATGAGGTGATGCGCATTCTGGGCACCACGCCCCGCGCCACCGATCCTGCGCACCACAACAAGATCATCGACCAGATCGTCGACAACCTCGCCGTGTTGGAGGAAAGCGAGCTGTTCGACGGCGTCTTTCTGTACAACCGAGCCCAAGAGCTCCTCTTCCCGCGCGAGGGAGCGGGACAAAGCGCGAGCGACGCCCTGCGGGACACCCTCTTCGGCCCCTGGACCGCCGAAGAGGAGCGCCATTACCGCAAGCTGCAGGCCAAGCTGGGCCGCCTCAAAGAGAAGGGGGCCTCGTTCTAGAGAACCGGGGCCCCTATCCTAAGAAGTCGGAAGCTCCCCGTCGGGGTTGGCTCCCCCACCTGGGCCCTCCCCGTCGGGATCGGCCTCCCCGACCGCGCCCTCACCGTCGAGACCGGCCTCCTCGACCGCGTCCTCGCCGGCATCTCCCTCTTCGACACCGGCGGCCTTCTTCGCGAGATGGTGGGCAACGAGGTCGGCAGCGAGCAGGCGGCGGAAGTCGTCGACGTTGTAGAGCTCGCCGGTGGCGCTCTTGCCGTCCACTACGGGAATCTCTCCTGTAGCACTCCCGTCGCCGACCCCGCCTTCGACCGTCAACGACCCGGCAGGAATGGCCGCCCCGTCATCGGTAAGGGCGATAACGGGAATCTCCCCCGTGTCCCCCAACTCGTCAACCACAGGGATCTCGCTGGTGGCGCCGCGCTCGTCAACCAGAGATAGCCCGCCGGCGGCGTCCGCGTCAGCGACCGGGCTCTCGCCCGCACCGTCGGATGCACCGGCGCCTCCGGCAAGACCATCGTCTTCCATCGGCGCGCTCCAGGCGGCATCGCCCTCGGTGCCAGCCGGACGACCCTCGAAGGCAACGGGGATAAGATGCGGCTCCTCTCCCGCTGCGGCTGCCGCAGCGGCGGCCGCAGCTGCCGGCGAGGCAGCCGTGGCCCGGGCCCGCAGAGCCTCGCGCTTGCGCAGGGCGGCATCCAGGGCGCTCCCCGCCGAGGGGCCATCCGTCCCATCGGCGGCAGTGCCCTCGGCCGTGGGCGCCGGGGAAATGCCGGCCCCCTCCTCGGCCACCGGCCACCAGGAGGCCCCCTCGGCAGCCATGGCCAACGGCGTGCGCACGGCCTCGGAGCGCTCGCGGCGCAGGCGGTTCGCCTCGCGAGCCAGGGCCACCGTGGCGCCGGCGGCCCCCGCCGCCAACACTGCCAGGGACACAGGCCCCGCCATACGGGCCGCGGCGATCCAGGGAATTTCCCCTGCGGTAGCGAAGGCCTCGTTCAGATGACCCTCTGCCCCGTACTTGAGCACCTGCACGATCCCATGGCCGCCCTGCTCGGAGGCACCTAGCACGCTGGCCCGGTCCCAACCGCGCTCCCGCAGCACGGCGGCGCGCTCCTGGGCCCGCTCGAGCACCTCCTCGCGCGGACCGAAAGTCAGGGCATCCACGGGACACGCGGCCACACAGGCCGGCATCTCCCCGTTGGCCACCAGGTTGGCACACCCGTCGCACAGGCGCACCGGGCCGTGCTCTCCCGAACCATGAGGCGCGCCCACGGGGCATACCATGGCGCACAGGCCGCAACTCACGCAACGGTCCGCTGCCGGGCCCAGCAGCCCGGCGCCTTCCACGATCTCAAGGGCGCCGGTAGGACACACCTGGCCGCAGGGGGGCTCGGCGCAGCGAACACAGCCACGGCGGGCCGCCTCCCACACCAGGCCGCGCCCCGACACCTCGCGCTCGGTCAGCGCGATGGCCAGCGGCGTGAATCCGTCCAGGTCGGCCGGGCGCTCGTAGGCGTCGGCCACAGGCTCGTTGCCGGGCTCGGCGGCCAGGGGCAGCCAGCGCCGTTCCTTGCAGGCGATGGCGCAGGCCTGGCAGGCCACACAGCGGCTTCCGTCAAACAGAATGGCGTTCTCTCCCATGGACCCTCCCTTAGGCCTTCTCGATGTTCACGAGGAACCCCTTGCCGTCGCGCCCCGCGGCCGCTCCGGCGGCTGCGGGGGCGAGCCGGTTCCAATAGCAGGCGGAAACCTCCGGGGGTGCCGAGGCCACCGTGCGCGGGGCCATGCCGTTCAGGCAAATGACGTGGGCCTCGCTATCCTCGCAGGGGAAGGGGGCCACGCGTCCCGTCACGAGCACCGGCACCTCGAGGGAGCCGCGCTCGTTGAACACCCGCACAGTATCCCCCGTGGCCAGGTTGCGAATGCGGGCCAGGGCCGGTGACACCTCAACGAAGCAACCGGGCTCGAAGGCTCGGGCCGCCGCAGAAAGACCGCGCAGGGCCGCCGTCTCGCCCCGGCCGTTGTTCACCACCGCCACGATGGGATAGGCCGTCCGGTCTACCTCGATGGCACGGTAATCCGGCGCGAGGGCGTCTTGCACCGCGGTATCCACCGCTCCGGCGCCAGCGGCGCCATCGGCAGTCCCCTCAGCCGCGTCCGCCTCCGCTCCCCCCTTGTCCTCGGCAGAAGCCGTCGCCGATGCCGCCCGAGAGGCGGCCGCCATCAGAACCGGCGAGGCATAGGAACCGTTCAGGCGGTTGTTCAACGACGATTCCAGCGGCTCGTAATGCTCGGGCAGGGGCCCGTCGCCCAGGCGGTCGGACGCGAGCAGCCCCGTCTCTTCCCACAGGCCCGGAAAGGCGCGGTTGTCCGGCGCGAGCCAACGCCCGTCGCGCAGGGCGGCGAAGTCGGGCTGGTCGATGAAGACCCAGCTCTGGCCATCCCAATGGAGCAGATCGGCCGCCGCCCAGGGCTGGCCGGCCAGATTGGCGCTTGCCCGATTGCCGCGCACGCGCACGTTGCCGGGCCACGTGAAGCCCCACTGGGGAAAGAGCCCCAGCCCGCTCTCGTCGGCAGCGTCCCGCCGGCCCACGGGCTGCTCGGCAGCCCTCTCGAGGGAGGCGACGCTGTTCCAGCACCCGGCCAGAGCGGGCACGGCGCAGGCCACCGTCCCGTCGGCCCGCAGGCCGTCGGGGCCCTCCAAGAGGCGCACGGCGGTGCTGTCGAAGTCGCTGTCCTCCACGACATAGCCGTTGAGGGCCCAGGCCACCCGGGCCGGGTCAACCTTCTCGTCTGCCAGATAGTTCCACTGGGCATTCAGCAGAGGCGCGGCCCCCGTGCCCCCCTTCGTGTCGTAGAGGTTGCGCACGCGGCGCCACAGATCGCCAATGACGGCGAGTTCAGGGAGGCTCTCCCCAAAGGGCTCGAGGGCCGCGTCGGCATGCTGCACCATGCGGCCGCTCGCCCGCAGACCGCCCTTCTCGGGACCTGCGGCCGCGGGCAGCACGTACACCGTCGTGCCCACCGTCGCGGCGTCCACGCCCGGGGCGTTCCAGAACGAAGCCGTATCGTCCAGGGCGCTCTCCACGGCCACGAGCCATTCCAGCGAGCCCAGGGTGCTCTCATTGAAGCCGCCGGGGGCCGCGGCCAGCAGGTCGGCCGACCAGGTGAAGCAGCCGCGCACCGTTCCCGCCGCCAAGGCGGCGAACAGATCGGCTTGTGCGCCGGCCGCCCGCTTGGGCAGCCAGTCGTAGCCGTAATCGTTCTCGGGGGTGGCCGCCGCGCCCCACCATTCCCGCAAGACGGACACGAGGCGCTTCGGATCTTGGGCGTGGGAGCCAGCCGGGGCCACCCGCGCCTCCAGCCACGCCTGGAGCGTACCGTCATCGGTCGTGGGCCACGCCATGCCCCCCGGTAACCAGTCGGGGCGCAGGCCCACCACATCGGCCGTGGCCTCTCCCGCCGAGCCGCCGGCATAGGCGATGCCGCCCCCGGGCAGGCCCACGTTGCCAAGCAGCAGCTGGGCCACGCAGGCAGCCCGTGCGGCCTGGGCCCCCGTGCCGTGCTGCACGAGCCCGGCCCCGGCGATGATCTTGGCCGCCCGATCGGGCGCCCCCGTGGCGGCGACGATCTCGTACACCCCTTCCAGCACGGCCCGATCCACGCCGCACACGGCGCTCACCGCGTCCAGATCGTAGCGCCCGTAGAACTCCTGAAGCCGCATCCAGGTGCTGGAAGGATGCTGGAGCGTGATGTCGCGCACCGGCTTCGGCGTCGAGGGGATGGCCCACACGGGCACGCCCTCGCCGCGCACCCAGGCGAACTCGCCCTCGTAGCGCATGTTCCACGTCTCCTCGCCGTCGATCTGCCAGCCCCAGTGCGCCTTGTCGTAGGTGCCCGAGAACGGATCCCACCCGGGGAACAGGCCGCTGCCGCTGTCGAAGGCGAAGCCGTCATCCAGTAGGAAGGAGGCGCTCGTGTAGTTCAGCACGTACTCGGGCTGCCAGAGGCTGTGATCCAGAATGTACTTCACGAGGCCGCCGAAGAAGGCGATATCGGTGCCGGGCCGCAGAGCCACATGGGTATCGGCCATCTCGGCCGTGCGGCTGCGCACCGGATCTACCACAATCCAGCGGGCGCCCCGATCGCGCGCCTGCTCGATCCAGCGGGCCGTAAGGGGCTGGGAAGCAGCGTGATCGGCGCCTACCGTGAGAATTACCTGGGAGTTCACCATGTCGTTCAAAGCCGAAGAAGGCTCGGCGATGCCGAAGGTGGCCTCGGCGCCGGCCCCGAAGACGCGCCGGCCGCCGGCCGCCTCGCTGTCCAGATGCACGACGCCCCAGCTGCGCAGGGCCTTCACGAGCAGGTACTGCTCCTCCACGAGCAGTTTGGCGCCGCCGAAGCTGGCCAGGCCCTCGGTGCGCATGACGGGCAGCTCGCCCTCGTATTCCACAAAACTCTCGTCACGGGTTTTCTTCACCAGGGCCGCGATCTCGTCCAGGGCCATATCCCACGAGATGTCCTCCCACTCCGCAGCGCCGGGGCGGCGCACCCGCGGCGTGGCCAGGCGGCGCGGATTGGCCGCCTTCTCGCCTGTGGCCGGGTCGCGCTCTTCCCGCGCGTCCAAGAGCCGCTGGCCTCGGGCGCACAGCTTTCCGCCCGTGAAGGGATTGGCCTCGTCGCCGACAACGGCAAGGGCCGCACCATCCTCGCAGACGATGACCCCGGTGCACCCCAGCGGGCATCCCTCGCAGACGATGGGGCGCCGCTCCTGCTCGCCCCCGGCGGGGGCCTCGGCGCCGGTCTCGTCATCGGCCCAGGCACCCGTTGGCGCAAACGTCGCCGCGGCCGCGGCGGCCAGCCCGGCTCCGGCAAGGAAACTTCTCCGCGTTAGTTCCATAGGTGACGATCTCCTCAGATGAGCTTGTTAACACCTTGTCTCTCGCCCTGCATTTTCCCACAGCGAACGCGAAAACGGCCCCCGGAAACGCGCTCTCCGGGGGCCGCCGGGGCCCATTCCCATAAATTGTCCACGTTCGCCATCGCCTCACCCCCATTGATGAGGCGATTCATCGGCTTTGCGAGCCGCTATGCCCATGAGCCGGCGGGGCGTCGCCCTCCGGGTGCCTTAGGCCTCGGCCCGTCTGACGGCCACGGCGCACACCTTGTACTCGGGCACCTTGCACACGTCGTCCAGGGCCGCATTGGTGAGCCAGTTGGCGTTGCCGTCCTGGAAGTGGAAGGGCATCCACGTCTCGCCCGGCGAGGTCTTCGGCGACACGCGGGCCGTGGTGACCACCGATCCGCGGCGGCTTTCCACCCGAACCCGGTCGCCGTCGGCCACGCCCAGGGCCGCCGCATCGGCGTCGTTCAGCTCGATGAACGACGTATCGCCGATGGCGTTGAGCCCCTCGGTGCGGGCCGTCATGGCGCAGGCGTTGTAGTGGTGCAGCACGCGCCCGGTCATGAGCACGAGGGGAAACTCGTCGCAGGGCAGCTCGTCGGAGGCGCGGTACTCCGCATCGGAGAACTTCGCCTTCCCGCGGCTGAAGGTGCCCACGTGCATGATGGGCGTACCCGGAGAATCCGCCGCGGGGCAGGGCCATTGCAGCCCGCGCCCGGCCACTTCAGCGCTATCGAGGCGCTCGTGGCTGATGCCGCCGTAGCTGGGGGTGAGGCGCGCCACCTCGTCCATGATGGCCGCCGGGCTCAAATGCGGCTGCGGGTAGCCCATGCGGTTCATGATCTCGGTGAATATCCAGGTATCGGGGCGCGTTCCCTCGATTTCCACGGCCGGGCGGATGCGCTGCACGCGGCGCTCGGTGTTGGTGAAGGTGCCCTCCTTCTCGGCGTAGCTGCGCCCGGGCAGCACCACGTCGGCCAGCGCGGCCGTCTCGGTGAGGAACAAGTCGTCCACCACGAGGAAGTCCAGGGCCCTCAAGGCGCCCATCACGTGGTTCGTGTCGGCGTCGGTGCGCACCGGGTCCTCGCCGAAGATGAACAGGCCCCGGATGCGGCCGTCCTTCATGGCGCCGAAGCACTCGGTGGCCATGAGCCCCGGCTTCTCCGGTAGCGCCACGCCCCAGGCTTCCTCGAACTTGGCCCGCACCTCGGGGTTGGCCACCTTCTGGTAGCCCGGGAAGTCGGCCGGGGTGGCCCCCATGTCGCAGGCGCCCTGCACGTTGTTCTGGCCGCGGATGGGATTCACGCCGCAGCCGGGGCGACCCAGCTTGCCGGCCACCAGGGCGATGTTGGAAAGCGACATGACGCCCTCGGTGCCCGTGGAGTGCTCGGTCACGCCGAGGCAGTATATGATGGGGGCGGTATCGGCCCGGCCGTACAGCTCGGCGGCCGCCACCAGGTCGTCCGGATCGATGTGGCAGATCTCGGCCACGCGCTCGGGCGTGTAGCTCTCCACCATGGCGGCGAAGGCGGCGAAGCCCTCGGTGCGCTCCTCGATGAAGGCGTCATCGGCCAGGCCGGCGTGGATGAGCGCCCGGGCGAAGCCGTTGGCGAAGGCCACGTTGGTGCCGGGGCGCAGCTTCAGGTGGATGTCGGCTTTCTCGGCAATGCGGATGTCGCGCGGATCCACCACGATGAGCTTGCTGCCGTGCTCCACGGCGGCGCGCACCTGCATGCCGATGACCGGGTGGGCCTCCTCGATGTTGGAGCCCACCATCATGATGACGTCGGGCGTGTCGGTGATATCGGCGATGGTGTTGGTCATGGCGCCCGAGCCGAGCGTGATGGCCAAGCCCGCCACAGTGGGGGCATGGCACACGCGGGCGCAGTTGTCCACGTTGTTGGTGCCGAAAGCGGCCCGCGCCATCTTCTGCAGCAGGTAGATGTCCTCGTTGGCCGAGCGCGAGCAGGCGAAGGCGGCCACGGAATCGGGGCCGGTCTCGCCGATGATGCGCTTGAAGTTCTCGGCCACGTAGTCGAGTGCCTCGTCCCAGCCGGCCGGCTCTAGCGCCCCAGTGGCGCGGTTGCGGATGAGGGGCGTGGTGAGGCGGTCGGGCGCCTGGACGAAGTCGAAGCTGCCCGAGCGGCCCTTCACGCAGAGGCGGCCGTGATTGGAGGGCCCGTCGGCCGGGCGCGTGTCCACGATGCGGCCGTCTTTCACGAGCAGGTCGTACTGGCAACCCGTGGCGCAGTGGGGGCAGGTGGTGCGCACGGCGCTCACTTCCCAGGAACGATAGTCGGCGCGGCGCTTCTCCACGATGGCGCCGGTGGGGCAGGCCGCCGCGCAGCAGCCGCAGCTCTCGCAGCCTGTGGCGCGCCAGTCGGGCGCGAAGGGGGCCTCGATGGCCGCGCGCAGGCCCCGCTGGACCGTTTGCAGCGTGTGGTTGCGGGCCTGGTTGTTGCAGGCGCCCACGCAGCGCTGACAGCCGATGCACAGCCGCGGGTCGAAGCGCAGAAACGGGTTCGCGTCCCGCACCGGGGCGTTCTTCTCGGGGGCGGGAAAGCTCGGCGCCTCCACCCCCAGATCGCGGCAGAGGTCCTGCAGCTCGCAGTCGCCGTTCTTCAGGCAACTGAAGCAGAAGTTGGTGGAGTTCAGGCCGTGGTTGGAAATGACCAGGTCCAAAGCGAGGCGCCGGGCCTCGATAACCCGCGGGGTGTCGGTGCGCACGCGCATGGCCTCGGCCACGGGGGTCTTGCAGGCGGCCACCAGCTCCGGTGTGCCCTCCACCTCCACCACGCACACACGGCACGAGCCCACGTTGCTCACGTCTTTCAGGTAGCACAGGGTGGGAATGGCGACACCGGCCTCCCGGGCCGCCTCCACGATGGTGGTGCCCGCGGGCACGCTCATGGCGCGGCCGTCGATGATCAGGTTAGGCATACTGGATGCGACCCCCTTCCGCACTGCCGCAGCCGAACACGTCGCAGCGCAGACAGCGACCGCACTCCTGGGCGGCCTCTTCGTCGGACATGGCAACTTCTGTGGCTGCGAAATCGCGGGCGCGTTCGCGGGCCGGACGCTCGGCCACCGCTACGCGTCCCGTGGGCACGCGGCGGTTCGGCACCGCACCGGGCGCCTCCACCCCGCAATCCAGAGTGTGGTTGTAGCCCAGGTAGGCATCGATATTGCGGGCCGCCACCTTGCCCGCGGCAATGGCGCGAATCACCGTGGCGGGACCGGTCTGGCAATCGCCGCCGGCGAACACGTTGGAAAAGCCCTCGGCCACAAGGAAGTTGTCGGCCGTGAAGCGGCCGCGGTCGGCGGCCATGCCGAAGGCCTCGAAGGGATCGGAAACGATGTCCTGGCCGATGGCCACGAGCACCACGTCGGCGGCAATGACCGTCTCGGGCTTGTCGGCGGGAACGGGAGCGGGACGGCCGCCCTTTACCGGGCCTACCATCTGGGGCTGGGTGATGAGCGCCCGCACGGCGCCCTCCTCGTTCACGGCCAGGCCCACCGGCGCCTGCAGGGGACGCATCTCCACACCCTCGGCGATGGCAGCCTCCACCTCGGCGGCCAGGGCCGTCATGTCCTCCAGGCGGCGGCGGTACACCACCGTCACCTCGCCGCCGCAGCGCACGGCGGTGCGGGCGCAGTCCATGGCCACGTTGCCGCCGCCGACCACCACGACCGACTTGCCCGTGAAATCGGGAATCTCACCCTCGCCGATGGCGCCGAGCAGCTCCACGGCCGAGAACACGCCTGCGGCCCCCTCGTTCTCCAGCCGCAGGGCCTTGGCCCCGTGGGCGCCGATGGCCACGTACAGGGCGTCGAAGTCGGCGGCCAGGCGCTCCAGGATCGCGGCATCTATCGCCTCGCCGGCGTGCACGGTAATGTCGCCGGCCCGCAGGATGGCGGCGATGTCCTCATCCAAGCGCTCCCGCGGGAAGCGGTAGGAGGGAATGCCGAAGCGCATCATGCCGCCCAGCTGGGTGCGGCCCTCGTACACGTGCACCTCATGGCCCATAAGGGCGGCGAAGTAGGCGCAGGTGAGCCCCGAGGGGCCCGCGCCCACCACGGCGATGCGGCGTCCCGTGGGCGGCAGGGCCTCGGGTACGGCCACCGTATCGGCGGCGGCCCCATCCACGGCGTAACGCTTGATGCCGCGAATGTTCAGGGGCGCGTCCACGAGCATGCGCCGGCAGCGGGTCTCGCAGGGATGCTCGCACACGAAGGCGCAGGCCGTGGGAAACGGATTGTCCTTGCGAATCATGGCCACGGCACCGGCGCAATCCCCCGCCCCGGCCAGGGCGATGTAGCCGGGCACGTTCACATGGGCGGGGCAATCGGTCTCGCAGGGCACCGACTGGCCCACGCCGTCGGTGCAGCGGTGGCGCTGCACGTGGGAGGCGAACTCGTCGGCGAACTCGTCCAAGGCGGCAAGCACGGCCGCACCGGCCTCTGAACCGATGGCGCAATCGGAGCCGTCGCGGGCCAGCTCGGCCAGAGCGCGCAGGCGCTCCATATCCCCTTCCGTGGCACGGCACGCCAGCACCGAGCCCATAAGGGCCGCGGCCTCGCGCAACCCGTCGCGGCAGGGCACGCACTTGCCGCAGGTCTGGGCCGCGCTCGTCTCCAGCAGCGTGGCAGTCACCGCCACCGGGCACATCCCCGGGGGCGTGGCGGCCACCCGCCGCTCGAAACGATCGAGAAACGCCCGCAGCCGCCCGTCGTGGACGGCCCGCGCCTCGATAGAGAGTCGGTTCATAGGCTTCTCCCTCTTCTTGTTCAGGTTAGACATGCGCCAGTGTATCAGCCGGCGCACAGGCCCCGTGTTTCCGAATGGTTTCCCACCGACCAGCGGCGCAACCCGCAGGGCACGCCGAAAGACACGGAAGACACCAGGGCGATGTACCCTACGGGAACGCCCCCGCGCAGAGGCCGCCCCTGCTGAAATTGCGGAAAACCACCGCGCCATCCCCACAGCAAAACCCCCGGGAATCCACAACGCCCCGGCACTGACGCTTGTCAACAAACGGCCTACAGGACAATGATTAGCTTGCCGATCAAGGTTCTACGGCTATACTGTGTCCGTTGTCATTTTCGTCCCCAACCAAGGAGAACCGTCATGAACACCTCCCACGCCAAAGCCATCAAGGGCATGAGCATCGCCAACATCGTGCTCGCATCCCTCGGCATCATCGGCATCCTGATCGCTTGGGCCATGCTCGGCGTCGGCGGCGCCGCCATCAACGATTCCGGCTACGATTACTTCTACACCGACGAGGGCTACATCATCGAGATGAGCGATATCAACATGCTCCTCGGCATGCTCGGCGGCTTTATCTTCTGGGGCTTCGCCTGCCTGGTTCTCGTGCTCATCGCCGGCATCATGGGCGTGCGCGGCGCGAACAAGCCCGAAAAGCTGAAGAGCGTCATGGTGTGGAACATCGTGGGCGCCGTCGCCTCCTTCCTCGGTGCGGGCATCATCTCGCTCGTGCTGTGCATCGTGGTGGCCGTGTTCGCCAACAAGGACAAGAAGCTCTACGCCATGGCTTCCCCCTATGCTGCCCCCGTCTGCAACGCCCCCACCTACGGCGCCCCCGCTGCCCCCCAGGTGCCGACCCAGCCGGTCGCCCCTCAGCAGCCGGCCGTCGCGCAGGCCCCCGCGGCCCCCGCGGCCGCGCCCGTTGCCGTCGCCACCGAGACCCTCGTATCCGATCCCGCGCCTGTGACCCCCGCCACCGAAGTGGCCACCGAGGCCGTCACCGCCGAGGTAGCCGCCGCCGAGCCGGCCGTCGTCGTGCCCGACAACTACATCGAGGACGCCCAGGCCAGCGTCACCATCGTGGAGGAGACTCCCTCCGACGACAAGCCCCAGGCGTAACCGCCAACAAGGCAAATAGACACCGAGAGAGGGAGCCCAAAAGGCTCCCTCTCTTTATGCCCAACCATCCAGCCGACATCAACCAGACTGAGCAGTCCCCCGCGCGGGGACCGGACAGCACCCTACTCCTCGTAGTCCGTATCGATCACCACATCGAAGGAGTAATCCGGGTACCGCGCCGCCAGCGCCCTCACCACCGCGTCGCGCACCGCTTCCCCATCGGCCGAGAAGTCCACCACCATATCGAAGTACACCGTGCCGTCTGCCGTATCCACGTAAAACCCGTGCACCTGCCCGATGGCCGGCTCCTCTGCCACGATCTTCTGCAGATCGGCGCGCATATCGGCGAACTGCCCCTGGCTGTTGGCCGCGTAAATGCCCACGATGGCCCGGATATGGAACTTCTCCGCGAGCCCCTCGGTGATCTTGCGCGTCAACTCGTGGATCTGGCGGGCGTCGGTGGCATCGTCCACCTCGATGTGCAGGCCGCCGAGCACCTCGTTGGGCCCGAAATTGTCCAGCACGATATCGTAGGTGCCCCGCACCCCGGGAAATCCGTTCACATACGTGGCGATGGCGTTCACCAGCTTCTTGTCCTCGGGCAGCCCGATGATGGGGCCCAGGGCGTCCCGCAGCACCTCGATGCCGGCCTTGCATACCACCAGCGAGATGATAAGGCCCACGATGCCGTCGATGTTGAGCCCCCACAGGTTCTGGGCCACAGCCACCACCAGCGTGCCCGCCGACAGCACCGCGTCGTAGTTGGAGTCCACCCCCGAGGCGATGAGCGCCTCGCACTGCGTCTTGTCGCCGAAGCGCTTGAACATGATACCGATGGCGATCTTCGCCAGAATGGCCACCACGATGACCGCGATGGTGACGACCGAGTAGCTCGGCGTGCCCGGATGGATGATCTTCACCACCGATTCCCGCAGCGACACTACGCCGGCCACCAGGATAATAACGGCTATGACCACGCTCGTCAGGTATTCCACACGCCCGTAGCCGAAGGGGTGGCGGCGGTCGGGGCGGCGCCCGGCCAGCTTCGTGCCCACGATGGTCACGATGGAGGACAGGGCATCGGTGGCGTTGTTCACGCCGTCCAGAATGATAGCGATGGAATGGGACACGAATCCCACGGCCAGCTTGAATGCCACGAGCAGCAGATTGCCCGCAATGCCGTATACGCTCGCCCTAACGATCTCCCGCTCGCGATCCATAACCATCACCTTCGCTATATTATGTGCGCCCTTCTGGCTCAGCTTCGATTATAGCCCTCGCCCCCGCCGCCCTATATGCTTACCACGTAGCCTTTCCAATGCAGTTCGGCAACCTCCCGCCAACAGCGGCCTCCAGCAGCCGAAACAGGCCGCGAGTGCGGACTATATTCCGTAGAGAAGCACCGCTTCTCCCTGTCCACGCTCACTTTCAGGAGGCATCCATGGTTACCACTTCCACGGCCGCACCGGCCGCGAGTACCAACCTCACCGACGGGTTCCACGTGCTGGTCCAATCGCTGTTGAAGAACGACCTGAACCGTATGTACGGCGTCATCGGCATTCCCGTGACCGATGTGGCCCGCATCGCCCAGGCCAAGGGCATCCGCTACATCGGCATGCGCCACGAGGCCGACGCGGGCAACGCCGCTGCGGCCGAGGGCTTCATCACCGGCAAGCCCGGCCTGTATCTCACCGTGTCGGCCCCCGGGTTCCTGAACGGCATCGTGCCCTTGAAGGAGGCCACCGAGAACGGCTGGCCCGTCATCATGATGGCCGGCTCGTCATCCCGCGAGCTCATCGACTTGGGTGAGGGCGACTACGAGGGGCTCGACCAGCTGAACTACGCGAAGCCCTTCGCCAAGGCCGCCTACCGGGTCGACAAGGTGGAGGACATTCCGCTCGTGGTGGCCCGGGCCATCCGCGCCGCCTGCTCGGGGCGGCCCGGCGGCGTGTACATCGACCTGCCCGGCGACACCCTGGGCCAGACCATCGACGCCACCGTGGCCGAGGGCCTGCTGTACAAGGTGAACGACCCGGCCCCGGCCCAAATTCCCGCCCAAAGCGTCGTTGAAGAGGCCATGGCCGTGCTGGCCAGCGCTCAGAAGCCCCTCATCTACCTGGGCAAGGGCGCAGCCTACGCCCAGTGCGACGACGAGGTGCGCCAGTTCGTGGAAGCCACCGGGGCACCGTATTTGGCCATGTCCATGGCCAAGGGCCTTTTGCCCGACAACCACCCGCAGAACGCCGCCAGCGCCCGCGGCATGACCATGCGCGAGGCCGACGTGGTGGTGCTTTTGGGCGCGCGCCTGAACTGGATGCTGAACTTCGGCAAGGGCAAGCACTGGAACGAGAACGTGAAGTTCATCCAGGTGGACATCGACCCCACCGAGATCGACAACTCCCGCTATATCGCAGCCCCCGTGGTGGGCGACCTCAAGTCCACCGTGGAACTGTTCAACGACTACCTGGCCGCCCATCCCTTCAAGGCCGACCCCGCCTGGCTTGAGGCCATCCAGGCCGATTCCGCGAAGAACAACGCCCGCTTCGGCGGGGCCGAGACGGCCGACACCGTGCCCATGAACCACTATAACGCCCTGGGGGCCATCAAGAAGGTGACCGACGCCAACCACGACGTGTACATCGCCAACGAGGGCGCCAATGCGCTGGACGACTGCCGCGACATCATCGACATGTACCTGCCCCGCCACCGCCTGGACTGCGGCACCTGGGGCGTGATGGGCGTGGGCCTGCCCTACGCCATCGGCGCGGCCGTGACCACGGGCAAGCCCGTCATCTCCATCCACGGCGATTCCGCCTTCGGCTTCGACGGCATGGAGGTGGAGACCATCTGCCGCTACAACCTGCCTGTGACCGTGGTGGTGCTGAACAACGGCGGCATCTACCGCGGCGACTTCAAGAACCTCGGCACCGACGGCGACCCCTCGCCGCTGACGCTTGCGGCCTGCGCCCATTACGAGAAGCTGATGGAAGCCTTCGGCGGCACCGGCTACTACGCCACCACCCCCGCCGAGGTGGAGCAGTACGTGGCCGAGGGTGTGGCCAGCGGCAAGCCCACCCTGGTGTGCTGCGAGCTGTCCATCCACGCCGGCAAGGAATCGGGCCACATCACCTACCTGAACCCGCAGCCCGTCACCGGCCCCCTCGTCGGCAACGAGCAGGAAGACCTCGCCGAGCACCGCGAAGGCGGCAAACTCGTCGATTAAGGAAGGCATCAACTGCGGCCGACATGTCTCCCCTTCTCCACGAGCCATGTCGAATGCGCCCTCGACAATGACCGAGTGTAGAGGGGCCGTGGGGCGCCTCGACCGAGCGAGTTCCGCAGCGACGAGAACAGGACTAAACGTCCTGTTCTCCAAAGCGAGGACTGCAGAGCGAATCGAGGTGCCCCACGACCCCGACCGGCGCAGAGTCCCAAGCTAACATCAACCGAGAAAGAAGGCCCAAAATGGGAGACATCGGTACCATCATCATCGCCGACATCCTGCCGATCTTCGCCATCATGATCCTCGGCTACCTCGGCGGCAAATTGCACAAGTTCGATAACGACCAGATGCAGGGTCTGAACAAGGTCGTGCTGGACATCGCCCTGCCGGCCGCGCTGTTTCTCTCCATCACCAAGGCAACCCGCGAGATGCTGTTCAGCGACCTTCCCCTCACCCTCGTGAGCCTGGTCGTGGTCATCGGCATGTTCATGCTCAGCTTCTTTTTGTGCTGGAAGATGTTCAAGCACAACATCGCCGAGGCCGGCGTCTGCGCCCTTATCGCCGGATCGCCCACCATCGGCTTTCTGGGCTTCGCCGTGCTGGACCCGGTGTTCGGCACCGGCACCCAAACGGGCCTCGTGGTGGCCATCGTGGCCATCATCGTGAACGCCATCACCATCCCCATCGGCTTCTACCTGGTAAACAAGGGCTTGAATGCCGAGGCCGCGGGCAAGACGAAACTCGCCGCCACGGGCACGGCCGCCGTTGCGGGCAAGGGTATGCCCGCCGCGCCCGCACCGGCCAAGAAGGCCCACAACTCCAACTTGGACGCCGTCATCAAGTCGCTGAAGCAGCCGGTGGTGTGGGTGCCTATCCTGGCCGTGGTCATGGTGCTCGTCGGCATTCGGTTCCCCGCCGAGCTGGACCCCTGCTTCAGCCTCATCGCCAAGGCCAACTCCGGCTTGGCCGTGTTCGCCGCCGGCATCGCGCTGTCCACCGTGAAGTTCAGCCTGGGCAAGGAGACCCTGTGGAACGTGTTCTACCGCAACCTGCTCACCCCGGCCATCGGCCTGGCGCTGGGCCTGGTATGCGGCATCCACGGCGTGATGCTGCAGATGCTCGTGCTGGCCATCGCCCTGCCCCCGGCGTTCTCCGGCATCATCATCTCCAGCCGCTACAACATCTACGTCCGCGAAGGCGCCTCCACCGTGGCCGTGTCCACCTTGGCCTTCGCCGCCACCATGCCCCTCTGGATCGTCGTCACCCCCATGATCGAGCATATGTTCGGCGCATAGGAGGCATCCAACCCCGGAACTGCTTCCCAAGCCCGCCTGCCCTCCCAACAAGAGTGCAGGCGGGCTTACTTGCAAAAGAATGGGCTCAGTCTACAAATTCACAGTTCTTAAGGAAGTTAAAGTTCTGCATCAACCCCGCCTCCACTGGATCGGCGAAGAGCTGCTGCCCTGTCTAGCTCCTCGCTAAAGGGAAGCGTGAGCTGATAGGCTATGTAACGGTCGAAATCGCTCTCGAATAGGCTGTCTTGAACTATGCGGTATTTCTCGAACTCGCTCAAGGCAAAGGATTCCGCGACCTCCGCAGCCACCTTCCCGGGATTGTCCAAAACATCCTCTTCATTAAATTTGAGGAACGCATCCAAACGAGCAGCCCAATCCTCCATGGTCATAGGGATACGTTTCATGGCTTGGCGCTCGGCATAATCTAGATACATAGTTACAATGAGCTCCAGCGATTTTGCCTCGTCCTTATTGAGATAGTTCTTCGCGATCACCGCATCGGATCGAAGAATTTTCCCCGCAGGCGCATTGCGCCAAGTTCTCAACCCCATATGTGGCTGTTCCGCATCGGCGCGATTCATGATGAGCTCTGCCGCAGTGTTTCCGTGAACGGCATAATGCATTTTGTTTTGAACAGTAGCGAAGAACCTTCGTGTGGTCGGAGCATCGAGGTTATAGTCAATCGATGTGGCGTAAATATCAGTGATCTTTTGATAAAGCCGCCTCTCGCTCAAACGGATTTCCCTGATTTCTTCGAGAAGATGCTCGTAATAATCCTCGCCGAGAAAAGCGCCGTCCTTCATTCGCTCATCATCCATCACATAACCCTTGATGGTGTATTCCGCAAGAATGGCAGTGGCCCATTGCCGAAACTGGACAGCCCGCACAGAGTTGACCCGATATCCGACGGCGATGACAGCATCGAGGCGATAGAACAGCCTTTCGCGCTCCACCTCGCGATCACCTTCGGTTTGAACTGTTAAAAATTTCTTAACAGTTGCCTCTTTGCCAAGCTCGCCATCTACATACAGCTGCTTAAGATGCCGTGAGACATTCGGAACGCTACAATCGAAAAGCTCGGCAATCATCTTCTGGGTCGCCCAAATCATCTCATTCGTGAAGAGAACCTCAACCGCCGATTCTCCCGTTGACGCAGTAAAGGCAAGAAACTCCGCCGAGCTGCTTCGCAGGTCAACGCCAAGGATCTCGCCCTCTTCGACTTTTCTTTTTCGCGCCATAACCCGCTCCTCTATACTGAAGTACTCTTGCGTAAGGCTATCGTACAACGTTTACGGCTCATTGCAACAAATACCCCGAGGGAATCGGAGACCTCACGGTTGCCCTACGAATGGCCCCTTGGTTCCACAAGGCAATCGGACTCCTTCTAAACTGAACTTTGTTTCATCAGCTGAATACGTGAGAGGAGCTCCCATGAGCACGCAGCGCAGAGCGGTCACGGGTATGGAGGCGGCGGCGAGTGCGGCCTATGCGCTGTCGGACGTGGCGGCCATCTTCCCCATCACGCCGGCCTCGCACATGGCCGAGAAGGTGGAGTCGTGGGCGGCAGCGGGTCGCGAGAACTTCTTCGGGCACCCGGTAGTGGTGAAGGAGATGCAGTCGGAAAAGGGCGTGGCCGGCACGCTGCACGGCTGTTTGGCCGGCGGGGCGCTCGCCACTACCATGACGGCGAGCCAGGGCCTCATGCTCATGATCCCCAACATGTACAAGATATCCGGCGAGATGCTGCCCGGCGTGTTCCACATCACCACGCGCTCGTTGGCGGCCCACGCGCTGTCTATCTTCGGCGATCACCAGGACCTCATGGCCGTGCGCGCCACGGGCGTGGCCATGCTGGGCTCGGCCTCGGTGCAGGAATGCCAGGATCTCTCCTGGGTGGCGCACCTGTCGGCCATCGAGGGGAGCCTGCCCTTCGTGCACTTCTTCGACGGCTTCCGCACCTCCGACGAGGTGCAGACCATCGACGTGATCGACCCCGAAACCATGCGGCCGCTCGTGAACTGGCAGGCCGTGAGCGCCTTCCGCCACCGCGCCATGGACCCGGAGCACCCCGCCATCCGCGGCACCGCCCAGAACCCCGACATCTACTTCCAGAACCGCGAGGCCCCCAACGCCGCCTACGACGCGCTGCCGGGCATCGTGCAGAAGACCATGGATGCGCTGGCAGGCGTGTGCGGACGGCAGTATCACCTGTTCGACTACGTGGGCGCCGCCGATGCCGAGCGCGTCATCGTCACCATGGCCTCCAGCTGCGAGACCGTGGAGGCCACCGTGCGTGCCCTCGTGGACGCCGGCGAGAAGGTGGGCCTCGTGAAGGTGCGCCTGTACCGTCCCTTCTCAGCCGAGCACCTGCTGGCGGCCCTGCCGGCCACCGCGCGCGTCGTGTGCGCGCTGGACCGCACGAAGGAGCCGGGCAGCCTGGGCGAGCCGCTCTTCCTGGACGTGCAGGCCGCCGTGGCCGCCGTGCGCCCGAACGTGCGCGTCATCGGGGGTCGCTACGGACTCTCCTCCAAGGAGTTCACGCCGGCTCAAGCCAAAGCGGTCTTCGACACCATAGCCGCACCCGAGCCGAAGACGCGCTTCACCGTGGGCATCAACGACGACGTGACCCACCTATCGCTGCCCGTGCCCGTCTGGGAGCCCGCGCCTTCCCAGCCGCTTACCCAGGCCGTCTTCTACGGTTTCGGCTCCGACGGCACCGTGAGCGCCAACAAGGTGGCGGCTCGCATCGTGAGCGATGCGGCCGGCAAGTTCGTGCAGGAGTACTCCTGGTTCGACTCGAAGAAATCGGGCGGCCTCACCATCTCCTACATGCGCTTCGGCGACGGGCCCGTACACGAGCCCTGGCTCATTACGAGCGCCGACTACCTGGCCTGCCACAAGGACATTTACGTGAAGCGCGGCTACCCTATGCTCGACCGCCTGCGCGACGGGGGCACTTTCGTGCTGAACGCGCCCTGGACCACCGTTCATGAACTGGATACGGCGCTCCCCGCGAAGCTGCGGCGCGCCATTGCCGCCAAGCACGCCGACTTCTATGTCATCGATGCCGCCAAGCTGGCCGCCGATGAGGAGCTGGGCCCGCGCATCAACATGATCATGCAGACGGTGTTCTTCCGCCTGACCCGCGTGATGGACTTCGATGAGGCGGTGCAGCTGCTAAAGGAGAACGTGGCTACCGTGTACGCCTCGAAGGGAGCCGACGTGGTGGCCCGCGACCAGCAGGCCATCGATAAGGCCGCGGATGCCCTCGTGAGAATCGGCTACCCGAAGAGCTGGGAGCACGCCCGCGACGACGGTGCCGCGCCGAGTGACTACGCCGCCGGTACCGGGGCCGCCCCGGCCGTGCGCCTAGGGTCGGTGCCCGGGGAGGATGCCTTCATCAAGAACGTCTTCCGCCCCTTGGACGAACTGCGCGGCGACGAGCTGCCCGTGAGCGCCCTGGCCCCCGACGGCATCGTGCCGCCCGGGTCGGCTGCCTGCGAGAAGCGATGCGTGGCCTACGAGATTCCCGCCTGGGACGCCACCAAATGCGTGGAGTGCTACGAGTGCTCGCTCGTATGCCCCCACGCCGCCATCCGCCCCTACGTGGCCACGGCCGACGAGCTCGCCGGCGCGCCGACCGCCTTCGCCACCAAGCCCGCGCGGCTTCCGCAACTGGCCGACATGGCCTTCCGCATTCAGGTGTACCCGGAAGACTGCGTGGGCTGCGGCAGCTGCGCCGACAACTGCCCGGCCCCGGGCAAGGCGCTCACCATGCAACCGCTGGCCAGCCAACTTGCCACCCAAAAGGAGAACCTCGCCTTCGCCCAGGCCAACATCGCGCTGAAGGACGACCGCGTGCCCACCGATTCCGTTCCCGGCACCCAGCTGCAGAAACCGCTGCTGGAGTTCTCCGGCTGCTGCGGCGGCTGCGGCGAGACGCCTTACGTGAAGCTGCTCACCCAGTTGTTCGGCGACCGCCTCATCATCGCGAACGCCACGGGCTGCTCCTCTATCTGGGGCGCCTACATGCCCTCGATGCCCTACACGGTGAAGCCGAACGGTCACGGTCCGGCCTGGGGAAACTCGCTGTTCGAGGACAACGGGGAATTCGGCTACGGCATCGCCAAGGCCGTGAAGGTGCGCCGGCGCCATCTTACCGACCTCGTGAAGCGAGCCGTGGGAGCAACAGGCGAGAACGCGGGCACCGCGCGGGCCGTCTCCGTAGGGGGCAACCTCAGTCGTCCCTCGGCCGGAAGTGGTACCGAGCAATGCGCCAGCGCCGTACCGGTTGCGACCCTGGACGGGCTGAAACGCGCCCCTGCGGAGGACGGGGCAGAGCGCTCAGAAGAGTCAACTGGCCCCGTCTTCTCCCCCGCCACCACCGCGCTCTTGAGCGGTTGGCTCGCCGTGGCCGACGACAGCGCCCTGGCCTATGGGGCGGGCCAGGCCGCCCAGACGGCCCTGCGCGCGGAACGGCACTCCCTGGCCCCCGAAAGCCCCGCGGCCGACCTGGCCGATGAGATCCTCGACTACGGGGAGATGTTCGGCGTCAAGAGCATCTGGGCCGTGGGCGGCGACGGCTGGGCCTACGACATCGGCTTCGGCGGCCTCGACGAGGTACTGGCCTCGGGCGAGAACATCAACGTGCTCGTGCTGGACACCGAGGGCTACTCCAACACCGGCGGCGAGATGTCGAAGGCCACGGAGCTCTCCAGCGTGTCCGGCTTCACCCTGGACGGCAAGCCCACGCCTCGCAAGGATCTGGGGCGCATGATGATGCAGTACGGGTACGTGTACGTGGCCCAGGTGTGCCTCGGTGCCAACATGGGGCAGACCATCGCCGCCCTGCGCGAGGCCGAAGCCTACGACGGCCCCTCCATCGTGATCGCCCTGTGCCCGTGCATCAGCTGGGGTATCAAGGGCGGCATGAGCACGAATCTGCGCGTGGCCCGGGAAGGCGTGGAAGCCGGCTACTGGCCGCTGTTCCGCTTCAACCCTCAGCAGGCTGCCGCAGGACACGACCCCCTGACCGTGGACTACCGGGCCCCCGACGGCCACCTGGACGACTTCCTCAACCGTCAGGACCGTTTCACCTCGCTGCTGGCCCGCGACCCAGCCCGCGCCCGCACGCTGCACAGCGAGCTTTCCAAAGACCTCGCCCGCGAGTACACCGAGCTGGAGCGCACCGTGAAGGTGTACGAGCCCGAGGCTTAAAAACTATGGCATGATAAAAGAGCCCCTTCGGTCCTTTGAGGGGCTCGATCAGGCTCATCGGGAAGGGCCTACTCCTCCCCGTCGCCTTGTTCGGCGTTGGGGTCAACGCCGTCGGGATCGAACTCGAAGAGATCGCCGGGCTGGCAGTGAAGTTCCTTGCAGATCTTCATCATGGTGGAGAAGCGAATGGCCTTGATACGGCCCGTGCGAATGCGGGAGATGTTCACCGGGGAAATCTCGATACGACGAGACAGCTCGTTCACGGACATCTTGCGGTCCGCCATCACCCGATCAAGCCTGGAAATAATACGCATGGGACAGCCTTCATACGGTATCGTCGCTTAACTGCTGTAGCAATGCCGCATAGCGAAAAATTGCCGACAACGAGTACATGATACCAGAGAACACCAGCATGCCCACATTGAGGTTGATCGTATTTGCTGATTCTCCTCCATTTATATCAAAGGTCGCATCAAGCGGTTCGGATACCTGATATACAGCCACAATATCGAAGGCAAGATCAACGAAAAAGAGGGCAAGAGCGAGAAGGGCGATCAAGCGAAGCCGATCGGCTTGTTTGACGGACAGAGGGACACCCCGGGCAACTACATCACCGAAAAGAGCAATGAAAATCAGGAGCATGGCGAGAAAGAGGGCGCCATGGAGAACGGAGTAGAACACCGCTGAGGTAGAACCCAAGCCATTGCCGCCCATAAGAGCAAGCACGGTTGCGGCGATCCAAATAAGCGCGTAGACGCCGGCAAAAACCATACAGGCCACTCTAATCAGCCTACACCTCGATTGCGCTTTGCCGAGTGCGCACTTCAAGTTCATCTCATCGGTATTCGACACCATCGTAAGCTCTTTTCTCTGTAGGCGCTCTCCCAGTTACCGCATCCTCGCTGCTATGCTCCCACCCGGATGCACGGGCTCACGGGACCAATCGTCACGCAAATATCCAGTGGAGCTGGCTCTCCATAAAACAGCATGGCTCACACCTCCTTTCCCATCTCGGCTCCCATCATGGCCTGAAAGAGAAGACGGTAGAACGTCCTCATCAGGGTGCAATAGGGATCCCGCGCGCCCACGTCGCCCGTGGCGAAGTAGGCGCGGGCCCGGCAGCCGCCTCCGCAGAGGTAGCGAATCTCGCAGGCGCCGCACGGGACCAGCTCGTCCACGGGCGGCGCGGGTCGGCGGAGCCGTTCCAAACACGCCGGATCGTCGTGCAGCGATCCCGCGCAAAAGGCCTCATCGTGCAGCAGATGGCACGGGAACACCTCTCCATCAGCCGACACGCTCACCACAGAGCAGCCCGCGCCGCACCCCGTTGTGGTGCACAGCCCCGTGCTCACCGGCGTATCGGCCAGCAGCGGCACCCCGCCCGGGGCCAGACCCAGGGTGGCTCGGGCCAGGGCGACCAGAGCCTCCTCGTCGGGCAGCGCCGCCGCGAGCTCTCCCCCGTCGGCCGGGGCCGAGAGCAGACTGAAGTTGATGGTCGCCCCCAACTCCTCGGCTAAGGCGCAGTAGGAGCCCATAGCGTCTCCGTTGCCCCGGTGAATGGTCGGGATGATGTGGGCCCGCACGCCCGCAGCTCGAATGCGCTTTACCGTTTCCACCAACTCCGAAAAGCGATTCTCCCGCCGGATAGCCGATACCGCGCGAGCATCGGCCCCGTCGAAGGACACCGAGATGCAATCAACCCACGGCGCCAGGGCCTCCAGCACTTCCCCGGTCACCCGCGTGCCGTTCGTGAGCACGTCCACCTGCTCGATGCCTGCCTCCTTGGCCCCGGCGGCGATAGCTGCCAAATCATCGCGCAGAAACGGCTCGCCACCGGAAATGACCAAGCGCGTCACGCCCGCAGCCGCCAAACGATCCACAATCCCGAGCATCGTCTCAAGGGGCAGGTCATCCTTCTCGTTGCGGCCGTCTACAGCGGAATAGCAGCCAACGCAGCGCAGGTTGCAGCGGTGGGTGACGTGCAGATAGGCCGCTTGCAGCTTCGGCTCCCCATCAGCGCGCGCCTCCTCGCCGAAACCGCCGCGGCGCAAATGCTCCAACAGGCGCTCGTCCACGGCGGCAACGACCTCGTCGGGCACATCTTCGGTGAACATGCGGTGGCACAGGGCACGGCCCTCCGGAGTCAGGCCGATAACCGCACCCGTCGCCGTGTTGCCGATCATGGGAATGGAGAACGGTTCGTGCTCCACGATGGTATGGCCGAACCTCATCCTGGGCTCCCCTCATTACGTGACATTTTAGCTATTTTCGATCATTTCTCATCCTCATTTATGCGTTGACCACCATAAAATGTCGCGTTATTAACATGAAACGCTAGAGATCTTTCAAAAGGGGCTCCCATCAGGCAACTTTTCTTCGGCAAGCCCCGGCTGCCAGCAATTGGAAGCTGCCCGGACAACGAAAATCCGTCCGAGCGCTGAGTAGGCCAAAAATAGTATTTCCGAAAAGCGCAGACCGCCCGAGGACCACCGAAGATGCCGAGGCTACACGGGCTACATGCCGCGGAAAATATCCTCGAGGGTAATGCCGAGCGAGGTGGCTATCTTCTGGAGCGTGCGCAAGGTGAGGTTCTTCTTACCGGCCTCGATCTCGCTCATATAGGATTTGGTCATGGAGGTCATGAGCGCCAGCTGCGACTGCGATACGCCCTTGGATATGCGAATATCCCGAATGCGTTTTCCGATTCTATTCTGCAGTCGATTGCTCATGGCCCCAAGGCTACCTTGCCCTGTAAAAAGCGGTTTTCTTATAACAGAACTTACGGCGAACTTCAGCAAATATGCAAAACGCCGGGCCCCGAAAGGGAACCCGGCGCTTGTTGCGGGCGGCCCGTTTTCACCGAAGCGATGCACCCCGCGAAAGGCCGAACGGCCCAACTTACTTCTTAATCACCTGCACGGCCGCATTGTGCGGTGTCGTCGGCGCTTCCAACACGCCGGCCTGGGTGTACTGCTGCACCTGATCGGCCGTATAGCCCAAGCTCTCCAGAATCTCGGCGTTGTGCTCGCCCAGATCGGGGGCGCGCTGGTAGTCCGGCTTGAAGTTCGACATCGTGAACGGCAGGCCGATGGTCTTGAACTTCCCGCGGGCGCCGCCCTGGTCGATCTCGGGGATGGTACCGTCGGTGGTCAGGTCGGGGTCGTGCTCGATCTCGTACCAGTCGAGCACCGGGCCCACCGGCACGCCGGCCGCGCCCAGCTTGTCCGTCAACTCGAACTTATCGTACTGCTTGGTGAATTCCTCGATGATCGGGTACAGCTCCTGCTTGTGTAGCTGGCGGTTCTGCCACGGCGTGAACCGGGCGTCGGTTGCCAGCTCCGGCTTGCCGATGGCCTCGGCCAGAATCTTGAAGGCCTTGTCGGAGTTCTGCACGACGATGTACACGAAGGCATTAGGGTCGCTCTCCCAGCCCTTGGCCTTGTAGCACCAGCCAATGACCTGGCCGCCCTCGGTATTCTCGGCGCGCGGGATAGCGCGGCCCCAATCAAAGTTCGGGTACACCTCGTAATGCGGCAGAGCCCCCAGGTTGTCCAGCATCAGCTGATCGCGCAGCTTGATGCGGCACAGGTTCAGCACGGCGTTCTGCATGGACTGGTACACGTAGCAGCCCTCGCCCGTGCGCTCGCGCTGCAGCAGCGCCGACAGGATGCCGATGAGGAAGTGCATACCAGTGTTGGAATCGCCCAGGGCCGCAGCGGACTGGGTGGGCACGTTGAAGTCGCCCTCGTTCCAGCCGGTAGTGGAGGCGGCGCCGCCGGCTGACTGGGCCACGGGCTCGAAGGCCTTCACGTGGGCGAAGCGCGAGCCCTGGTTGAATCCCTTAAGCGAGGCCATGATGCAGCGCGGGTTGATGGCGTGCACCTGCTCCCAGCCAAATCCCATCTTCTCCACGTCGCCCGGGCCGATGTTCTCCACGAACAGGTCGGCCTCCTTCAGCAGCTTGGTCAGAATCTCCTTGCCCTCGGGCGTCTTCACGTTCAGGGTGAGGGACTTCTTGTTGGCGTTCAACTGAAGATAGTACAGGCTCCAGGAATCGGCGATGTCCAGCAGCTCGGTACGGGTCGGATCGCCGCCCGGGCGCTCGATCTTGATGACCTCAGCGCCCATCCAGGCCAGAAACTGGGTGCAGGAGGGGCCCGACTGAACCTCGGTCCAGTCGATGACCTTGATGCCCGCCAAAGGGGCCGTGGAATTCGCGTTTGTTGCAGTCACGGGAACACCTCGCTTCTCGAAGGATTTAGAATGTGCTACGGCATCCATTCTAGAAAGCGGATGACGGCAACCCCGTTCGCTGAGCGCCTTTGTCACAGAGCGGTTTGCAGATTGTGGTGAGAAGGGAAGGTACCCATGGGCAGCGAGCACCAGAAATTGAAGCTCCTCTATCTGATGCAGATGCTCTACGAGCAGACCGACGAGGCCCACGGGCTGACTACGCCGGAGCTCATCGAGGGCCTCGCCGAGCGCGGTGTGGATGCCGAGCGCAAATCCATTTACCGTGACCTGGAGACCCTGCGCTCCTTCGGCCTCGCCATAGAGAAGCTGCCCACCCGCCCCGTGAGCTACGCTCTGGCCAGCCGCACCTTCTCCGCAGCCGAGCTCATGCTCCTCGTGGACGCGGTGCAGTCATCGCGCTTCCTCACCCGTCGCATGGCCAACCGCCTTGTCGGGGGCATCGCCTCCCTCGGCTCGTGCCACCAGGAGCAGGCCCTCTCCCGCAACGTGCACGTGGAAGGCCGCATCACCATGCAGAACGAGTCGGTGTTTCATCATGTGAGCACTATCCACGAGGCCCTGCGCCAGCGCCGCCAGGTGGCCTTCCGCTACGTGAAGCATGACGTCCACAAGCGGCCCGTGGCCCAGAAGGACGGACGGCTCTACCGGGAGACGCCGGTGCGCCTCATATACTCCGAGGGATGCTACTACCTCATCGCCTACAACGAAAAGCACGAGAGCTTCCCCGCCTACCGCGTGGACCGCATGCAGGGGCTGCGCCTCACCGATACGCCGGCCGTGCGCAACACGGCCATCGCCACCTTCGACGCCGATGCCTACAGCGCCCGCACCTTCTCCATGTTCGGGGGCGCGACGCGACGGGTGACCCTGCTCGTGGAAGAGCCGGTCATGAGCGCTATGCTGGACCGCTTCGGAAAGGACGTGGAGAGCGCGGTCATCGATGAGCGATGGGCCCGCGTCTATGTCACCGTGACGCCGAGCCCGGTGTTCTTCGGGTGGCTCGCCCAGTTCGGTCGCGGCGTGCGCATCGAGGCCCCCAGCGATCTGGCCACGGAATACGCCGCCTACCTTCGCGACATCTTGGAAGATTACGCCTAGGGCCACGCCGCCTCGAGCATTCCGTACCAGGAAACCGCCTTTGGCGCCGACGACGCTCACGACACTCACGATACTTGCGATGTTCGCACAAGGCCGCTGGCGCAACCGTCGCCCTCTCATGGGAGGTGTTGCGCGCCCCACAAGGCCGCTGCGTTTCCATAATCGCGCTTCCTGCGCAGTAAACTCCGCGAAGTAGACGCGAAGGGAGCCTTCCCGGCCCTTGCCAGCCAGGGAGGCTCCCTGTCACCTGGGAAAACATCTGGACGGAGACCACCAACGCGCGAATCCCGAGCAGCCTATATCTATCTCGCGGAGTTTGCTGCACAATTTCAGCCTCTTCGGAAACAGACGGACCCAAAACCATCTCCTCCGCCACATAGGCCAAGGCGACCCCAGAACCGGGCTTTCCCGATGCCGCCTTACCTACTCGAAGTCGAACATGGCGGTGGAGAGATAGCGCTCGCCGGTGTCGGGTAGGATGACGACGATGGTCTTGCCGGCGTTCTCGGGGCGGGCGGCCACTTTGGTGGCGGCGGCCACGGCGGCTCCGGCCGAAATGCCCACGAGCAGGCCATCCCGCGCCGCCAGCTCGCGGCCGGCCTCGAAGGCCTCGTCGTCGGTGATGGCCAGCACCTCGTCGTAGATGTCGGTGTTCAGCGTGTCGGGCACGAACCCGGCGCCGATGCCCTGAATCTTGTGGGAGCCGGCGCGTCCCTCGGACAGCACCGGCGAGCCGGCCGGCTCCACAGCCACCACCTGGATGTCCGGGTTCTGGGCCTTCAGGTAGGCCCCGGTGCCCGAAATGGTGCCGCCGGTGCCCACGCCGGCCACGAGGATGTCCACCGTCCCGTCGGTATCCTTCCAGATCTCGGGCCCGGTGGTGCGCTCGTGCACAGCAGGATTCGCCGCATTGGTGAACTGCGAGGGAATGAACGAGTTGGGAATCTCGGCGGCCAGCTCATCAGCTTTGGCGATGGCGCCCTTCATACCCTTGGCGCCCTCGGTGAGCACCAGCTCGGCCCCATAGGCGCGCATGAGGTTGCGCCGTTCCTGGGACATGGTCTCGGGCATGGTGATGATGATGCGGTTGCCGCGCACGGCCGCCAAAGCCGCCAGGCCGATACCGGTGTTGCCGGACGTGGGCTCGATGAGCACCGTCTCGTCGTCGATGAGCCCGGCGGCCTCGGCCGCCTCGATCATGGCGAGGGCGGCGCGGTCCTTCACCGAGCCGGTGGGGTTGAAGGACTCCACCTTCCCGAGCAGCGTAGCTGGCACGCCGCAGGCCCGCTCGTAGTTGGCCAATTCCACCAGGGGCGTGTGCCCGATCAGCTCGGCAATGCTCTTGTGCACGTTCATGGAAAGTCCTTTCGCTTGCAACTCTTCCCGGTCGGGACCACGGGGTATCCTGATTCGCTCAAACAGTCCTCGCTTTGGGGAACAGCCCACTGGACTGTTCTCGTCGCTGCGGAACTCGCTCGGTCAGAACGCCCCGTGTTCCCCCTACGCTCTACCTCAGCCGAGGTGCGACAGGAAGGAATTTCGGGTGGGCTCACCAAGCGAATTCCGCAGCGTGCATCCCATGCACGCGAGGACTGTCCGAGCGACTGAGCATTACCCGAAAGTCCGACCGGCGGTGACTTTTGATGGGCCCATCGTACCTGTCAACGGACCTCCGTCAACCGAGAAGGCCATAGGGGTTTTCGATAGCCGATCCCGCGAAACAGATGCCGCCGCTTAGAATTTCACCAGACCGCTTTCCCGATAGCGGTATATAATTCCTAGAAAGTTACTAGACTTTAACGAGCACCCGAGAACACGGAGCACCCCATGACCCTCCAACAGCTGCGCTACCTCATCGCCATTGCCAGCCACGGCTCCATCAGCGCCGCGGCCCACACGCTCTACGTGTCGCAGTCGAGCCTATCAGTGGCCGTGCGCGACATCGAGCGCGAGACCGGCGTCACCATCTTCGAGCGCTCCAACCGCGGCATCACGCTCACGAGCGACGGCGTGGAGCTGCTCGGCTACGCGCGGCAAGTGGTGGAGCAGGCCGACCTCATGGCCCAGCGCTATTCCGGTCGCGGCGATGGGGGCAACCAGGCCCAGCGCCTCGCCATCACCTCCCAGCACTACGCCTTCGTCGTGGAGGCCTTCCTGGAGCTGGCCGAGGAATACGAGGAGGACGCCTACAACTTCTCCCTGCGCGAGACCCGCACTGCCGAGGTCATCGAGGATGTGCGCGATTTCCGCAGCGATTTGGGCGTGCTCTATCTGTCGTCGTTCAACGAGAGCGTCATCGGCCACGCCCTAGACGATGCGAACCTCTCGTTCAACCTGCTGTTCTCCGCCCAGCCCCATATCTTCGTGAGCGCGAGCCATCCCCTGGCCGAGCGAACCGAGGTCACCCTGGACGACTTGGCAGCCTGGCCGCGCTACGCCTTCGAGCAGGGCAACGCCAACTCGTTCTTCTATGCCGAGGAGCCCTTCGCCGAGCTTCCCCACGGCAAGCGCATCGCCGTGAGCGACCGGGGCACGCTATCGAACCTGCTGGCCCACCATGATGGCTACACCATCTCCACCGGCATGCTGTCGAGCGAGATGCACACGGGCATTGCCAGCGTTCCTTTGGCCACCAAGGAGCTCATGCGCGTGGGCTACATCGTGCACAACGAACGCCAGCTGTCTGATTTGGCCCAACGCTACATCGAGAAGCTGAGCCTGTTCGTGGAGGGCTACCAGATCGGCCTGGCGGGCCTGTAGGCAGCGCCCGCAACGTATCCGAGAGCCGCCGAGCGGCCTTCTCAATCCCGCGGCTCCATATCCAGCAGGTCGAACAGCTCCTGGCGCGTGTGGATGTCGAGCTTCTGGTAGATATGGCGCACGTGGGCCTTCGCGGTGCCGTTGGCGATAACGAGCTCTCGCTCGATGATGCCCACGGTCTTATGCTGCGCCAAGAGGAGCAGTACCTCCTCTTCCCGGGCCGAGAGCTTATAGCGCCGCGCTATCTCGGCGCAACGGTCGGCCAGCTCCTGCTTGCGGGCCAAGGCCGCCGAATCGGTGCCCCCCGAGAGGAAATTCGCGCCCCAGCGGCTCGTGAGATCACGCTCCGAGAGGAGGATAGTCGTTGCCGCCACCACGGCCACCAGGGCCAGCAACGCCACGGCCATATCCCCCATCGCGCCCAGTATCTCCTGACTCTCCACCGCATCCGCCGTCATGCGCCCGAGCCACATGACCACCTGGCGCACCCCGCGCTCGATGCCGAACAGCCAGATAGCCGACACGCCGAAGCGGTAGCAGATGTTCGCCATGATGAGCATGATGATGATCGACTGGGCCGTATAGGCGCCGCTCATGCAGAAGTTCGCGGCCTGGCCCTGCACATAGCCGAACAGCGGCACGATGGTGAGGGCCACCACCACGAGCGGCAGAGCGACCCGGTATATGAGGCTGAAGTCGAAGCGGCCGCCGCGCATGGCGACGCCGAGGTAGACGAGCAGCGCCACCATCACGGCCCCGGGCGCAGAATGGGGACCGAAGGGACCTTGGTACATACCGCCCTCCAGCAGGCCGTAACCGAAGGCATAGGCCGCCATGAACAGCACCGCCTTCCACGGCACCGAGAAGCGGCTCCACGATGTGGAGGGCAGCTCGGCCGCAGGCAGGCTCGCAAAGGCCCGACGCGCCATCAGCAACGACGCCGCCGGCAGGAGCGCCGTCATGGCGAACAGCCACGGCAGCATAAAGCCGCGGTACACATACAGCACCAAGGCACCCGCCACAATGGAGGCGGAGTAGTACAGGGCGACGCGCAGGGGATTCAGGCAGCTGTACAGCTCGCTCCAAACGAGAATGGCGAGGGCAATGCCGAAGCCGCCGAGCAGCGCCGAGGGCACTCCCAAAGCCGAGGCCGCCTCCGCGTGCCAGCAGGAGGCGAACATCAGCACCGTGGAGGCGATCAGGGCCGCCGCGCACAGCGCGAACACGCTTCGCTTGTTGAAGAAGGGGCCGATATGGCGCGCCAACAGCGTGCAGCCCAGGGCCGTGGCCACCATCGTCCAGTCGAACAGGTCGCGCACCGGCACGCTCGAGGCCGGAAAGCCGACGAACGAGCCCACGAAGACGATCTCGATCCAAGCGCGATACACCCCCAGCCCCAAAAAGGCCACCGGCACGCACAGCGCCGACCACGGCACGCGCCGACCGTTGTGGCGGCCGGCTTCCTCTCCGTCCCGTTCGATTTCCACCGCGGCGTCCTCTCTCGCCGCCGACCCGCGCTCAGCCCTCACTGCAAATCCACCCTCACTGTAGAACCTCCCTCCGCCATCGGGGAGTCCCCGACCACTCCACGATTATAGAAGATAGGATCCCGCGCTATTCCCTCATTGCGGATACTTCTGCTCATAATTGGAAAAATAAGGGGTTATACCAGGGGGTTATATATCTGATCAGAAAGGGGTTACGTTTTTTACACCCCCGAATCCCGCAACGGACGATGGGCAGGACGGCCCCGAGGCGCTAGGGTACGAGCAGCGCCCGCAATGCGATGGGGCGCAACCGGTCTATTCACTAGGAGGGAAACTATGACCACCATTTCTCGTCGCGACCTGTTCAAGTTCGGCGGCGTGGCGGCCGCCGGCGTGGCGGGTGCCAGCATGCTGGGTGCCTGCTCGCCCCAGCAGCCCACCGCGGCCACTGGCACCGGCTCCGAGAGCGCTGCCGCCGCCGACGGAACCCCGGCGTTCTTCGTGAAGCCCGAGCCCATTACCGACATCGCCGAGACGAAGGACTACGACGTCGTCGTCATCGGAGCCGGCGCCGCCGGCGTGCCCGCCGCCATCTCCGCCTTCGAGGCGGGGGCCAAGGTGGCCCTGCTGCAGAAGGAGGCCACGGCGGTCTCCCAGGGCAACACGTGCGATTCCATCATCGTCGAGGAAACGGCTCCCGGCGGCGTGGAGGCCGTGGTCTCCCTCGTCAACGCCGACTGCTGCCACCTGTCCGATCGCGAGCAGGTGCGCCTGTGGGCCTACAACTCCGGCGAGGCCCTGAAGTGGCTGTGGGGCATCGGCGAGAAGGCCGGCGCGCAGATGGTGGACTCCACCGCGAAGTGGACCGGCGCCATCAAGAACGTCAACGGCTACGACGTGTCCTACTTCGCCTTCGACTTCGGGCCGAAGCCCTACAACACCGGCGACGGCATGCGCGACATCGCCGATTGGGCCGAGCAGCAGGGCGTCGAGATCTTCTACTCCACCCCGGCCGCCCAGCTCGTGCAGAATGAATCCGGCGCCGTCACCGGCGTCATCGCCGAGGGCTCTGACGGCTACATCCAGTTCAACGCCGCCAAGGGCGTCATCGTGGCTACGGGCGACTACGAGAACGACGACGAGATGATGGCCTACTACGAGCCGGCCATGGCCAATATCTACCGCAAGGAGCAGAACAAGACCGGCGACGGCCAGAAGATGATGGTCTGGGCCGGGGCGAAGATGGAGGATGCCTGCGGCTCCAAGGTGCAGCACGACTTCGATGCAGGCCCGGGCTCCATGGCTGACATGCCCTTCCTCGCCGTAAAGAACGATGGCACGCGCTTCTGCAACGAGGCAGCCTGCGAGATGGCCGTCATGGGCAACTTCCTGCGCAGCGAGGCCGACCAGGGCTGGTACTCCCAGATCTTCGACAGCAACTATATGGCCGACACCGAGGGCTGGCCGGGCGTGGCCCTGCCGCCGGAGGCCATGGCCAGCTACATGCCCGAGGTCGAGGGCGAGAAGACCGGCGTCTACGAGAGCCTCATCAACACCTTCTCCGCCGATACCCTGGAAGAGCTCGGCGAGAAGCTGGGACTGACCGACGTGCCGACCTTCGTCGCGACCGTCGAGCGCTACAACGAGCTGGCCGAAGGCGGCATCGATGAGGACATGGGCAAGCCCGCCCAGTTCCTGAAGGCCATCAAGCAGCCGCCGTTCTATGGCATCCATCGCCACATCGGCCTGTCCACCATCATCCACGGCGTGAATGTGAACGCCGATATGCAGGCCCTCAACGACGAGGGCGAGCCCATCGAGGGCCTCTACGCCATCGGCAACTGCGCCGGCAACTTCTTCGGAAGCCCCGACTACCCCATGACGGTGCCCGGCCTGTCCCTGGGCCGCTGCCACACCCAGGGCTACGTCGTCGGCCGCGCGGTGGCCAGCAAGTAAAACGATCCCGCACCCTCCCCTTCCAGGGGCCGCCCTCCTCCCGGGCGGCCCCTGCCCTTTTCTCCACATCGGTCGCTCGAGGGCCGACGGACGAACATTTCGCAGATAGCGGAATTTAACCACCGTGCAACAGGGGCCGTAGTAGAATAGGGCCAACACCCGTTTCGTCGTAAAGGAACTTTCCATGGCCCCAGAGCCGGACGATACCGCCTCCGCCCTCGCCGCGCTGGGCATCGAGGGCGTGCTCTCCCACATGCCCGGCGGCTTTTTCGTCTACCGGGCCGATGCCGACGAAGGCCTTATCTACGCTAACGAGGCCTGCTGCCGTATCTTCGGCTGCGATGACTTGTCCGCCTTCAAAAGGCTCACCGGCTTCACCTTCCCCGGCATGGTCCACCCCGACGACATCGTCCGGGTTGAGGACTCCATCGCCCGCCAGATCGCGGCCGACCAGTTCGATATGGACTACGTAGAGTACCGCATCGTGCGCTCCGACGGAGCCGTGCGCTGGATCGAGGATTACGGCCACTATGTGGAAACCAAGGCCGGCCCCCTTTTCTACGTGTTCATCAACGACGGCACCGAGAAGCACGAGCGGCATCGCAAAGAGCTCGCCTCCGTAAGCGCCGAGCTCGCCGAGGCCCACGTGCGCGAGGCAGAGCATCGCAGCATGCTGCGCGGGGCGCTGTCCCAAGCCGAAGCGGCCAATGTGGCGAAGAACGCCTTCCTCTCGAACATGAGCCACGACATCCGCACGCCGCTGAACGCCGTAGTGGGCTACGCCGAGCTCATCCGCGCGCACCTGAACGAAGCCGAGCGCGTGCGCGCCTATACCGATCGCGTGCTAGACGCTTCGCACCAGCTGCTCGATGTGGTGAACGAAACCCTGGAGATCAGCCGCATGGAGGCAGGCCATGTGCAGCTGGTAATGGCCGAGTGCTCGCTCTCCTCCGCCGTCGAGCAGGTGCGGCGCGATTTCGCCGAGACCGCGGAGCGCCGCGGCATCGCCCTGGAAGCCGACGTGTCCGGCATCGTGCACGATCGCGTTGAGGCCGACGTCGTGCGCCTCACGCACCTGCTTTCCCAACTGGTCGACAACGCCGTGAAGTACTCGCCGCCCCGTACCACCGTGCGCATCGTCGCCAGCGAGGAGCCGGGCAGCGCCGGCGGGTTCTCCACTTTCCACCTCACCGTGGCCGACGAGGGCATCGGCATGGACGCGGCCTTCACCGACCGCATGTGCCTGCCTTTCGAACGCGAGAACAACACGACGGCCTCGGGCGTGCAGGGTACCGGCCTCGGCCTGACCATCGTGCGGAGCATCCTCGATCTCATGCAGGGCGATCTCTCCGCGGAAAGCACGCCGGGCGCAGGCTCGGTGTTCACCGTCACGCTCACGCTGCGCGTGACCCACGCCGAGGATGCGAGAGAGGCCTTCGGCCGCCGCGAGCGCACCGGCGAGGTGCGGCGCATCCTACTCGTAGAGGACAACGAGCTGAACAGCGAGATTGCCTGCTGCCTTCTGGAGGACGCCGGCTACACGGTGGAAGTAGCGGAAAACGGGCAGGTGGCTGTCGAGCGGCTGAGCAGAGCCGACCCGTCCGCCTTCGATTTGGTGCTCATGGACATCCAGATGCCCGTGATGGACGGCTACGCGGCCGCCCGGGCCATCCGCGCGCTGCCCGACCCACTGCGCTCCACCGTGCCCATTATCGCCGTGAGTGCGAATGCGTTTTCGGAAGATCGGAAACGCTCCCTGGAAAGCGGCATGGACGCCCATTTGGCCAAGCCCCTCGACATCCACCGGCTCGAGCGCCTCATCGCCACCGTCATCGGCTAGCAGATGGTACCGCCGCCCACCACCACGTCGCCGTGGTAGAGCACCACGGCCTGGCCGGGCGCAGCGGCCCGCTGGGGCTCGTCGAACACCACGCGCAGCTCATCGTCGCCCGTCTGCTCCACCGTCGCCGCCATGGGGCGCTGGCGGTAGTGTGTCTTCGCAGTCACCGCGCACGGCGCCTCGATGCGCTCGACGGCGATGAGGTTCACATCGTGGGCCGTCACCTCCCGCACCTGCACCTCGGCGGCTGTGCCCACGACGAGCTGATTGGCCGCCGCGTCTTTCGCGAACACGTAGAGCGGCTCGGGGGCAGCCACGCCGATGCCCTTGCGCTGGCCTACGGTGTAATGGATAAGCCCCTTGTGCTCGCCAAGCACCTTACCCTCCCGGTTCACGATCTCCCCCGGCTCGAAAGCTGCGCCGCACCCGCACCGCCGCCCTATGAAGGCGGCGTAGTCGCCGTCGGGCACGAAGCAAATATCCTGGCTCTCGGGCTTCTCGGCCGTTGCGAAACCGTGGGCGCGGGCGAGCTCGCGCACCTCGGGCTTGGTCAGCTCGCCCAGGGGAAAGAGCATATGGGCGAGCGCGTCCTGGGTAAGGTGGTACAGCACGTAGCTCTGATCCTTCGCCGCATCCCGCGCCCGCAGAAGCCGCCAGCGGCCGGTTCGCGCATCCCAAGCGCGGCGAGCGTAGTGGCCCGTGGCCACAAAGCCAAGCCCCAGCTCGCGGCGGCGGCGCTGGAGAGCATCGAACTTCAGGAAGCGGTTGCAATCGATGCAGGGATTGGGCGTAGTGCCCCCAAGGTAGGCGCCGCAGAACCGGTCGATGACCGCCTCGCCGAACAGCTCGCCGAAATTGAACGTGTAGTGGGGCACGCCGAGGCGCCGGCACACGGCCCGGGCATCTTCCACATCATCGGCCGAGCAGCACGACGAGTCGCAGTCGGGCGCTACCACATCGGCGCCGAAGAGCTTCATGGTTGCGCCCGTCACCCCATAGCCGGCCTCGCTGAGAAGCAGGGCGGCCACCGACGAGTCCACCCCGCCGCTCATCGCCATCATCACCGTGGGGCCCGCGCCCGCGGCGGCATCGTCGAAAGCTCCCCCGGGAAGAGGCGCCCTACCCTGCGCCTTTGCGGGCGCATTTTCCATCCGTTCGTCCATGGCGCCATCATAGCACGGGGGCTATCGGCTATGCTAGCACCCATGCAGGGGTACGGAAGATGTCCACGGCACGCCGGGGGCCTTCCGTTGAGAGGGCGGTGCCGCCCAACCCTTCGAACCTGTCAGCTAACACTGTCGTAGGGAGCATGCCCACCAGCACAAGGCGCTCCGCATACGGGCGCTTTTTTTGCTTCCGGAAAGGATCGGTTCCATGACCCGGATCGCCGAAGCCGAGCAGCGCGGCCTCATGGCCGCCGCCGTGCGCGAGGTGCGCGCGGCCAACCCGCTCGCGCCCTCTATCACCAACACTGTCACCCAGAACTTCGTCGCCAACGCCCAGCTGGCCGTCGGAGGCTCGGCGGCCATGGTGTACCTGCCCGACGAGGGCGAATGCGTGGCGGCCCTCGGAGGCGCCGTCTACATCAACCTGGGCACGCTTCTGCCCGTGTACGAGGAAACCGTCCCGCGCACGGCCCGCGCCTGCGCCGAGGCGGCCAAGCCCTGGGTGCTCGACCCGGTGGGCGTCGGCATCGGCAGCCTGCGCACCGAGCTGATCCGCGCCGTGAAGGCGTGGCCTGCGGCCATCGTGCGCGGCAACGCCTCGGAGATCATCGCCGTGGCCGAGCTGTGGGGCCTCGATGCGGCCGCCGACAACGGACGCGGCCCGCGCGGCGTGGATGCCACCGACTCGGTGGAGGCCGCCCGCGCCGCCGCCGTGGCCATCGCCCGCTTCTCTGGCGGCGCCGTGGCCGTATCGGGTCCCACCGACCTCGTCACCGACGGCGCCGTCGTCGTGCGGGCCGAGGGCGGAAGCCCGCTTATGTGCTCCGTCACCGGATCGGGCTGCTCCCTCGGCGGCGTGGCGGCCGTCTACGCCTGCGTGGCCGACCCCCTCACTGCGGCACTGGCCGCCACGGCCGCCTACAACCGCGCCGGCGCCCAAGCGGCCGAGCGCTGCAGCGGCCCCGGCAGCTTCCAGGTGGCCTTCCTCGACGCGCTGGCCGCGCTTACGCCCGAAGAAGTCGCCGATGCGCCCTTCGCCTTCGAGGAAGCCTGATACCCGAACGAGACATCCCGCCGAAAGGACTTTCATGAACACCCTTGTCGCCGTTGCCATCGCGCCCTTCGGGGTGGGCGATGAGCTGGCCCCCTACGTGGCCGAAGCCGTCCGCATCATCCGCGATTCGGGCCTGCCGCACCGCATGACCTCCATGTTCACCGAGATCGAGGGGCCCTGGGACGATGTAATGGCCATAGTGCGCGATGCCACCTTCGTCCTGGCCGACCAGGGCATCCGCACTGAGGTCATCCTGAAGGCCGATATTCGCCCTGGGCATACCGGCACCCTCACGCGCAAGGTGGAAGCCGTGGGGGAGCTGCTGGCCGAGTAGCCCCGGCACGGCGCGGCACTTCACAAGTTCGCGCCATCTGTGTGGAGGGCCTTGCGCTTTATCCTCGGGTCGCTATGATGCTTCCCCGACGAACCCGTAAAGCGAAAGGTGAACCATGCTGCGAAAGATTATCCAGATCGACGAGGAGAAGTGCATCGGCTGCCGCCTATGCGTTGATGCGTGCCACGAGGGCGCCATCGGCATGGTCGATGGCAAGGCGCGCCTTTTGCGTGACGACTACTGCGATGGCCTCGGCGACTGCCTGCCGGCCTGCCCCACCGAGGCCATCACGTTCGTGGAGCGCGAGGCGACGCCTTACGACGAGGCGGCCGTGGAGGCCCACCTCGCGGCCCGCGCATCCGCCGAGACCTCAGCCGAGGACATCCTCGACGCCGCCGTCGTCCGCACGCCGCGTGCGGGATGCCCCGGCAGCGCCGCCCGCACCCTGGCCCCCAGCGGCTGTCCTGGCAGCGCCGCCCGTACCCTGGTTGCGCCCGATGCGACCGCAACCGCCCTGGCCGCCGATGCCCTGCCGAGCCGCCTGGCCCAGTGGCCAGCTCAGATCAAGCTTGTGCCCGTGCAGGCTCCCTACTACCAGGGCCGCGGCCTGCTCATTGCCGCCGACTGTACCGCCTTTGCCTGCGCGAGCTTCCACGAGCGCTTCATGGCCGGCAATGTCACCGTCATCGGCTGTCCGAAGCTGGACGAGGGTTCCTACGCCGACAAGCTGGCCGCCATTATCGCCGCCAACGACATCACCTCGGTCACCATCGCCCGCATGGAGGTGCCCTGTTGCGGCGGTCTCGAGCGCGCCGCCGCCGAGGCCCACGCCCGCGCCGGCAAGGACATCCCCTTCTCGGTGGTCACATTCTCCATCACCGGCGAGGTTATCGCCTAACGGGCAGCCGCAGTGCCTTCCGCTTCCTCGGGGAAGGCCTCGTCGTAGGGCAGATCGCCCTCGCGGCGCACGAACTCATAGAGGAGCCGCTGGGTGGCCGGCAGCTCCTTCTTCTTCAGCTGGTGCTCCCACAACACGAGCACGTCCCAGCCCTGCTCCGCCAGGGCGGCCAGGTTGCGCTCGTCGCGCTCCCGGTTGCGGGCAAACTTCTCTTCCCAGTACTCGATGTTCTTCTTGGGCACCGACAGGTTGCACGCCGGGCAACGGTGCCAGAAGCACCCCATAACGAAAATGGCCTTCTTACGGCCCACAAAGGCCACGTCGGGACGGCCCGGAGCCTTCTTCCAATCGCAGCGGTAGCCGGTGAAGCCCATGGCGCGCAGCATCTGGCGCACCTTGATCTCGGGCTTTGTGTCCCGTCGCTTGTTTCCCTGCATCGATTTGCGCGTAGCCAGACTCACCACGCCGAAATCGTAGCGGCCCTTCTCGGGCGAAATTGTCATCGTCGGTTCCATTGACACCATTATACCCTTCCCCCGCCCGCCGACTTGCGGTATAGTGCTGGGCGACATAGCCTGCCGCCGGGTAGGCGCGAGCACTCGCCGCGTGCGCATCGTTAGGCCTTTGAAGATGCGCGCTCCGGGGGTGCTTTTTTATTGGCCGGCGGAAGGGCGGCGCAACCCGAGTCGCGAGATGGCTCGACGCGCGTTCCGGGCACACCGAGGCGCTGCAGTCCCACTCGCGCACCGCACGGGCGCACCCGCCCTTTCCACAACAAGAGGAGCATCATGAAATCGTTCGTGACTGAGGAATCCTTCTGGAACCTGTTCCCCGAGGCCCGTATCGGCATCGTCGTGGCCCACGGCATGAAGCCGACCGGCGAGGTGGCCCCCGAGGACGCCGCCGCCATCGCCCGTGCGCTCGCCGAAGCCAACGGGAAGGCCGACCAGCACCTGGAGAGCAACACCATCTCCCAGAACGCGGTGGTGGCCGTATGGCGCGACGCCTACCAGCAGTTCAAGACGAAGAAGGGCGCCCGCTGTTCCATCGAGAACCTGCTCAAGCGCGTGCTGAAGGGCAATCCCGTCGGCTCCATCACGCCGTCGGTGGACATCTACAACGCCGTGTCGCTCGCCCACGCGCTGCCCGTGGGCGGCGAGGACATCGACGCCATGGTCGGCGACATCCGACTGGGCATCACCGAGGGAGGCGACGCGTTCCGTCCGCTCGGCGAGGACGAGGACGCCCCCACGCTGGAAGGCGAGCTGTGCTACCGCGACGACGCCGGCGCCATCTGCCGCTGCTGGAACTGGCGCGACGGCGAGCGTACGGCGCTGACCGATGAGTCGGCGAAGGCCTTCCTCGTCATCGAGTCGGTGGACCCGGCCCGCGCCGACGACCTTGAGGCAGCCGTCGACCAGCTGGCCGACATGGTGCAGCGCTACCTGGACGCCGACATCTTCGCCAAGCAGATCATCACCCGCGCAAACCCCACGATGGTGATCGACGAGTAGCGCACTACGGCATCCGGCCCTCGCAATCTACGGTGACAGGCCCGTCCCTCTCCAAGCGGCCCGATCCCGCAACCGACCAACGGGCCATGCCGTGGTACCATAGCGCTGACCGTCAACGAGAGGAGACCGCCATGATCCCCGCAATGCGCCGCAGCAAGCAGCAGCTTCCCACCGAAGAGTGCGCCGCCATCCTGCGCGATGCCCCCTGCGGCGTACTCGGCACAGCCGGCACCGACGGGCAACCCTACGCCGTGCCCCTGAGCTTCGCCTACCTGTCCGCCCCGGCCGAGGGGGCGCCCCAGGGCCGCATCTACGCCCACGGCGCCGCCGTGGGCCACAAGCTGGACGCCCTGGCCGCCAACCCGCGCGTGTGCCTGACCGTGGTGGCCCAAAGCGAACCGGTGCCCGAGAAGCTCACCGACCGCTTCCGCTCCGCCATGGCCTTCGGGAGCGCCCGCATCGTGGAGAGCGAGGACGAGCAGCTGCTGGGACTGGTGGCCCTCGGCGAGAAGTACGCCCCGGATCTGCCCGCTACGGTGGACGAGGGAATCGCCAGCACCCTGCATCGCACCGCCGTCATCGCCATCGATGTGGAGAAGATCACCGGCAAGGAGGGCCTGGAACTGACCCGCGAGAGGCCCCGGTAGGATCGCCGCGGCGTCATCCGATCGCTTACATTCCCTTAAGGCCCACAGCCTTCTCGCTTACATTCCCGTAAGACTTGCGCCTTTCCGCCGCCGTCGCGTCGCGCTGCCCTGTACACACGCTATGATGAGCCCGTTGCAATCATCGGCACATCGGAACAGGGAAGGAGGCCGCGGTGGGAATGCTGCCCGATCGACTGAGCCGCCGCGAGTTCGCCATCCTGGCCGGTAGCGCCGCTGCCGTGCTCGTAGTCGGCGGAGGCCTCGCCCACGGCAGCCATCCCTCTTCGGAGTCGCATCCCTCCCCCGGCCTGCTCGCCCACGGCACCGAGGTCGTCAGCGCGCCGGCCGGCAGCGGAACCGCCGACGGCGGCCTTACCCTGGAGGAACTACCCTGGAACCTGCGCCTCGTCAACGGCACGCACCCCCTGCCCGAGGGCTTCGAGCCGCCCGAGCGCTGCGATATCCCCGGCACCGACGGGCTCGCCATCGACCGGCGCGTCCTCGACGACCTCATGGCCCTCCTCGATGGCGCGGCTGCGGCCGGCGTGCGCCCCGAGGTGTGCTCGGCCTACCGCAGCCACGACTACCAGGAGCGGCTGTTCGCTGCCCGGGCGCAGCGGGCCGAGCAAGAGGAGGGCCTGGCCGGGGCCGATGCCGAGGAGGCCGCTTCCTTCTGGGTCGCCCGCCCCGGCGCGAGCGAGCACGAGGCCGCCTTCGCCGTCGATCTCGTGGATGCCTCCTACCAGGAGCTGGACGAGGCCCAGGAGGCCACCGACACCCAGCGCTGGCTCATCGACCACTGCGCCGAGTACGGCTTCATCCTGCGCTACCCCACCGACAAGAGCGACGTCACCGGCATCGGCTACGAGCCGTGGCACTACCGCTACGTCGGCAAAGAGGCCGCCGGCGCCATTACCGCCAGCGGCCTCTGCTTGGAAGAGTGGCTCGACCAGTACCTCGGCTAAAGCCGAACGGCAAGGGCGCGGCCCCCGCCCTGCCGTGCCATTCCCCCTCCGCTCATAGATTCGCCTAAGAAAGTCAGCGAGAGCCCCCGGGCGTTCCATATCGGGCCACCTTCGCGCCAAGCGACCTTCGGTCGCGCCGTGGGCGAAACGAGGCCTGAGATGAAACGCATCCGGGGGCTCGCAGCGTCGGCAGATCCGACCGGCCGCCAGGACGGACGGAACCCTACAACATCCAAGGCTGCACGATGGTGATGGGCAGCGCGGCGCTCACGATCATGAGGCGCAGGACGAAGCCGCCGATAAGCACGCCGGCGTCGGACAGGGCGCTCACCATCTGGCCCGTGCGGGACGTTTCCAACTCATGGGAGGCGATCCACAGCATCCAGCACTCCAGCACCGTGGGCAGCACGAGGCCCACCACTACGAACAGCAGCCAGAAGCACACGGCCCAGCGGCCCGCGATCAGCGTCATGACGCTCTCCCAGCCCGCCGAGCTCGGGTTCGCCGCTGTCACGAACAGGAGCGCCGCCACGAGCACGAGCTCCACCACGGGCAGCCAGAAGTGGAACTTCTTCAGCACCACCACGGCGTTGAACTCATCGGGCGCCGCGAACACGCCGGCCAGCAGCACGGCCGCCATGCCCGTGGACACCGCGGACACGAGGAACAGGATGGGCAGCAGCGCCGTGTTCCACAGGGGGAAGCCCTGGCACACGCCGAGCAGGCAGCCGGTGTAGACGGCCACGCACAGGCCGAGCACCATACCGGCAATGTCGAGCCACTCGGGCACGGCCCGCTTCAGCAGATCCAGCGCGAGCACGATGAGGGCCACGATGACGAAGGCAGCCAGGAACACTACGCCCCAGGTCATCACCGAGCCGAAGTTGGTGAGTAGCAGCGCGAATCGAAGCGGATGGGCGAAGCCGGCGGCCGCATCGAACATGAGCAGGCACAGGCCGACAATCACCACGGTCGGGGCGATGATGCGGCCGATGCGCACGAGCCGGGCGCATGCAGGGTGGCGGAAGCGAATGAACACCGCCGTCACGAAGGCTCCGCCGCCCAAGCCGGCGAGGAAGAGATACCACGCGATGATGGATCCCCAAATAGGTTCGTAGGTCATCTCAATCACCTCACGTAATAGACTTTGGCGCGGGTCAGGTCGCCGGCGATGGGCTTGGCGCCCTTCTCGACGATGGCACGGGACACTGCGGAGTCGGGATCGTCCAAATCACCGAAGACGCGCGCGTGGGTGGGGCAGGCGTCCACGCAGGTGCAGGAGGCGCTCCCCTTCTCGGTGTGGGCCGCGCAGAAGCGGCACTTGTCCACGGCACCGGTGCGGCTGTTGCGCACGCGCACCTGATAGGGGCAGGCGCTCATGCAGTACAGACAGCCGATGCAGCGACCCTGGTCCACGGCCACGATGCCGTCGGCACCCACATGGGCCGCGCCCGTGGGGCACACGCTGGCGCAGGGGGCGTCGTCGCAGTGCATGCACTGGAGCGGCACTGTCTCCACGCGCACGCGGGGATAGGTGCCGGTCTCGGCCCGCTCATAGCGGATGAAGTCCTCGTCGGGATCCAGGTTATTCTGTCTCTGACAGGCTGTGCGGCAGGCGTAGCAGCCGACGCACTTAGTCGTGTCGATGAGCATTCCATAGCGTGTCATCATGCACCTGCCTTCCGCACGGTGACCATGGTCTCCTGCAGAAGCGGCGCGCCGTAGCCCCTCTCAAGGGCGAACGGCACGAAGCGCGCCTGGCGGATGCCCAAGCCATCGGCTTGCTGTTGCTCGTCGTCCTCCACGCCGTAGTGGCTCGCCAGGTACAGGGCCGTCGGCTCGATGAGCTCGGTCACGTGCACCCGCACCGGCGCGGAAGCGTACTCGTTCTCGATAACCACCTTATCGCCCTCGGCGATGCCGGCCGCCTCGGCCGCGGCGGCGTTCATCCACAACCCGTCGAGCCCGTATTGTTCGGCGATGGCGGCCAAGGGCGCGCCATTGGCGGTCTTGGTCGTTGTCTGAGGCGCCTGGTTGCCCGTGGTGAGGCGGTAGTAGCCGAACCCCAGGGCGTCGGGGGCCACGGTCGGCTCCACCCAGGTGGGGGTGGCGCTGTAGCCGGCCGCCTCGCAGGCGGCGCTGGCGCACTCCACCTTCCCCGAAGCCGTGGGCCACACCAGGTTCTCAGCCGTCAAGGAGGCCAGCGAACTCGTGCCCACGGCGGCGGCACCGGCGTAGGTGCACCCGCAAGCCTCGCACATCTCGGCAGCCGCGTCGGCCACGGAGAAGTTGAAGGCATCGGCCACATCGGCTCCCTGGGCCAGGCCGCTCACGATCTCGGCCACGGAACGGGCCTCGGGCACCACTGGCTCGATCACCGCCGACGACAGGTTCAGCACCGGGTGCACGGCACCAGTCACTGTGGGCAGCTGGTCGCTCTCGGACCACAGCTTCTCGGGCAGCACGAACTGGCAGCAGCGGGCCGTTTCGGTCATCTCGGGCGTCACGGCCACCGACAAAGTGCAGCGCTCCAGAGCCTCGCGCACGTAATCGGGATCGGGGTACTCGGCCGCCACGTTGGCATCCACAAGCAGCAGCCCTCGGATGGAACCCTCGTGGGCGAGGCGCAGAGCCTGGGGCGCCGCGCCGTCCCAAGCCAGAGCATAGACCTCAGCCGTGACGTCCACGGCCTCCACGGGCAGCGGCGAGACGGAAAGGTCGGCCCAGGCCGCCACGGGAGCGGCCAGGTAGGCCCCGCCGGGCACGTTCCAGCAGCCGAGCAGCGTGTTCACGAGGGCCGCGGCCCGGGCCAGCTCGCCGGTGTTGCCGTAGGAGCCGCCGAACAGCGCCATCCACGACAGGTCAATGCAGGCCGCCGGCGCCGCCTGGGCCAGATCGGCAGTCAGCGTCTCGATGACATCGGCGCCCAGACCGCATATCTCCGCTGCCCAGGCCGGGGTGTAGTCGGACAGCACCGCTCGCCACTGGTTCAGATCGGCCAGAGGCGCCTCGGCGCCCAGGCCGCGCTCCAGCAGCCCCCGAGCCACAGCCAGCACCAGGGCCAGCTCCGTGCCGGGACGCACCGGCAGCCACTCGGTGGCCAGGCTGCCCGAAGCGGCCAAGCGGGAGTCCACCATGACGACCTGGGCCCCTGCAGCCCGAGCCTCCCCCAAAGCCGCCACGGCCCCGGGGCTCGGCACCTCGACGGTGCTCGCTCCCAGGATGACCACCATTTGAGCCCGGGCGTAATCGACCTCGTAGGCAGTGAAGCCCGTGGCCTGGGCCAGGCCCGAGGCCACCGATACCGACGCGGTGGTGGCGTTCTCGTAGACGTTCGGGCTGCCCAGAGCGCTCATGAGTCGGCGGACGTACCACTGGGCCGTGGAGGTGCCGTCGGTGATGGCCGCCAAGGCCGACCCGCCGGCATCCTGCCGTATATCGGCGAGGGTGCGGCCGATCTGGCCGAGGGCCTCGTCCCACGAGACCGCCTCGTAGCGACCGTCCTCGGTGCGCCGCAGGGGGCTTTCCACCCGATCGGCCGAGGCGGCTGCCGTCGCCATGCCGAAACCGCGGGCGCACAGGGTACCGACGGCGTGGGGATCGGCAGCGTTCCCCACCACTTTGTCGATGTTCCCATCGACCACGTAGGCGGCATAGCCGCACTGATTGGGGCAGACGGTGCACTGGGTGTTCACCACGTCGGCCGCGTAGGCCTTCTCAGTGGTCGGCCCCGCGGCGCAGCCCGCGAGCGTCGCGCCCGACGCCGCCAGAGCGGCCCCCGCGACACCGGCGGCTACAAAGCCCCGCCTGGTTATGACCTTTGCTGACATTGCTCTATCCTCTCTTATGACAAGCGGAGGGACCCACAGGTTCCGCGAACCGGGGTCGCCCTAGGCTTCCACGAGGGTCGTCGTGGAAACAACGCCCCCATCGATGGCCTTCTGCGCGATATCTTCCCAATCGATGAACTTGATGGCGCCGTTGGGGCACTGCTCGGCGCAGCGGCCGCAGGAGACGCACTTGGTAGAGGTGCCGGTTTGGGCATTCACCTGGGGCATCCCCCACGGGCAGGCGGCCGAGCACATGCCGCAGCCGATGCAGGCGGCCTCGTCCACCACGCGCGCCCCCGTTTCCGCATCGGCGGAAATGGCGTGCACGGGGCAGTACTTGGCACACTGGGGATCGGCGCACTGCTTGCAGGATTGCACGGTGAACTGGCAGGAGCCGAAGATACCGTCGTTGGTATCCACGCCGGCACCGAAGTTGTAGTTGTCCCACACGCGCACGCGGGCGATGGACTGCTGAGCTACGCCATCGTTCTTCAGCGTGCACATCATCTCGCAGCGCTGGCAGCCAGAGCAGCGGGCGCGGTCGGTGACGATCATCTTCGCGGGCGTGGTGCGCAGCTCGATGCGACCCGAGGCGATAGACTGGGTCGTCACGCCCCAGGAGGCCAGCACGCCGCCGACCACAAGACCGGCAACGCCGCAGCCGGTCATGGCCAGCACGGTACGCCGCGTGAAGAAGGGCGGCTTCTTGTCGGCCGGGGCAGCCTCGGCGCCGGCAGCAACAGGAGCGGCCGCAGCGGGAGGCTGCTCGGTGGCCACAGTTTCAGTTTTCTGGGTGTCTGACATTTGAACTCCCCCTTGGAACGAAAGCAAGTCTTAGAGAGAACCCAAGATCGCGACGCCACGCAACGAGGGGAATCATAGTCATGGATGAAGAGTTTGTGTGCCCTCTTTGGGGGGAATTGTCCCCTGCTCGCCTTTCCTTTGAATCCCCATCGCCCTCACGTTGCCCGCCCGTTGAAAACTATCCCCTCATTGAGGGGAAGAGGACCTGCCCGCTCATATTTATACTGGTCAGTGACGATTACTCCAGATCGCGCCGATGGACCCACGCAACATGAGTACACGAAGAGATTTGGAGCTTCATCATGGCTGATTCAAAATTGGATCCCGGCACGTCCTATGGCTGGACCGGCAAGATCCTCCGCGTCAACCTGACCGACGGAACCATCTCGGTAACCCCGACCGACCCCTACAAGGCGTATCTGGGCGGCATGGGCATCGCCAATAAGATTATGTACGACGAGGTTGCCCCGGGAACCAACCCGCTGGCACCCGAGAATAAGGTCGTGTTCGCCGTCGGCCCCCTCACGGCCACCGGCGTGCCTTTGGCCGGCCGCACCACCATCGCCTCGCTTTCCACTTTCACGAAAGATCATCAGGTCGTCGATGCCCACACCGGTGGCATGATCGGTGCCGCCATCAAGAAGGCCGGCTGGGACGCTATCGTCATCGAGGGCGCCTCCGATGAGCCGGTCTATCTGAAGATCGATGACGACGACGTGGAAATCAAGGCCGCCGATAAGTACTGGGGCCTGGGCACCCGTGCCACCACCGAGGCGCTCTCCCGCAAGGAGGGCACCGATTTCTGCGTGGCCACCATCGGCCCGGCTGGCGAAAACCTTCTGCCCTACGCCTGCATCATCAACTCCCGCAACCACTCCGCCGGCGCCGGCACCGCCGCCGTGCTTGGCTCCAAGAAGCTGAAGGCCCTCGTCGTGCGCGGAACTCAGCCGGTATACGTGGCCGATCCGCAGGCCGTGGCCGACCTGTCCGACTACATGCTGCGCGAGATCGTCGGCTCCAACAACAACCACGTGGTACCCTCCACCCAGCAGGAATGGGCCGAGTACTTCGACAAGGGCAGCCGCTGGACGGCCCAGAAGGGCCTCACCTGGGCGCTGGCCGAGGGCGGCCCCATCGATACCGGCGAGCCGAAGCCTGGCGAGATCAACACCGTGGGCTACCGCTGCATGAAGTCCACTAAAGACGACGGCCCGGAGGCCGAGAAGTACACCATCAAGATGAACGGCTGCCATAGCTGCCCCATCCACTGTTACTCCGACCTGCGCGTGCCGACCAGCGCTGCGAATGGCGGCCACGAGACCACCGGCAACACCTGTGTACCCAACTTCCCCTTCAAGTATATGATCAAGATCCTGGGCGATCACACTCCAGTGGAGGACAACACCGAGGAGAGTCTGGTCTGGAACCAGGTCATGGGCTCGGTCGTGGATGATCTGGGCCTGTGGTGCAACTACGCGCAGCTCTATCGCGACATCGCCCACTGCTATGCCGCGGGCGTATTCGAGCGCGTGCTGCCCCCCGAGGAGTATGCGGAAATCCCCTGGGAGAAGTTCGACAACAACGACCCCACCCTCATGCCCCAGCTGCTGGCGAAGATCGCCCAAAACGACTCCGAGTTAGCCTACATCGGCCACGGCACCTACGTGTGGACCGAACGCTGGAACGATATGGGCTGGAACGACACCGCCGCCTCCTGCATGATCAGCCCCCGTGGCTGGCCGGTACATCATTCCCAAGAGTGCTTCGGTCAGGTGGGCATGCTCTACAACGTCATGTTCAACCGCGACGACATGATCCACTCCGCCGTGAACCTGCAGGGCTGCGGCCTTCCCATCGAGCTGAAGAAGGCCATCGGCGCCGAGCTTTTCGGCGACGAGAGCGCGGTGGACCCCGATAAGAACTACACCCCCATGAACGAGTACAAGGCGAACTTCGCCTGGTGGTCCATTGTCACCGACGTGCTGCACGACTCGCTCACGCTGTGCAACTGGGTGTGGCCCATGGCCATGTCCCCCACCGCCGCCCGCGACTACCGTGGCGACCTTGACCTGGAGGCGAAGTTCATGACCGCCGTCACCGGCGAGGACTACACCACTGAAGATCTGTACAAGATGGGCGCGAAGATCATGACGCTGCAGCGCGCCAACACCGCCCGCGGCATGACCGATGCCGCCGGAAACATGGGCACCAACGACTTCCGCGCCATCCACGACGTGTATACCGAGTGGCCCTTCACCAAGGATCCGGACATCGAAGTGTTCACCGAAGGCACCGACAAGATGGACAAGGAGGACATCCAGACCGGCCTCACCATGCTCTACGAGTGCTTTGGCTGGGATCCCAAACTGGGATGCCCCACCGTTGAATGCCTCGACTACTATGACATGCCCGACGTGAAGGAGGACCTGGCCGCCCTGGGGCTGCTCCCCGACGCCTAGAACCACCCACCGCGGCTGCGAACTCGTCGACCGCCTGGACCCCCCCCCGTGAGCTCCGAAGAGCTCCCCCTTCGTGAGAACGCCCCCGCACTCCGCGGGGGCGTTCGGCATTGCAGGACCCCTATCCTTGCAGGCACTCGGCATTGGAGCAGCCCCGCCCCTTCCTCGCCGGCGTTCTGCCTTGCGACGATCGCGCTTTCGCTGACGTTCGGCATTGAGGCGGCCACGCTTCCGCCCGAACCCGGCATTGCGGCAGCCGCGCTTTCGTCCGCACCTGGCATTGCGGCAGCCCACACCTCCGGGTCAAAAGGCAGGTTAAGACACCAAACATCCCATTTTCGACATGCCGGCAGCATTTTCTGTCCCATAGGCCCTGTTTGGTGCTTCTCGAAGCATATTGTTTCAGCAGTGGACTGTTCTGAACGGGGGTTTTGTCGATGCCTGCACCAAAGACCCTGTTTAAGACACGCAAAAAAGCACCAAATACCCCTTCTCCGACAAAAATTTCTTGAAGATGTCAGAAACGAGCCGTTTGGTGCAACAGGGCTGCGCGGGGGCCGTCGGCGGGGGCTGCCGGGGGGGGAGGCTGGCTACCCCGCGGGGGACCGCCAGTGGGAGCTGCCAGGGGAGCCGCTCGCGGGGGCCGCCAGGGAGGCTGCCTGGCGGGGGCTGCCGGGGGCTGCTCGCAGAGCCCCGCGGGGGGCCGCCGGTGGGGGCTGTCCGCGTCTGTCGGAAAAGGGGTGTTTGGTGCTACGCCGAACGCTTGGAGGGAGGCTGCGGCTTCTTAGACGTTGCGAAGGCGCTCGACGGCGTCCCACTCGGCAAGGGCTTCGGCCCGGCGGGAGCTGAGAAAGCGGGTAGAGTAGAAATACACATCGCCATTGGAGGCGCAGGCGCGCTCGATGTCATCGGCACGGCCCTGGGCGCGAGCCTCGGCAAAGGCGGCCTCTACGGCTTCAGCGCCCATAGAGAAGGGCTCGTTGGCCAGACTCGTTCGAGCCATGGGGCGCGGATACACCGCCGACTCCTCGCGCACGCACTCGATGAACGTGGTTACCGGATCGTCCTCGGCGGCGAGGAAGGCCCAGCGGGCGTAAGCATCGGTCATGGCGGAGGCGTCGTAGAGGTAGTAGCTGGAAGCGCCCATGAGCAAGCGAATATGGGCGCAGTCGTAGGGAGACTGGGGGGTTTGCGCAGCTGCGTCCGGGGAGACCCCCTCGGTCGAGTTTTCCGATTGCGGCGCTTCCTCGGCCGATGGAGCCGGGGGCTCTGACTCGCTCGGGCAGCTCACCTCGGTCGGAGCTGCCGGACATTCCGATTCGCTCAGACAGTCCTCGCTTGGCGGAACAGCCCATTGGGCTGTTCCAGTCGCTGCGGAACTCGCTCGGTCGGAACGCCCGACACCCCTCCTACACTCTTCCGTTGTTGGGGAGTCGGCCAGTGACTCCGTTTCGGCCGGCATCTCCTCCTTCGCGGGATCGTCCTTGTGCTTGAAGGGGGAAGCACCGACGCAGCGGCCGTTGGAGGAGGAGAAGGCGGAGTGCACATGCCGGTTCACAGGCCGGACCGCCTGGGCCGACCCCTCCCCTGCCGCCCCGGCACCCTCGGGCACCGGCTCGCCGTGCTCCATGAGCGCCTCGTAGACGGCCATCTCCACGTCCTCGGCCGTCATGGCCGGGGGCACGAGGCCAGCCGCTGCCCACTCGCAGGGCCGGCTCAGGCAGCTTTTCCGCGATGCCTCGCGCACAGCCTCCAGCACCAGGGCTATGGCCTCATCGCGCCGCTCGTCCTCGGAGACCCCTTCCTTGAAAGGCGATGCGCTCGCATCCTCGCCGAGCGGCACTTCGCCATGGGGCAATTCGGCGGACACGTCCTCGCCGGCGGCCTGGGCCTCGGCCAGAGCAATCACCGCCGCACGAATCTCGTCTTCCTCGCGCACAGCGCTCACCTCCCGCTGGGACGCCCTGCCGGACAAGGCCATCCCGTTTCCGAAACGTGGGGCGACCTTACCCGGTAGGGTTGCCCCCCTTCGAGTCCTTAATCCTCCAGCAACTTCATCAGCATATCGTTGCGGGTATCGCGCAGGGAGCAATGCTCGCACATCAGGCAATCCACCCCGTAGAGGTCGCAGGGCACCATAGCGTCCAGCTCCTCAAGGCCGGCCCCCTCCCGCACGAGAAAGTCGCCCACCAAGGCCCGCACCGCTTCCACGGAAAATGCCAGCGTGTTCGCCTTACCCGCGGGCACACCGCCCACTGCGGCCCGTACCTCGTCGGTCGTCAGCGCCAGCGCCTCCTGGAGGGTGCGCCCCTCGATCATCGTGCACGTCACGCTGGCACAGCCGGTCATGGCCAGACAGCCTCGCGTCTTGAACCCCGCCGCCTCAATGACGCGCGTGACCGGACTCACGCGGGCGAACAGACGAAACGCCACCTCTCCGCGCTTCGATTTGCCCACCATGGCCTGGGCGTTGAACCCCTCGGGCCGACCGCCGTTGCGATAATCGGCCACAATGGACAGCAGCTGCTCGGAGTAGCCGGCCACCTCGTCCATCGACTCGGTCTGATAGGCGTCGGCCGTGCGCAGCAGCACGCGGGTCGGCGGCTCATGGTAGACATCTCGCTCGCTCATAGGGCGACCTCCTTCTCGACAACGCAACGGAAGGCCCACGGTCACTCACCTCGGCCCTCCCCGGGGTTTATTCCAGCCTACCATGACCTTTTCGCGCAGATTCCCCTCTTTCAGGCGATGTCATTTTGCAAATACGTAACAAGATGGAAGCAGCGGCAGAAACCGCCGCGCAAGTACTATCATGGAGTCAACAGGTCATCATTTTCAGAAAGAGAAGGAGGGAATCGTGGGCGCGATGCTCGCCTGCCTTATCAGCCGATTCAAGACGTTCTGGCCCATGCTCGCCGGCATGGTGTGCGCCCGCACGGCGCTCATCGTGGCCTGCTACGGCAGCTATGCCTCCACCGACGACGGCATCTTCACCGACGGTGCCATGCTCGTCACCTGCCTTCTGTTCGGTCTCACCTTGCTCGTGGCCATCCGATCCCACCGGGTGCTCAACGACACCACGGTCCAGTGGGCCTTCATCGCCAGCACCGTGGGAGCTGCGGCGGCCTCCATGGCCCTTTCGGTCTTGGACGACACCGATGCCGCCCTTGCCTCCACCGCCTTCGTCCTCAGCGTGCTCAGCACCGTCGCGCTGTCCCTGTGCATGTTCTACTGGCTGCGCTGCCTGCGCGGCACCGACGAGGTCACTGCGGCGCTGTTCGTCTTCAGCGCCTTCATCATCAGCGAGGCGCTGGTCTATCCCTTGTCGTTTCTGCCGGTGCGCGGCCAGAACATCATCGGGGCAGCGCTCATCCTAGCCCAGCTCGCCCTATTGGGGCCGGCCGCCCTACGTGATGGACTGGCCGTCGAGCGGCTGCACCGCCGGGCCCGCACCTTCTTCACCTTCGCCCGCAGCCACATCCAGGACACGCGGTTTCTCGTGGCCTGCACCGCCGGCATGGGGCTCCTCAGCTTCGTGGACGGCTTTTTGCGCGGCTACCCCGACGGCTTGCCCATCCCCTTCACCCCGGCCACGCGCCTAGCCTACGCTGCCTGCGCCATCATCCTGTGCGCCCTGCTCGCTATCCTCGTCGTGCGCCGACGCGAGCGCGTCATGACCGTGGGCATCTTCCTCGTCATGGAAAGCCTCGCTGCCGGCTCCCTAATCCTGTTCGGCGCCTTTCCCTTCCAATGGGAAATAGGCGCGGTGCTGGTGAACACCTTGAACGTGATAATCTGCGCCTACTGCTGGTACGTCATCATCGCGTTCACCAGCTTCGGCGATCGCGATCCCTACTACTACGCCATGGGCGGATGGATCATCTGCTTCGGCTCGCGATCGGTCGCCCGCATGGCGCTGCACTTCACCTATCCCCTCACCGGCAACGATCTGCTCATTACCGCGCTTTTAGGCGCCCTCATCCTGTTGTCGGCACAGGTGGTGCTCGTGCAGTTCTTGTTGGCCGAGCACCGCGAGGCCGCCACCCAGGCCGAGGAGCGCGAGGCTCGGGCAGAGGCCGACCTGCAACGGGCGCAGCAGAATGTCGATCGCACCCAGGAAGCCCTTGCGGCGGCCGAAGAGGCCCTCGGTGCCGTCACGCGCAATGCAGCCGAGCACGAGGCGGCCCGGGTAGCCGAGGCCGTGGCCGCCGTGCAGAAGGCAGCCCTCGAAGCGGTAACGGCGGCCCAGGCCCAGCGCTGTATCCGCTGCACCGACGGATGCTCGCCCGAGCACCCCCGCGCCGCCAGCCCGGATGCCCCCGCGCCCGCGGCGGATCCGGGCACCGCCTCCTGCGCCTCGCTTCCTTCGGCAGCCGCCTCCGATGCCGACGGCATCATCAGCGCATCGCTGCGCAAGCGCGTCCGCGCCATGGGTGAGCAGTTCCTCCTGTCCGACCGGGAGGTGGATGTGCTCACCCTGTACGCCCTGGGGCACACCCAGAAGAAGGTGGCCGAAGCGCTCTACATCACCCCCGCCACCGCTCACAGCCACATCAAGCGCATCTACAGCAAGTGCGGCCTGCACTCGCGCCAGGAGATTCTGGAATATCTCACCACCTGGGGCTCTTAGGGGCATTGCCCGTTGCACCGAGTCCGCTTCAGCCCTATGATGCGAACGACGCGTCGAACATGCCGCGCCCAGCCCGTCCATCGAAAGCGAAGGCCCATGAGCACTCAATCGAATAAGCAATCCAGCAACCCGACGGGCGCGGCCCTCTACCTGCGCTGGCTCGGCATCCTCTGCGCCGTCATGGCCGCCTTCTGCCTCGGCATATTCATCATCGGATACAAAGATCCCAGCTTCGGCCGCATAGCCACCTTCATAGCGCTGGCCATCGCCAGCCCCGTCCTGCTCTGGCTCTCCCGACGGCTCCGCTAGCCCTCCAGAACCGCCGAGCGCGGTCCCCTTGCGAAAGCCGCGCCCGCCATTTTCGGCGGCCGCCCCATTCCTTACGGCAGCCGCGGCCGTTGTTTTCGACGCCCCGCCTCCGGGGCGCAGCAACCCCTACCCCTCGTAGCTCGCCTTCAAGGCGGCGAACGCCGGCATCGAGCGCTCGATGACGTCGCGGGCGATGCAGTAGGACAGGCGCACCCAGCCGCCCACGCCGAAGCTGTCCGAGGGCACGATGAGCAGCTCGAACTGCTTCGCCCGCTCCGAGAAAGCGGCCGCATCCTCCTCCAGCGCCCGCACCCACAGGTAGAAGGCCCCGTCGGGCTCCACGTACTCGTAGCCCAGAGCGGCAAGTCCCTCGGTCAGCAGGCGCCGGTTCTCGGCGTAGGCTGCCACATCCGAGGGCTCGTTCACGCAGCGGGCGGCCACGCGCTGGAGCATGACCGGAGCACACACATAGCCCAGGGCCCGGCCGGCGCCGGCCACGGCCACGGCCACCTCATCGCCGTCGGGGGCGGAATCGGACACGTACACCCACCCGATGCGCTCGCCCGGCAGCGACAGCGATTTGGAATAGGAGTAGCACACGATGGTGCGCTCGTACACCGACGGCACCCAGGGCACGCAGGCCCCGTAGGCAATCTCGCGGTAGGGCTCGTCGCTAATGAGGTACAGGGGCCGGTCCAGCTCCGCCTCTTTCTCCCGCAACAGATCAGCCAGGGCCTCCAGGCTCTCCCGCGTGTACACGGCGCCCACAGGATTGTTCGGCGTGTTGATGATGACGGCGCTCGTGCGCGGCCCGATGGCCGCGGCCAGCGCCTCGATGTCCGGCTGGAAGCTCGGCTGGGCCGCCGGCACTTCCACAATGACGCAGCCCGCCGCCTCGATCCACGTGCGATACTCGGGGAAGTACGGCGCGATGACCACCACCTCATCACCCGGTTCGGTCACCGCCGCAATGGAGGCGGCCAAAGCCGCCGCCGCGCCGGCCGTCAGGTACACATGGGCCGCCGTGGCCGGCACGCCGTAGCGCTCGGCAATGGAGGCGGCCACCGCCGCACGCACCTCGGGCAGGCCCGCGGCCGGCGAGTAGGCGTGCAGCGCCACCGGATCGCCCTCCAAAAGCTCCAGCAGCGTATCCCGCACCAGGGCAGGCGCCGGCACCGAGGGGTTGCCGATGGAGAAGTCGAACACGTTCTCCGCCCCGATCTCGGCCTTGCGGGCAAGCCCGTAGGCGAACAGCTCGCGAATGGCGCTCGGCTCGTCGCCGAGCCCGTACATCTTCTCGTTAATCATGGCGCTTCCTTTCCCTCTGCACGGTGCCCGCAACGGCTCTTCTGTGCTGTCCCCTCAGGATACTACAACGGCCCCACTCCCCAGCGTCGCCTCCGCCGAGTCGACCACCGCGGCCCCCAGCTGGACGATCTTGCCCTGCAGGTCGGGGTGCGCCCGGAAGACGAAGGCCCGGCCCTCCTGCTCGCGCACCAGATAGCCCTCCCGCTCCAGACCGAGGAAGTCGGCCCGGGCCGTGCCGTAGGCGATGCGGAAAGTGCGCTGGTGCGGCGCGATGCGCAAAATGGCCCCCGGCTCGCGGCACAGCGCCGCCAGAATGGACTTCTGCCGTGGGTTGATGTGGGACTCGAAGATGCGCTCGATCTGCTCGTTGAGCTGCTCCAAGTAGGTGATGGACACCGCCAGGCGCTCCAGCTCCCGCAGGTACAGGCGCAGGTTCAGCTCAAAGTAGGGGGTGAAGTCGAAACCGAAGCCGTAATCAGTGGACCAGTGCTCGAACACCGCCTGATGGCGACGGGCGTCCACCGGCGCATCGGGCAGGCTCGGGTCGAAGCCCTCGGGCAGCCAGCTGAGCACTGGCAGGCCCCACTTCAGGGCCAGGATGTTCCGCAGCAGCAGGCCCACGAGCACGTTCAGCTGCGGCAGCACGTTGAAGTAGCGGAAGAACCAGGTGATGTTGATGATGCGCAGTACGGGGCCGAAGCGCATGTCGTCGCCCACCTCCCGGGCCCGAGTGCAGACGAGGTCCATGAGCACCTGGGACTGCGGCGGGGGCAGTTGCGGATCCAAGGGCGCCAGCACGCGCTCGGGCAGCTCTTCCACATCGACCCCCTCGATCAGCCCGTAGTAGAGATTCTCAATGAGCCCGTGGGTCACCTCGCGGCGAGCCAAATTGTCGCATTCGTTGGAGAGCCAGAAGTAGTTGGCGATGAGCTGATCGACCGAGTTGGCCGGAGCGGCGCCGGTGAACAGTTCGTGCACGCGATCCTCGTCGGCCACGATGCCCTCGGCGAGCAGGCCACTCACCAGGGTGCGCTCAATGAACCGGGTGACGAAGGGAGAGCCCTGCATCTCGCGCAGGGAGCGCTCGAGGGACGAGTCCACCTTCGAGCGCACCTCCAGCATCTCGGAATTGAACGAGAGAGAGCTCGTGGTGACCATCCACATGTCCACCTCGCGCTCGGGATCTTCGGGAATGTAGACCGCCGCCTGCTTGCGGATAGAGAAGAGGATGCGCCACATATCCTCTTTGGAGTATCCGGCGGGCAACTCGAAGCGGTCCAGATCGTCGAACAGCAGAATGCCCACATCCACCGCCGTGCGCAACTCGTAGAACACCGGATGGCTCATGAATGCCACCACGTCATCGACGGCCAACTGCGGGCGCTCGGCGGCGTTCTCCGCAGCCGCCCCACCCCTCGCTTCTCTGTCTTTCGATCCTCGAACCATGGAAACCCCCTCGGGATAGCCGCAGCCCCTTGCTCGCGTCATGGCCCATATTATCAAAGCTCACTGATGCTATGAACAATTATTGACAAAGTAAATATTAGATTCTGCTTCTACTGCTATCAATTTCTGTCTTAACTACTACTATTTTCTATCCAAATTATTATTAGAAATTTAGATATTGATAATAGAGCCGAGGGGCCCTATAGTTAAGCCATCGAAAGCACCGGATCCAAGGAGGCCCACCATGAGCGACTGGCCCGTCATCATCCGCTAACATCCGGGCGTTAACCGCCCCCGCACATCCTGCGGTCGCCCTACCCGCAGGCCCTCTGAGGTAAGAACCCCGCTGCAGCCCTCATTTCGGCAGCGGGGTTTCTTGCACCTTGCAGGGGTTCTCCCGTAGCGCCCTTCGCGCCCTGGCGACCACGACGCTCTGTTGCACCTCAGAGCCCGAACATCTCTTACGCGAACGGCTCGAAATCCTCCACCAGATCGATGAGCTGTGCCTGAACGAGAGCTGCCACCACCTCACCCGCGACGACCTCTACGAGCTTACGGCCGACATGGGCACCTACAACCCCCACTGGGCCCATCACGAGGAGCTTGAATGCACCACCTGCCATAAGGCCCATCGCGCCTCGGTCATGTACTGCACCCAGTGCCACGCCCAGGCCGAAGTGCCCGAGGGCTGGCTGTCCATGGCCAAGTCCAACAACCTCCCCGGCGTGAAGGCCCCGGCAGAGGCCGCCCAGTAGTCCCGCACCCCAACCGACCATCCCTCCTCCCCAGCGAAGAGGCCCCCGCAGGCAAACTGCGGGGGCCTCTTCGGAACCCGCCGAAGCCCGCTCGAACATACTGCCAGAAGACATGGCGCACCTCGGCAGAGAGCAGGTCTCGCGACACCGCCCGCTCGTCTTCGCCGACGCCCATGAGCGCCAGAAGAGCACCCCCCCCCGCTTTGCGCAAGGCGGGAACCAGGCTAGAACGCGTCGGGGGTTACGGCAGCAGCAAGGGTTCCCACCGATTGGTTGCCGACCGCATCGCGAGCGTGCAGCTCGTAGGTGCCGGTGGGGAGCTCCAGATGCCAGAGGGTTTCGGCGGCAGAGGGAGCGCTCTCGGAGGCCGCCCGCTCCGGAGCAGCTTCGAAGCGCTGGCCGTCAGCGGCGAGGCAGTACACTTCGACCACGGCAGATTCGTCGGCAAGTCGCAAGACGGTCACGCCATCGCGAACGTCGCTCTCCACCAGCACGGGACCTTGGGTGTCGGCAACGGCGGGCTGGGCCAAGGGAGCAGGCTGCTCGAAGATCACTTCGGGACGCGGCGCCCCTGCGGCGAACAGCACGGCGCCCACAGCCAGCAGCACGGCCGCGACACCCACCAGCTTCGTCGCCCCATCCCGGCCCCGTCGCGACGGCACGCGCGCGCAGCGCAGCCATCCGTCGGGAGCCCGATCGACCTCCACCGCCTGCTCCAGCAGCGCCGAGAACGCCGGCGCCAGCGGCAGCAGACCCATCTTGCGCCGCAGCGTAGCCAGCGCCCGGCTCAAGATGCGCTTCACCGTGGCCCGCGACACTGCGAGCGAGGCCGCGATCTCGTCCAGCTTCATGTCCTGGTAGTAGCGCATCAGCACCGCATCGCGCTCCTGGTCGGTTAGCTCCTCGCGCAGGGCCCGCGCCAATCGCGCCGCCTCGTCGCGCTCGTCGGCCCGCTGGGCCGGGTCGGCCGCCGCCGGCGCCACCACCGCACGCTCGGCGCCAGCCGCTTCCAGCATCTCGTCTTCGGTGGGCAGCGGCATCTTACTGGTGCCCTGCCGTTTGAAATGGCGCTTGCACAAGTTCCGTGCCGTGGCATTCAGATAGCCCACGAAGGCGGCGGGCTCGATGGCATCCAGGTTGCTCCACGCCACCAGGTACAGCTCCTGCAGGATGTCCGGCGCCGCTTCCCGCCCCACCCGGCCCACGATGGCGAAATACTGCATCTGGGCCGTGCGCAGGTACAACTCGTGGAACGCGCGCCGATCGCCAGCCTGGGCCGCGCGCACCAGTGTCGCCACATCCCGTCGTCGCCCCGCCTCGCGCACTGTCGCCCCCCTTCGCCACTCCATCTTCGCCACATCCATCACGGGCTCCCGCCGAAACGGAGTCGCCCCGCCCAACTCGCCGCGCATTATAGCGCATCGCCGAGCATCCGATGCAATCCGAGAACCAAACCGCCCTTTTGCGACAGCGCAGCCGGCAAAAGGGGCTCAAATGGCGAGTTTGGTTCCCCTTCGTATACCAAAGGAGCGTTTTGAGCCAAACGCGACCTGGGCTTTTGCCGCCAACGATACCAAACCGGCGTTTTCAGGGGAACCAAACCCCTTGTTTCTGACACCAGAAGCGAATACCCTGGCGCAAACGAGGGATTTGGTTCCCAAGTCTCTTGCGGGCCCTCTTGCTGGAAGCAGCACGACACCGATACCGCAAGAAAGCATGCGTCACGGCAGAGCACTCCCCCGATCCCATGCCGCGAAGAAGTCGCCAGCGATGAAAAATACCGAACTTTTTGAGCCATTTTCCCCAACAGGTTGATTAACCCTCAGGATTTTTGTCTATTCACCCGTTCCGCCCCCTCGGGGGAAGCGCGGAACCTGCACAAGGAGGCGATCATGACCTGGGGAAAGAGAAGGGAAGCAGCCGCCACGCGGAGCGGCACACCACTAGCGCAGGGCCGCAGGCCCGCAACCGCCGCCGTCGCACGCCTCGGCCACCGCGCCCTGGCTGCCACCCTGGCCGCCCTGCTCGCGGTGGCCCTGCTGCCGGCCCTGCCCGCAACCGAGGGCGTCGCGCCGCGCACCGCCGAGGCCCTCACAGGCACCACAGACTACTCGAAGGTCCTGAAAGCCACCAACCTCTTCGGCGAGCCGGCGCTTATCCAAGGATCCACCATGCGCATGGCCTCGACCCTCGATGATAGCCACTACACCAACTACGGCGCCTGGGGAAGTGCCGCGGGTTTCGTATCAACCGACAAGATTTCGCTTCTTCATAACTGGGAGATTCGCTTCAGCGGACGATTGCCCATCGGATTCTCTTATCAAAATATTGATAGAATCATGATGAAATTCGCCCCTGGATTCATCCGGGGACCCGAGCTAAGCTCCTCATCGGGCTACGCATGGAACTACAAGACCGAATGGCGCTCGTCCACCAGTTCAACTGCCACCACCATATACTTATGCGAAATAGTCAACGGCATGGAGAAAGATGCACCTAAAAATCCGCCAAGTGCGCCCCTGGGGAAACAGCAAATGTCGTTCGCCTACAATGCGCGCACCGATCGGGCCACATTGAAGGTGGGGAGCTCCACGCTCGATGTCCCCAGCGTGAGGACAAATCTCGGAACAAGCGCCTATCTTTATTTTGTTGGAATCATCGAGTGGACCACCAGCGCTGGCGCGCCTCAGCCATCGGCTCCCGCCAACTTACAGCTCGAGGCCACCTTCGACTCCATGACGCTGCCCAACCTCGATCCCGAGATCTCGGACATCACGCTGTACCGCTACAACGACGCCACCGACGCCTACGACATCCTCGTCGGCGAGGACGACGTGCTCGAGCGCGACGAGGTGGTCCAGGCGCGCTGCACCATCTGCAATCGCAACACGGCGGCATCGGCTGGCGGTTACAGCGAGCAGTTCGGCATGCACCTGAAGCTGGCCGACACCGAAGCTAACCCCACCCGGGGCATCGAGCCCTTCGCCGACAGCACCCACCCCCTTCAGGTGAACGGCTCCACCGTGGCCACGGCGGCGGGCCCCAACACGCTTTCCGGTGCCAACGGCGTGCCCATCACCCTCACCGGCAACCAGGCGGTCAACGTCACCTACTACGCCCGCGTGAACCAAGCCGGCGGCCAAGCCGTCACCGTCAGCCACGAGCTGGTGGAGGACTCGTTCCAGGGCAGCCAGTTCAAGACCGTGGAGCTTTTGGCCGAGCAGCCCCTGAAGCCGGCGCCCGACGACGTGGACCCCGATGATCCCGCCTCCGGCGCAGGCAAGGACTTCCACTACACGCGCCTGCCCCGGGCAAACGAGAACGGGTGGAACAACAGCGCCACCTCGCCCGTACGCGTGACGTTCTACGCCGGCGACTTCGACCGCTTCACCGTAGCGGCAGCCGACGGAACCGCCCTCGGCGAGCTGGGCGACCGCGAGGCGTGGGTGCGCGCCGACGACACCGACGGGCTGCCGATCACCCTGCAAGCGTCCAGCGCGTCGGGCGCCGTGTCCAGCAAGGGCACCGATACCATCCGCATCGACACCCAGGCACCGACGCTTTCCTGGGACGCGGACGCGAACACGCTGACCGCCAGCGACGAGGCCGCGGCCGGCTCGGACAAGGCCACCTCGGGCGTGTGGAAGGTACGCCAGGTGAAGGCCGACGGCCGGCCCCTGACTGCCGAGAACGTGACACCCGCAAGCGCCGGCGCTACTGCATTCGGAGCCGAGGGCGACAACACTGCGGCATCTCCGGCGACCGAGGGAACCGAATGGGCCTTCACGCTCGCCGACGGAAAGGGCAATGCCCGGGAGACGCTTCCCGCCGTGCAGCCCGGCTTCTACGTGGCAGAAGACGCCGCCGGCAACGTGAGCGCCCCCTTCGAAGTGAGAGACCCCAGTATCGACCCGGGCCCCGACGGCCCGGATGGCCCCGACAATCCCGACGGACCCGATGGCCCCGGCGATCCGGGTCCCGATGGCCCCGACAATCCTGGCAATCCTGGTACGGGAGATCCCGACAACCCCGTCAAGCCCGACCCCGATAAGCCCGACATGCCGGGCCCGGGCGATACCGACCCCAATCCCGGCCCGAACCCCGGCCCCACGGCGCCCGCCTTCCCCACGATCACCCCGAAGCCCGACGGCACTGGCGCCACGGCGCCTGAGCCGCTCACGCCCACCGAGGTGGTCACCGACTCCTCATCGGGCCTCACCCACGCGATGATCCACGACGAGCTGGCGCTGCCCACTTCGTCGAAACCCGTCACACCCGACATGATGGCCCAGCTTATTGACGAGCGCTACGTGGTGGGCACGGGTCTCACCGACCGCACCATCAGCCGCAGCCCCGTACGCCTCTTCAACAGCGCGGGCAATCCCGCAGAGGCCATCGACCGCAGCCGGCCCGGCACCTGGATTGCCGAGCAGACCTTCACCGACGCCGCTGGCAACACCACCACCCTGCGCCTGACCATCACCGTGCGCGACGACACGGCCGACGGCACGCTGGGGGCCGGAACGGCCGACGGCGGGGGCGCGAGCGGCAAGGGCAGCGCTGTCAGCGGCCATCGCACCACCCTGGCGAACCACATCGGCCAGCTGCCCCAGACCGGCGGCATCCTGGGGGCGTGCCCTCTGCATATCCTGTTCGCCCTCATGGTGCTGATGGCCTCGGCCTACAGTCTCGGCCGTCTGCGCCAGCGCCGCCAAGCTGAACGCGAGAGCGAACGCGAGCAGCGCGAGGGCGCAGCTGCGGGCAGCGGTTGGCCCAATGCCCCCTGGCTGCAAGCCGGTGACGGCGGCAGCGATGCCGCAGCGCAAAACGACACCGAAGCGGCAGGGTTGCTTTGCGCAGCCGATGGCAGCGGCATACTGCGGAACCGTGTCGCCGCCCAGCTTTCCGACCCCATCCCCACTGTCACAGCGCAGGATGGCTCCGATGATGCGGGGCTTGCGTACGACGGCGGCATCACCAGCCCGCAGGGCGATGCTGGCAACCGTGCTGCTCGCTTTACCCTTTTCGATGGCACAGTGCTGGGAGCCATCATGTTGTGCGCCATCGCCCTGGGCACGCTCGGTTTCTGCCCCGTCGATCCGTTCTTCGCCGGAGCTACGGCGCTCGTCGCCCTCTTCTGGGCCTGGCGCCTCACCCGCACCCCGCGCTACCCGAGGACCGTCACGGAGCCACCACAGCGCCGCCTCGAGCAGGACGGCGCCCTCAGGGGATAGGGCGCCACTTTCCCCATCGTTCCCGGGCGCCCTGCGAAAACCCGGCGATCCCCATCCAAGCCACCGGGGCTACCGGGACACATCCGGCCCATCCCCGACTCCCTGTCCCTCGGCTGGCACGCTTCAGCCCGTCCCCGCAGGCCTCGCAGCCTTCCCCTGCGGCGCGCTAGCCATCCCCGCGGCCCGTCGGTCATCCCGCACACAAAGGGACCCCGCAATGCGGGGTCCCTTGCCAGCCAGCCAATCTCGCATAACCACGGTACCGCAGGCTTTCCCGCCAACGGCGCCGAAAAGCCTACTTCACGTCGTCGAGCTTCTTGCCGGAATGATCGTGGGTCATGAGCATGGCGACAAGCGCGATAACCGCGATGGCCACCATGTACCAGGCCGGAGCGATGGCATTGCCCGTCACATCGATCAACCAGAACGAGATGAACGAGGCCGAGCCGCCGAAGATGGCGTTGGCCAGGTTGAAGCTGAGCGCGAAACCGGAATAGCGCACGTCGGTCGGGAACGTCTCGGTCAGGTAGCTGGCCAGTGTGCCGTCGTTGATGGTCAGCACCAGGCACATCACCAGCTCCACTACAAGAATCACACCGAAATTCATCGTGCCGAGCAACATGAAGGCCGGCACTGTGAGCACGATGAAGCCCACGCAGGCGCCGACGAGCATCTTCTTGCGCCCGAACTTGTCGGAAATGCGCCCGGACAGGAAGATGAAGGCAATGTAGACGATCAGCACGATGGTGGTAATGATAGAAGCCTCGCTCGCCGGGTAGTTCAGCGTCGTCTCCAGATAGTTCGGCAGATAGGTGAGCACGGCGTAGAAGCCCACGGCGTTCAGTACGCAGGCGCCGAAGGAGATGATCAGCACCTTGAAGTGCTTCTTGAACAGGGTACGGATGGGGTGCTCCACCTTCTCGCCCATTTCCTTCATGCGATCCTGCATCTGGGCGTACACCGGAGAATCCTCCAGATGCGTGCGGATGTAGTGAGTAATATAGCCCAGCGGCAGTGCCAGCCAGAACGGAATGCGCCAGCCCCAGTCCACCACGAAGGCAGAATCGGCGCCCCACACCGAGAACATGAACGTGGCCAGAAGCGACCCGACCAGCAGACCCGTGGCCGTGGAGGCCGGCACCATGGAGCAATAGAAGCCTCGATGATTGTGCGGGGCGTACTCCGCGATAAACGTGGCCGCACCGGCGTACTCGCCAGCCGCCGAGAACGACTGCACCATGCGCAGCAGCAACAACAGCAAAGGCGCGCCCACGCCCAGCACGGCATAGCCCGGCAGGCAGCCGATGAGGAACGTAGCGCCGCTCATGAGCAAGATGGACACCGACAATGCCCACTTGCGGCCCTTCTTGTCGCCCATGTTGCCCCAAAAGATTGCGCCGATGGGGCGCACGAGGAACGAGAGGGCGAACACGCCGAAGGTCATCATGACGGCTACCGTGTGGTCGTCGTCGGGGAAGAACACCAGCGCGATAACAGTGGCAAGGTAGGAATAGCTCGCGTAGTCGAACCACTCGATGAAGTTACCGAGGAAGGAAGACCCCGTCACCTTGCGCAGAACGGCATGCTTCTCCGCCTCGGTAGCCTCGGCGTAGGTGGTGCTCTTCACGGGGGTTGCGTTACTCATGGGAATCACCCGCCCCTTCGGGTGTCAAACAGAAAGCGGTCATGGCTTCTCCTTTCAATAATGCCCTGACTTAGCTTTACACCTTACCACATCAGGACTTTTGTGCAGACGAGAAAATCCAATTACGCAAGTGCACAATTTTTTGAAAAGACTCCCAACAAAAAGGAACCCGCCGAAGCGGGTTCCTTGAAAACGCTCTCGCGCAGAGGTGATGCGAAGCTTACTTCCACATCTCGGGGCGCACGAGGGTGGGATCCTCGACGCGGTTCGGGAAGTAGTCGAGGCACTCGCCCTCGCGGTAGACGTCGGCGGTGGAGCAGTGCAGGCCGCCGCCGAACGGGTAGGCGTCGCGCAGGTCGCAGGGGATGACGTTCATGCCCAGCTTGTCCATCTGCTCCTGCTGGTGCACCTCGGAGGCCTCCACGATGACGGTCTTCGGGTCGAGGACCAGGCAGTTCATGGACAGCCACACGGAGGAGTAGCACAGCGCCGGCGGCTCGGTGTGGGCCGGGTCGGCGGCCTCGACGATCTGCCAGTCGTTGGCCTCGAAGATGGCGCGCTGCGGCTCGGGCAGCGGGCGGTGCGGGTTGTTGATGATCAGGCCCGGGCGCAGCGGCACGAAGGTCGCGTCGATGTGGATCGGGTAGGGGTCGCCCGGGAAGTTCACGGCGTGCACGCGGAACTCGGGGTAGTAGCGCTGGAACCAGTCCATGGCGGCGCGGTTGGTGGTCAGGCCGTGCTGGATGAACAGGTCCTTGCCCATGCGCATCACGTCGGCGGCGTCCCACATGGGCTCAACCTCGGTGGTCACGAAGTCCTTGGCGGCGGTGCGCTCGAGGCGCTCCTCCAGGGTGATCTTCTCGTCGTAGTAGTTGTGCTTGTAGGACTTGTCGGTCAGGCGCGGGCGGGGGGCCTGGGTCCACTTGAAGTCGGGGTCCTGCTCGAAGTACATCTCCATGAGGGGCCAGTAGGCCAGGTACTCGAAGTAGCGGCAGCGGAAGGAGTTGGCGGCGGCCATGATCTCGTTGCCGATGGTCAGCAGGATGTCGCGCGGGGGCATGCAGGTCATCATGGAGTCGTTGCGGAAGTCCGGGGTGCCGATGGCCTGGTTCCACTGCAGCGGGGTCGGGCGGTCGACGACGACGCCGCGGTCCTCGAGGATCTTCACGAGGTTCTCGAGGCACTCGTTGCCGCGCTCGACGGTCTCGAGCGGGCGCAGGCCCCACATGCCGCGCATCTCGGAGTCAACGGGCACCTTCTCGGAGGTGGCGGGCTCCTCCGGCGGGATGACGGAGTTGTCGCAGCGGCCGACGATGACGCGCTTCAGCGGGTCCCAGTCGTTCCAAGAGCTGACGATCTTTGCCATAAATGTGCTCCTATCTCTCATCTAGCAGCAAAATGCGCCCCGTTGTTGGGGGGCGCATCCTTTATACCATTTTTTGCAGTTGCACAAAAGCCTTTTACCGAAATTTTACCTTATAACTCAGAAAAACATCATGAGCCGAGCCCATTTGCTGATACGGATCTTGGGCACCGCCTCGCATCGCTGCCGCAGATGCCCAAGCCCATGGATGCTCCCTTGATGGCGACGGAGCGAGCGGCAGCGGCGCGAGCAGGAGCCCTCGCCCGACGCCCCCGGCGAGAACAACGCCCCTAGCGACCGTTGATGGCCGACTCCAGCAGCGTGCGCACGATCTCGCGCACCTCATAGCCCTCGGAAATGGCCTTCACCGCTCCCCCGTCCACGAGCGCCACGACAACCGAAGGGGTGAGCCCCACACCGGCGTCAACGAGGATGCGGTTCACGGCGGCATCCAGGGCCTCGCGCCCCTTACGGTAGGCCTCGGTGACCACCGGAGCCTCGGAAGCGGCGATCAACTGGGCGTAGTGAGCCGGCATGGACACACTGTCGTCGGGCAGGCACGCCTCCAGCAGCAGGTCGACCACCCGACGGCGGCATTCCTCGCCTTCCAGGCCGTCAGCCACCTGGGCCACCTTCTCGGCCCGGGCGATCCACAGCTCGATGTTGTAGCAGCCCGCCTCGTACAAGAGGTCGGTCACAGAATCGAAGTAGTAGCCTACCGAAGACGAGGCGGCACCGGCCCATTCGGCGACCTTGCGGTAGGTCACCGCCTCCGGGCCGCGCTCGCGCAGCAGAGCCGCTGCAGCCAGCACCAGCGACGTGCGGGTGATTTGGGCCTTCAGGGACTTGGGTTTGGCCAATGGTTTGGTCATGGCAGTCTCTTTTCAAGTGATTGGCGTTTGTGCGACTTTAACAGAAATGCACTACGATTGTAAGCCCTGATAGAGCTTATTTTTCGCAAAACCTGAAGCAAACTCCCATATCGGAGTTGGTTGTGCAGCCGAACAAGAAGAGGGGACCCTGTTGGCACCATGTCCACCCCGGCCGCCTTTGGGACGAGGGAATTCCCGGACAATCCCGTTCGGGCCCGCAGCCGACAACCCCCATCCTGAAACCCGAGAGCACCCCCTCGCCGCACTGCCCGGGCGAACGCCCAAAGAAAATGCGCCCGAGCGGCCCTCCCCAACCGCCCGGGCGCACGAAGCCGACGACGCGGCGTTCCGCGCAACTTCCCCTGTCGCGCAGCGCCTCTTACTCGATGTCCGTCAGCTTCTTCTTGGAGTTGTCGTGGGTCATGCACATGGCAACAAGCGCCACCACGGAGATGACCACCATGTACCACGCCGGCGCGATGGGATTGCCCGTCGCCTGAATCAACGCGATGGAGATAAACGATGCCGAGCCGCCGAAGATGGCGTTGGCGAAGTTGAAGCTCAGCGCGAAGCCGGAATAGCGCACCTCGGTGGGGAACGTCTCGGACAGATAGCTCGAGAGCGTACCGTCGTTGATAGTGAGCAAAAGGCACATGAACAGCTCGGCGATCAGGATGATCGCGAAGTTCATCGTGTTCAGTAGATAGAATGCCGGCACCGTGAAGATCACGAAGCCCACCGACGCGATGATGAGCATCTTCTTGCGGCCGAAGTGGTCGGAGATCTTGCCGGAAAAGAAGATGAACGCCACGTAGGCCACCAGGCAGATGGTGGTGATGAGCGACGAGGCACCGGCATCGTAGCCCACGGTGTCCTGCAGGTAGTTCGGCAGGTAGGTGAGCACAGCGTAGAAGCCCACGGCGTTCAGCATGCAGGCGCCGAACGAGATGATAAGCGGCCGCAGGTACTTGGTCAGCAGCAGCTTGATGGGCTGGTCGTCGGACTCGCCCTTGGCCTCCAGCTTGTCCTGCATCTCCTGATACACCGGCGAGTCGGACACGCGGGTGCGGATGTAGTGCGTGATGATGCCGAGCGGACCGGCCAGAAGGAACGGGATACGCCAGCCCCACTCGGTCACGAAGGCCGAATCATGGCCGAAGTTCACGAACATGAGCGTGGCCAAGGTGGAGCCTACGAGCAGGCCCACAGCCGTAGAGGCGGGCACGAGCGAGCAGTACAGGCCGCGGTGGTTGGCCGGGGCGTACTCGGCCAGAAACGTAGCGGCGCCGGCGTACTCGCCGGAAGCGGAGAAGGACTGCACCATGCGCAGGGCAAGCAGCAGCACGGGGGCCAGAATGCCCACCGCCTCGTAGGTTGGCAAAAGGCCGATGACGAAGGTGGCGGCCGACATCATGAGAATGGAGGTGGCCAGGGCCCACTTACGACCCTTCTTATCGCCCATGTGGCCCCAGAAGAACGCGCCCACCGGACGCATGAGGAACGACAGCGCAAACACGCCGAAGGTCTCCAGCAGGGCCACCGTCGGGTCGCCCGGCGGCATCAGCACCAGCGCGATAACTGTCGCGAAGTACGAGTAGCTCGCATAGTCGAACCACTCGATGAAGTTGCCGAGGAAGGAAGATACCGCCACACGGCGCAGCGTCGCGTGCTCGTCTTCCTCGCTGTGGATCGCAGTCACTGTGTCACTAGATGCCATGGAAATCACCCAGATCCTTCCCAAACCCCTTTTTGCTTTGCGTGGTTCTCACGAGAACCATCCCCTTTCAGACAGAGAGGTCCGCACCTCTGCTCTCACAGATATGCGGACCTCCATTTCCTTGTGCTCGCTTGCACTCCTCCTGTTAGGAGTCTCTATAGTGCCAGCCAGCACCTTTACACGTTTTGAAAAGCCGTGAATCGCTTTGGTTCATCCGCGGGCTTGCGGGCAGATCAGCGAAAACCCCAGCCTTACGGCAGATCCTGGGTCTCCACTTCGGCCTGGTTCTCGGCCTGAACGCTCTCGAGCGTCTTCTGGTCGACCGAGCCGGTGCCCTTGCGAGCGAGCATGGCCTTCACCGTGGGGAAGGCGCCGCCGCCGCAGATGAGCAGCACGCCAAGCCAGCTGTTGATGGTCATCGGCTCCGCGAAGATCACGATGCCGATGAAGATGGCCACGGGCACCTCCCAGTAGGCGATGGTGCCGTAGTCCATAGCCGGCAGGTTGCGGCCAGCCACGAGCAGGGTGCCCAGGGCGATGGGGCCGCAGATGATCCACAGGAGCACCGCACCAATCCAGTTGAAGGTGGTGAAGTGGACGGACAGCGCCCAGTTCTCCATGCCGGGCTGGCTGCCCAGCGAGTTCAGGATGATGGTGATAATGCCCGCGCCCAGCACGGCGAAGATGAAGTTCCACACGCCGCGGGCGGTGGTGTCGGCATCCTTGCGGTAGCCGTTGAAGAACATGGACAGGCCGTAGAACAGACCGGACAGAAGACCGAAGGCGTCGCCCACGCCCTTCTGCGGGAACTCGGGCGTGGAGGTCTCGAGGTTGAAGTCGAGGCCGAATGCCTGGCCGCCCACGCCGAAGCCGAGCAGGCCCTCGCCGAACAGCATGCCGATGAACACGATCAGCAGGCAGATCCACTGCAGGCCGCTCATGGGCTCCTTGCGGAAGATACGGGCGCACAGCACGCAGATCACCGGACCGGTGTAGATGAACATAACGGCATTGGCCACGGTGGTCAGCAGCGTGGACGTCACGTAGCAGGCCAGCGACATGCCGATCATCAGACCACCGAGCGCGATGGCGGGGGTGAGCTTCAGTTCCTTGAACGTCTGCACCTTCTTGGTGGCAAACAGCAAGATAACGAAGAACAGCACGCCCATGCCCATGCGGCCGCAGGCCATAAGGGCGCCGATGGAGTCACCGGCAGCAAGACCCTCGGTTCCGTCGAACATGTTGACGCGCGTGGCCCAACGCGAGAACAGCGGCACCAAGCCCATGCCCGTCGCCGAGATGAGCATGAAGATGAGGCCCTTGGCATAGTTCATCTGGAAGCCGTTGCCCTCGCCTTGAGGAGCGATTTTATCCTGAGCCATACTTCCCTCCTTTTTCTTTCCCTCTGAGGTGAATGAGAATGTAGGTCGTGGCGCCGACGCATGATCGGCACCACCTTTTCGTGCCCCGATTGCCCTTAACGAGGTACGAAAAAAGGGGAACAGGCCGCGCACGGTGCGTTGAAACCTGTTCCCCTTTCTTTCTAGGTCTCCGTCAGGCAGCTGCCCTCAGCTGTCCCGATCGGAAGGCTTCTCTCAGGCCGCTGCCCTCAGCGGCTGAGAGTTGGCAAAGGTCGTGCTTACTTCCACATCTCGGGGCGCACGAGGGTGGGATCCTCGACGCGGTTCGGGAAGTAGTCGAGGCACTCGCCCTCGCGGTAGACGTCGGCGGTGGAGCAGTGCAGGCCGCCGCCGAACGGGTAGGCGTCGCGCAGGTCGCAGGGGATGACGTTCATGCCCAGCTTGTCCATCTGCTCCTGCTGGTGCACCTCGGAGGCCTCCACGATGACGGTCTTCGGGTCGAGGACCAGGCAGTTCATGGACAGCCACACGGAGGAGTAGCACAGCGCCGGCGGCTCGGTGTGGGCCGGGTCGGCGGCCTCGACGATCTGCCAGTCGTTGGCCTCGAAGATGGCGCGCTGCGGCTCGGGCAGCGGGCGGTGCGGGTTGTTGATGATCAGGCCCGGGCGCAGCGGCACGAAGGTCGCGTCGATGTGGATCGGGTAGGGGTCGCCCGGGAAGTTCACGGCGTGCACGCGGAACTCGGGGTAGTAGCGCTGGAACCAGTCCATGGCGGCGCGGTTGGTGGTCAGGCCGTGCTGGATGAACAGGTCCTTGCCCATGCGCATCACGTCGGCGGCGTCCCACATGGGCTCAACCTCGGTGGTCACGAAGTCCTTGGCGGCGGTGCGCTCGAGGCGCTCCTCCAGGGTGATCTTCTCGTCGTAGTAGTTGTGCTTGTAGGACTTGTCGGTCAGGCGCGGGCGGGGGGCCTGGGTCCACTTGAAGTCGGGGTCCTGCTCGAAGTACATCTCCATGAGGGGCCAGTAGGCCAGGTACTCGAAGTAGCGGCAGCGGAAGGAGTTGGCGGCGGCCATGATCTCGTTGCCGATGGTCAGCAGGATGTCGCGCGGGGGCATGCAGGTCATCATGGAGTCGTTGCGGAAGTCCGGGGTGCCGATGGCCTGGTTCCACTGCAGCGGGGTCGGGCGGTCGACGACGACGCCGCGGTCCTCGAGGATCTTCACGAGGTTCTCGAGGCACTCGTTGCCGCGCTCGACGGTCTCGAGCGGGCGCAGGCCCCACATGCCGCGCATCTCGGAGTCAACGGGCACCTTCTCGGAGGTGGCGGGCTCCTCCGGCGGGATGACGGAGTTGTCGCAGCGGCCGACGATGACGCGCTTCAGCGGGTCCCAGTCGTTCCAAGAGCTGACGATCTTTGCCATGGTTCATTCCTTTCTTGAGCATGCCTTAACCATGCTCGCGACGATGAGGAATAGGATGAATCGGCAAAGCCAGAAAAGTGATCGGACTGTCTTTGCCGATGCCGTTAATATAGCACCATTTTTGTTCACCTGCAACAAAAAACTTCCCAGTTTGGGAGATATTTTTTTGTTGACTCGTTGTGCATACGAATAAAGCGAGAGAGCGCGTTTTCCACCCTCGCGGAAAACGCGCTCTCTTTCGCTCTTATGGTGGGTCGCGCCGAGGGAGCGACCCTATGGGAGGAGACGGCGAAACGCGGGGAGACGCCGTCTCCGTACAGCTTTAGTCGGCGACGATGACGGTGCCGGTCTCGCCGCGCAGGCCGGCGGCCGCGCACTCCAGCGAGGTGATGAGCGCCTTGCCCTCGGGGAACTTCTCCACGTACTCGATGCAGGCCTCCACCTTCGGCAGCATGCTCCCGGGGGCGAACTGGCCCTGCTCGATGTACTCGCGGGCCTGGCTCACGGTCATCTCGGAGATCTGCTCCTGCTCGGGGGTGTTGAAGTTGACGCACACCTTCTCCACGGCGGTGAGGATCACCAGCATGTCGGCGCCCAGCTCGGAGGCCATGAGCGCGCTGGAGCGGTCCTTGTCGATGACGGCCGGGGTGCCCACGTAGCCGCCCTCGGTCTCGAACACCGGCACCCCGCCGCCGCCGGTGGACACGACGATGTAGCCGCCGTCCACGAGGTCCTTCACGGCGTCGAACTCGACGATGCGCCTGGGGATGGGGGAGGCCACCACCTGGCGCCAGCCGCGGCCGGCGTCCTCCTTCACGGTGATGCCCATGGCCTCGGCCTTGGCCTTGGCGGTCTCCTCGTCCATGAACGCGCCCACGGGCTTGGTGGGGTTCTGGAACGCCGGGTCGTCGGCGTCCACCACGGTCTGGGTCACGATGCAGGCCGTGGAGCGGGGGATCCCGCGGGACTTCACGTCGTTCAGGATGGCCTGGGACAGCTGGTAGCCGATATAGCCCTGGCTCATGGCGCCGGCCTCGGGGAAGGGCATGTCCGGGGTCTTGTCGTCGTGGGCCGCGGCGTAGGCGAACGCGTTGTTGATCATGCCGACCTGGGGGCCGTTGCCGTGGGACACGACGACGTTGGTGCCCTCCTCGATCATGTCGACGATGTGCTTGGCGGTGTTCTGCACCAGCTCCAGCTGCTCCTGGGGCGTGTTGCCGAGGGCGTTGCCGCCCAGGGCGATGACGACGGTCTTGCCGTTGCCCTTTTCGTAAGCCATTTACTTCACCTCAATCGTTTCGATGAACCGCGTGCCAGCCATAGGTTGCATGTAAGTGAGGCGAGACAGCGGTTACAAGATACATGGAACATGCAACGGATTCGATTCTACGGTGACACCACTTCGGGCATCGTCCCGTATGACGTCCGTTGGCAAACAGTAAGGAAGGGAACGGACCGCACAGGCCCGTTCCCCGCTTAAGCGATTTAGCCGCAGAGGGTGGCGTACATGACCGCCTTGATGGTGTGCATGCGGTTCTCGGCCTCGTCGAAGACCTTGGAGGCCTTGGACTCGAACACCTCGTCCTCCACTTCCATCTCGGTGACGCCGAAGCGCTCGGCGATGTCGGCACCGATGGTGGTGTTGGTGTCGTGGAAGGCCGGCAGGCAGTGCAGGAAGATGGCCTCGGGGTCAGCCATGGCCATGACCTCCTTGGTCACGCGGAACTTCTCGAGGTGCTTGATGCGCTCGGCCCACACCTCGTCGGGCTCGCCCATGGACACCCACACGTCGGTGTAGATGACATGAGCACCGGTGCAAGCCTCGGCCACGTCGTCGGTGCACTTCACGGTGCAGCCGTTCTCAGCGGCGATGGCGGTGCAGGTCTCGACGAGCTCGGCGTCGGGCATGTTCTCCTTCGGGCCGCAGGCCACGAAGTTCATGCCCAGCTTGGAGCACACGACCATCAGCGAGCGGGCCACGTTGTTGGCGGCGTCGCCCATGAACACCAGGGTCTTGCCCTTGATGTCGTAGTTGAAGTTCTCCTGCACGGTCAGGATGTCGGCGAGCATCTGGGTGGGATGCCACTCGGTGGTCAGGCCGTTCCACACCGGCACGCCGGCGTTGGCGGCCAGATCCTCAACGTCGGTCTGGGCGAAGCCGCGGAACTCGATGCCGTCGTAGAAGCGGCCGAGCACGCGGGCGGTGTCCTCGATGGACTCCTTCTTGCCCATCTGGGAGGAGCCGGGATCCAGGTAGGTCACGCCCATGCCGAGGTCCATGGCGCCCACCTCGAAGGCGCAGCGGGTGCGCGTGGAGGTCTTCTGGAACAGGAGAACGATGTTCTTGCCCTCCAGGTAGCGGTGCGGGGTGCCGGTGCGCTTGAGGTCCTTGAAGTTCTTGGAGAGCTTCAGCAGGTAGTCGATCTCCTCGGTGGAGAAGTCCAGGAGGCGCAGGAACGGGCGACCGCTGAGATTGATAGGCATGTTGTTTCCTTTCCCGAGAAAAGAGTGAAAGTTATATCGCGCGGGCCCCCTGGGAACCAGGGGAACCCACGCGTCTTTTTCGGCCCAGCGCTGGCTGGCTAGACTGGGCCGGAAAAGCCGTTACAGGATGCGCCCGAGGGCGCGGGTGCACCGGACGCTGGCGCCGGGGCGGGGTGCGCGGCTGTGCGCTAAGCCTACAGGGCCTCGCGCCAGGCCGGCATGGACATGCAGCGCGGGCCGCCGCGGCCGCGGGAGAGCTCGGCAGAGGGCATCTCCAGGCAGTTGATGCCGTTCTTGTACAGCACGTCGTTGGTGACGTTGTTGCGCTGGTACACGACCACGGTGCCGGGGCGGACGCACAGGGTGTTGGAGCCGTCGTTCCACTGCTCGCGCTCCGCGGCGATGCGGTCGCCGCCGCCGCAGGGGATCAGCTGCACGGGCTGGCCGACGTACTCGGAGAGCACCTTCTCCAGTTCCTCATCGCGCTCGCGGATCTTGGTGCCGCCCTTGCCGTCGGGGGTGATCTCGAAGACGGTCAAAGGTCCCATGATGCCGGGGTGGATGGTGAACTTGTCGTAGTCGATCTGGGTGAACACCGTGTCCAGATGCATCATGGCGCGGTTGTTCGGAATGTTGAACGCCAGAATGGTGTCGATGGAGGAGGTCTCATCGTTGAACACGTTGTGGGCGATGGCGTCGATGGCATCGGGCTCGGTGCGCTGGGAGATGCCGATGGCCAGCACGTGCTCGTTGATGTTCAGGATGTCGCCGCCCTCGATGTGGAAGGTGTCGTTGCGATCGTAGTAGGTAGGGGTGCCGGCGAAGTCCGGGTGATAGCGGAAGATGTAGTCGCCGTAGATGGTCTCGCGGTTGCGGGTGTGGGCGTACATGCGGTTGATGGACACGCCGTTGCCGATCATCGCGAACGGGTCGCGGGTGAAGTACAGGTTCGGCATGGGAGCGCACACGAGCTTGCAGCGGTCGGACACCATGTCCACCAAGAGGTGGGTGTCAGAACCGGGCAGCTCCTGAAGGTTGATGCCCGCCATGGTCTTCATGACCATGTCCTTGGTGCCGGCGTACTCGGCGTTGATGTAATCCTTGATGATGTTCTTGTAGATATCGGTGCGAATGCCGGCCTCGAAGATCCACTGGTCGAGGAACTGCTCGCGCAGCTCGGGGTTCGCGTCGATAACCTCGGTCATAAGGTCCTCGAGGTACACGACCTCGGTGCCCTCGCCGCGCAGGATGTCGGCGAACGCGTCGTGCTCGGCCTGAGCAACTTCCAAGAACGGGATATCGTCGAACAGCAACTCCTCCAGCGTGTTCGGAGTGAGGTTGAGCAGCTCGTCGCCGGGACGGTGCAAGATGACCTTCTTGAGGTTGCCGATCTCGCTCTTGACGTTTACTCCTTGCATGTGACTCTCCAATCCGGCGCGTTGCTGCGCACCATCATAGTTGAGAAGCTGACGGCCTTGAGCCTCAGCCCATCGCGGTCAGCGCGACGGCGCATCCAATGTCTCAGAAACGTCGCCAAAGGGAAGAGGTAAAGTAGGATTAGATGAGGGTATAACTCGTGTTTACAGCCCCCGATGAATCCCTACACCTCGAATAAACGCCCCTTAGAACACTCCCCTGCCCCAGGTCAAGCAAAGCAACCCGAAGCAGATAGATCGGATGACAACCTTGCGCATCGACGATCCCCCGCAGCTCCCCTAGTCTTCTCGGCCGCAGTCGGATTTATCGACGGGTTCAAAGTAACACCATTTTTGTTCACATGCAATAAAAAAATCCCAATCACTTACTTATTCAATCAAATTCTACGAATGGAGCATATTTCCATCCGGCAATGGGGCGTTTGGAAGATATGCCAGGTGAGCGGCACAGGCTGATTAACATTTCTCCAGGTCAAGACCGATCTTCCATAGATATAATAGAAATATGGTCATGTTTATTGACAGGGAGGCATTTTGTGAGAATGCATTATCTCGCCCTTCCTGTCTTGCTGCGGTCTTTTTCTTTTCCCAGCCCACAACGAAAAAAGTCGTAGTGCACGTGAACAATTTCGCGCGAGGGCGTATACTTCGTGCCGTAAGCCAGCGCGAGAACAGGAGCGTGAACCATGGACATTCCGTGCCAACCCGTCGACGCGGCCATCGAGAACCCCGCGACGGCGGCCGACTGCATATACGTGAGTAGCGCCGTGTTCACAGGCAGCGAAGAAGCCCCCGCCCGCAAGGCCGTAGCCGTGCGCGGCGACCGCATCTGCTGGGTGGGCGATCCCGAAGCGCTGCCGGCGGGGCTGCGCGGCGAGGAAACGCCCGTGGAAGATTGGGGCGACGCGCTGATCATGGCCGGTTTCCACGATGCGCACATGCACGTCTTCCATTCCGCCCTGTACCTCTCCCCTTTGGCCGAGCGCTTCGTAGGCGACAGCGAGGCCGATGCCGTGGCCCGGTTGGCACCCCTGGCGGCCCGGCGCCCCGCCGGCTCGTGGCTGCTCACCCAGGGCTGGCGCGATTACCTGTGGAGCCCGCCCGTCATGCCGAGCCGCGCCTCCCTGGACGCCGTCTATCCGGACCGGCCCGTGGCCATGTACTCGGGCGATGCCCACACCCTGTGGCTGAACAGCTGCGCCTTGGAGCGGCTGGGCATATCCGAACAGAGTGAGCCGCCGGCAGGCGGTTCCTACGACCGCGATGGCGAGGGACGGCTCACGGGCATCGTGCGCGAGGCGGCGGCCATGGCGCTCATGCCCCGCATCGTGGCGGAGTTCACGCAGGAGGAGCTGCTGGATGCCTACCGCTCCTTCGAGGCCTACTGCAATGAGCACGGCATTACCGGGGTGTGCGATGTGTCGCTCATGGCCATGCCCGGGCTCGACTTCGTGCGCGACGACCTCTTCGCCGCCCTGGAAGAGGCCGGCGAGCTCACCCTGCGCGTGTCCATGTTCCCCACCCTGCTGGAAGACCGCGGGCGTCTGGCGGCCCTGCGGGAAACCCACACCGGTCCCTTGCTGTCGGCTCGGGGCTTCAAGCAGTTCTTCGACGGGGTGTCCAGCCAGCACACTGCCTGGGTGCACGACCCCTACAGCAACGCCCGCTTCGAGGGCGATTGCGGGCGCCCCACCGTGGATGCCGCGATCATGGAGGGTCTGGTGGCGCCGGCGGCAGCCGAGGGGGCGCCCGTGCGCATCCACGCCATCGGCGACGAGGCCATCCACCGCTGCATCGACATCTTCGAGCGACACCCTGTGGCCGACGACGGAAGCGATGGGGTGCCGCCCCGCCACAGCATCGAGCATTTGGAGAACTTCCAACCCGCAGACATTGCCCGACTGGCCGCGGCCGGCATCGTGGCCAGCGTGCAGCCCCGCCACATCACCCTGGATCCGGGCGGCCCCGAGCGCGATTTGGGACCTGCGCGCGTACCCTACATGTGGCCTTTCCGCAGCCTGCTGGACGCCGGAGCCGTGCTGGCCTTCGGCACCGACTCCCCTGTTACCGACATCGACCCCATCGCCGCGGTGTACACCGCTGTCACCCGCCGCGACGCCGACAGCCGCGAGCCTGAGGGCGGCTGGCTGCCCGCTGAGCGCATCACGCTCGCGGAGGCACTGCGGGCCTACACGGCCGGCAGCGCCCTGGCGGCTCAACGGGCCGACGAGGTGGGCCTGCTGGCCCCCGGCCTGTTCGCCGATATGGTGGTGCTGGACCCCAACCCCTTCGCCCTGGCCCCCGAGGACATCCAAAAGTCCCGGGTGCAAGCCACCTACGTGGGCGGCCGCAAGGTGTACGAAGCCTAGCCCTCCAGGGCCTTGGACATCTGCCAGAGACCTTCCATTTCCTCCATGGAAAGATCCTCCACGCGGCGGCCCTGGCCGGCGGCGGCTCCCTCCATAAAGGCCCAACGAGCGCGGAACTTGCCGCACGTGGCCCGCAGGGCCTCCTCGGCCTGCACGCCCATCTTGCGGGCCACGTTCACGAGGCTGAACAGCACATCGCCCATCTCCAGCTCCACGGCGGCCAGGGCCTGCGGATCGGCGCCACCGTCTACTTTGCCGTTGGCAGACTTAGGAGCGGCAGTGTAGGCGGCCTTCAGCTCCGCTACCTCCTCGTCCACCTTGGCCCACACATCGTCAACCGTTTCCCACTCGAAGCCGGCCGAGGCCGCCTTGCGCGAGATCTTCTGGGCCTGCTTCAGGGCCGGGAAGCTTTTCGGCACGCCGTCGAGCAAGCTCGCAGGCGCTGCCCCGGCAGCATCGGCGGCCTCCCTCTCGGCCATCTTGATCTGATCCCACACATCCAGCACCTCATTGGCGTCGCCGGCCTCCATCTCGCCGAAGACGTGGGGGTGGCGCCGCACGATCTTCTCGTTCACCACCCGGCACACATCATCAATGGTGAACTCCCCCGCATCGGCGGCGATCTGCGATTGCAGCACCACTTGCAGAAGCACGTCGCCAAGCTCCTCCAGCATGTGCGAGCCGTCGTCGGCCTCGATGGCGTCCACGGCCTCGTAGGCCTCCTCCACCATGTTGCCGGCAATGCTCCTGTGGGTCTGCTCCCGATCCCACGGGCAGCCGTCGGGCGCCCGCAGCGCCTCAATGGTGGCGACGAACTCATCAAAGGCGGGGTGCGGCACAGCTTCCACCTCGGCAACGCGTTTCTCGGTCATGGGGTATCCTTTCCGGAGAGGTTCTCGCGCCATTATAACGCGACGCTGTGGCGCAGCGCGGCAACGAAGCACGCTGCCCAACGGGTCGTTCTTCCTGAAAATTGTGGCCTTACGGTGTAAATCGAAGCCGATTCGTCACCAAATCCCCATTTCGGGGCCGCAAAAGGGCGCAAAATAGGAAGAAACGACGGCTTTACCGAGAAAAGGGGTGCACAAGCGGGCCTTTTCCTTTATTATCGTCTCTGCTAAAAGCGAGGAACGCTGATGTTGCCCCTGCAATGTCAGCGTTCCTCGAGTGAATGGCCTGGTAATCCTACCGGGACACGAGAAGAAAGAGAAGTGATATGCCCGCACCTACCATGACCCCTGAGCAGCGCGCCGCCGCCCTCGAGAAGGCCCGCATCGTCCGCGCCAAGCGCTCCGAGATCACCAACAAGCTCTCGATGGGTCTCACCACCCCCGCCGAGGTTCTCGACCAGATCGACGACCCGGTCATCGGCCGCATGAAGGTGAAGGCCTTCGTGAACGCCCTGCCCGGCTTCGGCAAGGTGAAGACCGAGAAGCTCATGGAGGAGCTGGGTATTCCGGCCGAGCGCCGTCTGCAGGGTCTGGGCTCCAACCAGATGAGCGCCCTGAAGGCCGCTCTCGCCTAACCTTTCGCCAAAGGCAAGCTTTCCCGTGCCCGTCTATAATGGACGGGCACTTTTGTTTTCCGGAAGGAGCCGGGATGCCCCTCATATACGTAGACACCCTCGACGATGCGCGGCTCGATGTCTTCGCGCGGCTGACCGAGGCGCAGCTGCGCTGCAAGCTGGAACCGGAGCGGGCGGTGTTCATCGCCGAATCGGAGAAGGTGATCGAGCGGGCCTTTGCTGGTAGCATGGAACCTATCTCGCTGCTTATGGAGGAGAAGTGGCTCCCCGCCATGGCCCCGCTCATCGCGCAGATGGAAGAACGCCGCCGCGCAACAGCGTATGCACCCGCCCGCCCGGCCACTAGCGCGCTTGCCTCGCAAAGCGCGGCCGGGACATCCCTCGCGCACCTGCTCGACGACCCCGATAGCCTGCCGGTGTTCATAGCGCCCCGCGAGGAACTCGCGCGCCTCACGGGCTTCGAGCTGACCCGCGGAGCCTTGGGCGCCTTCCGTCGCCCGACGCTGCCCACCGTGGCCGAGGCCGTGGGCGAAGGGCGCTTGGTGGCGGTGCTGGAGGATGTGACGAACCACACCAACGTGGGGGCCATCTTCCGCAGCGCCGCGGCCATGGGGGTCGATGCCGTGCTCGCGAGCCCCGCCTGTTACGATCCGCTGTACCGCCGGGCCGTGCGCGTGTCCATGGGCACGGTGTTCCAGGTGCCGTGGACGCGCATCGGCGAGCTGGATGTGCCCAACCGCCCCGGCGAGGGCACCTGGAGCGCCGAGGGGATCGATCAGCTGCACGAACTGGGCTTCACCTGCGCTGCCATGGCCCTGTCCGATGATTCGATCACCCCCGATGAGCTTGCGGGGCTGCTGACCGAGCGAGAAGCGGCTACGGGCGCGCCCGCGAAGCTGGCGCTCTTGTTCGGCACCGAGGGCGAGGGGCTCGCCCCGGCCACTATCGACCGTTGCGACCATACCGTGCGCATCCCCATGGCCCACGGCGTGGATTCCCTGAACGTGGCGGCATCGAGCGCTGTGGCCTTCTACGCCTTCCGTCATTTGAGCCAGCTGGGGAGGTAGCCCGTGAACGAGCCCCGCCCCTCTCGCTCCGCTACCTCCGCGCAAGGCGATACAGCCACCCGAGACAGCGCGGACAAGCCGCCCCGACGGAAACCCCCAACCTCCATGGTCGTCGCCACATGGGCCGTGCGCGCGTGCTTTGCCTTCGTGTTCGCCGTGAACGTGCAGTGCGCCCTGGGATTCGCCCTGACACCCGAGGCCTACCTGGGCGCCTACGAGCTGGCCGGCGCGCCGGGACGCGTAGCCGCCCAGGGCATCGGCGTGGCCTTCCTCATGTGGAACTGCACCTACCCGCTGGTCATTTGGAAGCCACAACGGCATACTACACTCGCAGGCGTGGTACTGGCCCAGCAAGTCGTCGGGCTTATCGGCGAGTCCGCTATCCGCGCCACCCTACCCGCCGGTCACGATTTGCTCGCCAGCAGCATCAACCTGTTCATCGCCTTCGATGCCGCGGGGCTTCTGCTCATGGGCATCTCGCTTGCCGTGTTTCTCTTCACAAGGAATTTGTGCAGCAAACGCCGCGAGATAGACTCCTGAGTTGAGCCGCAGGCATGTTTCTGCGCAGCCATATCCAACCCTGCCCCTTCTGAACAGGCGTTTCTTGAATAGCCGTTGAAATCATCGCGCCGCATGAGCCGCCTGACATCTATTTCGCGGAGTTTACTGCACAGAATCAGCTCTTTCAGACGCAAAGGAGCCGCACCGACGCGGGGCAGCGAAGAAAGACACCGCAGGGGAGGCGAAGCGCAGGGAAAGGACCGGAAGCACAAAAAAGGGCGGCGGAGGCGGAAGCGCAAAAAGGGAGGCGGAGGCCGAGGAGCAGGGGCCGAGGCGCAAAAGAGGAGTGGCCCGCCTAACGAAAAGGGGCCGCGTCGCGGCCCCTTCGAGAGAATTCCCCGTACTCGTCGGCGTCTGTCGGCCACGCCTACTTCATCAGCTCGGCGACTGCCTGGGCGAAGGCGAGCGGGTTTTCGGGCATGATGCCCTCCACGAGCAGGGCCTGGTCGAACAGCAGACCCGCGTAGGTGCGCACCTTGCCGTCGTCGCCGGCCTCGTGGGCCGCCTGCAGGGTGGCGAACACCGGGTGCTTGGCGTTCACTTCCAGCACCAGGTGCAAATCGGGCAGGTCGTCGGCACCGGGCTGGCTCTTGAGCACCTGCACCATGGCCAGCGACACCCCGCCCTCGCTGGTGACCACAGCCGGGGCATCGGTGAGCCGGGTTGACACCACGACGCGCTCCACCTTGCCCTGCAGGGCCTCGCCCATGGCCGCGAACAGCTCGGCGTTGCTCTCGGTGGCCTCTTCGGCCTCCTTCTTCTCCTCCTCGGTGGTAAGCCCCAAATCCTCGGCACCTACGTTCTTGATGAAGTAGGGCTGCTTGTTCTCGTCGTCGCCATCCACGGCGTGCTCGCCGTAGGTGCCCATGGCCATCATGCAGAACTCGTCCACGTCGGCATCGCACAGCAGCACGTCGTAGCCCTTGGCAAGCACCGTGGTCACGAGCGGCATGCTTGCCAAGCGCTCGCGGGAATCGCCCGCGGCGTAGAAGATGGCATCAGCCCCGGCCGGCGCGTCGGCCAGGTACTCGTCCAGGGTGATCATCTTCTGCTGCTTGGCGGAATAGAACAGCAGCAGGTCGGCCAGGGCGTCCTTCGCCATGCCGTAGCTCTGGTAGATGCCGAACTTCAGGGTGCGGCCGAACTGCTCGAAGAACTGCTCGTAGGCCTCGCGGTCGTCATCGCGCATCTGCGCCAGGTCGGCCTTGATCTTCTTCTCGAGGCGGCGGGCGATGGCACGCAGCTGGCCGTTGTGCTGCAGCGTTTCGCGGGAGATGTTCAGCGTGAGATCGGAGGAGTCCACCACGCCGCGCACGAAGCCGAAGTAGTCGGGCAGCAGTTCCTCGCACTTGTCCATGATGAGCACGTTGGCCGAATACAGGGCCAGGCCGCGCTGATAGTCCTTCGAGTACATGTCCCACGGCGCGCGGCTCGGCACGAACAGCAGGGCGTCGTAGTTGAGCGAGCCCTCAGCGTGCACCGAAATGGTGCGGGCCGGATCCTCGAAGTCGTGGAAGTCGGTCTTGTAGAACTCGTTGTACTCTTCCTGGCTGACCTCCGACTTGCGGCGCTTCCAGATGGGGATCATGGAGTTGATGGTCTCGATCTCGGTGTAGGTCTCCCACTGGGGCGCGGCGGGCGCCTCGGCGTCGCTCTCGGCGGCCTCGGGCACCTCCACCTTGCGGGTGCGGGTGACCTCCATCTTGATGGGGTAGCGCACATAGTTGCTGTAGCGCTTGATCAACTGCGTCAGGCCATGTTCGGTGGCGAAGGTGCCGAAGGACTCCTCGTCGGTGTCGTCCTTCAGGTACACGATGACGTCGGTGCCATGCTCGGGGCGCTCGGCGATGACCATGTCGTAGCCCTCCACGCCATCGGACTCCCAGGCCCAGGCCTCGTCGGAACCCACGGCGCGGGAGATGACGCGCACCTTCTTGCCCACCATGAAGGCGGAGTAGAAGCCCACGCCGAACTGGCCGATGATGTCCACGTCGGTGAGGTCGTTCAGGCCCTTGGGCTCGCCTTCGCCCTCGGTTGCGGCCTCGGCGGCCTCCTCGGCGCGGGCGGCCTTGAACTCGTAGGAGTCGGAATGGGCGATGGTGCCCAGGTTCTTGTCCATCTCGTCCTTGGTCATGCCGATGCCGTTGTCGGACACGGTCACGGTGCGCGCCTCGGCATCGAAGGCCACGGTAATGGCCAGATCATCGCGGCCCACGGCCACGTCCGGGTCGGTGAGGCTGCGGAAGTACAGCTTGTCCACGGCATCCGAGGCATTGGAGATCAGCTCGCGCAGGAAGATCTCGCGATTGGTGTAGATGGAGTTGATCATGAGGTCGAGCAGCTTCTTGCTCTCAGTCTTGAACTTTCTCATAGGTGAGTCCTTCTTTCCTAGGATCGACAGACCGACGCCTTAGTGTACGTCGCGCGCCGGTGGCGTCTCGCGGTGCAATCGGGCTGAAATATAGTCGTTGACCTGCGGCGACAGAGACGTTGGCAGTCTGCCTTTATGAGTGCTAATAGCACATTGTACGCAGAAGGAAACCTAAGTCAATACCTATCAAGTTTTGTTCAGAAAATGGGATGGCGGGAGCTGGGGGGTAAGGGGCGGCAGCAAACCGGACGATCCTCGTAGGGGCGGGCTTCAGCCCGCCCGATGGGACACGCCGCAGGTCGCGGGCGGGCTGAAGCCCGCCCCTACGGAATCCGCCCCTACGGAATCCGTTCCGGCGCGGTCCGTCCTCAGCACAATCCGTCCCTTATGTGGCTCCATGGAGTTTTTGCAGCAAGCTGCTGTACAAACCCTTCGTCCATCATCTTTTTCGTACATAGCCGAGGACACGAAAAACGACCCGCCAAGGGCGGGTCGTTTGAAGGGGTGAGCTGCGGGAAATAGCGAGGGATGCGCAGTCGCCCTGCGACGGGCGCGGGTCGCCTTACTTCTCCAACAGGTCGATGGCCTCTGCGAGGGAGCGCATGATGTTGCGGCGGGACAAGGCGCCGACGAGCTTGCCGTCCTTCACCACGGGCACCTTCTTGATGCGCTTGGCGGCGAACAGGGTACACACCTCGTCGATGGGAGTGTCGGCCTCCACGGCGACGACGCGGCGGGTGGCCACGGCCATGACATTCAAAGCCAGAAGCTCGCGCAGGCGCGTGACGGCGTTCTCGTCGTCCACGTAGCGGTAGCCGTTCAGCAGCGTGGAGTCCAAAAGCGAGATCTCGGTCTTGCCCAGGTAGCTGGCCACATCGCCATCGGACACGAAGCCCACGAGCGCCCCTTCCCCGTTCACCACGGGCAGACCGCTCGTCTGATTCTCGTCCATGAGGCGAATGACCTCCTCCATGGTGGCGGTGTCCAGCGCGCAGACCGGCTGGCGGTTCATCACATCAGAGGCCACGTAGATGCGCTCGGGGTCGATGGCCTCGTCGCGGGAGGCATCCACGGTCACGCCGTCGAAGCCGGCCGCGTAGTCCACGGGCTCGGGGCCGCCCTGGGCCGCCGTCACCGCCGCCGCGGCCCCCTTGCGGCCATCGCGCACGAAGAACAGGATGACCAGCGCGGCCACGCCCATCAGGATGAAGGTGGTCATGTAGGCCATATGATCGCCCAGGTAGGCCTGCTCGAGCGGCGCAGCCTCGGGCGCCACCGCCGGTGCCAGGGCCGAGATGGACACGAGCACGGCCGTGCCGAGGGAGGCCGCCACCTGATTCAAGGTGTTCGACACGCCCTGGGCGTGCTGGATCACGCTGTTCTCCAGCGAGTTCACGCCCCAGGTATTCAGCGGCGTCATGGTGAACTGGAGGCCCACCACTAGCACGGTATACGTAAGCGTCAAGTTGATGAAGCTGCTGTCGATGCCGAGGCGCGCCAGACCCGAGGCGCCCAGCACGGCCACGATCACGCCGGGGATGACCACGCGGCGCACGCCGTAGCGATCGAACAGCCGGCCCGACACGAGGCCCATGAGCGCGCCGATAAGCGCGCCCGGCAGCATGGCCACGCCGGACATCGTGGCCGAGAACCCGAGCACGCCCTGGATGTAGAGGGGCGTGATCACACCGGTGCCCATGAGCGCGGCCTGCACGATCACGATGATGATCACCGCGATGGCGTACTTGCGCGCCTTCAGGATGCTCACCTGCAGCATGGGCTCGGGCAGCTTCATCTGCCGCACCACGTACAGCACGCACAGCGCCAGACCCGCCACGATCAGGCCCGCGGTCAGCGCCATGTTATCCGTGGATGCGAAGGTGGAAAGGCCGTAGAGCAGGCACACGAGACCCACCGTGGACAGGGCCACCGACAGTTTGTCGAAGGGGGCGCGGGCGAAGTCGCCGTAGTTCTTCAGCACGACCACGGCCAGCACCACCACGATCACCGACAGCACGGTCACGATGGCAAACAGCGCTCGCCAGCCCACCGAGTCCACCAGCAGGCCGGCCACCGACGGGCCCACGGCCGGCGCGAAACCGATGATGAGACCGATGACGCCCATGGCCGTGCCGCGCTTCTCGCGGGGGAACACGAGCAGGATCACCGTGAACACCATGGGCATCGACATGCCCGTGCAAGCCGCCTGCAGCACGCGGCCGAGCAGAAGCACCCAGAAGTTCGGCGCGAGGGTGGCGGCCAGACTGCCCACCGTGAAGATGACGAAGGCCGAGATGAACAGCTGGCGCGTAGAGAAGCGCCCGATCAAGTACGCCGACAGCGGGATGATCACCGCCTCGACGAGGGAATAGCCGCTCGTCAGCCACTGCACCGTGGTGGCATCCACCTGCAAGTCGGCCATAATGGCCGGCAGCGCCGGCGACAGCAGCGTCTGGTTCAGCACCGCCAGCAGCACGCCCACCAGCAGCACGCTCACCATAATCATTTCTTTTCTTCCAACACCCAATGCCATACGCGTCTACCTCTTTCTCAGAACTCTCGCGGTCAAAAAGCGAATGTTCCGAGGCTACAGGTTTTGGGCGACAAATGTAATAGCCTCAATCGGCCAACGGCCGAATTCCCCACAATTCGATCCCGTTGTCCTGTCCCCTACGCGTCCAGCTGGTGCAGCATGTCCAGCAGTTCTTGGCGCTTGTGGATGTCCAGCTTCGTGTAAATGTGCTTGGCGTGGGTGCGCACGGTGTTCTCGCTGATAATGAGGCGCTCGGCGATGGCGGCCATGGAATTGCCGCGGGCAATCAGCTCCATCACCTCGGTCTCGCGCAGAGAAAGACCGTGGGACTGCTGCAGAAGCAGGCACTGCTTCGAGATGCGGTCGCGAATGGCCCCGGCGTCCTCCGATGCCGACGGTCGGTTGCGGCGCCGCTTGGGCGGCACCTCCGCGGCCACCACATCCCCCGCCGCCGCGCGCACCTGGGGCGCCAGCGCCGTGAACTCGATGGGGTTGGCCGTCACTGTGCCCCGCGCCGCCACGGCCCTCAACAGCGTGCCCGTGGCCACCAGCAGGGTGAGCCCCAGCACGTAGCTGGACACCATGGAGATGAGGAACAGCCACTGCGACCCGGCCGGGGCCACCAGCCCGCTCGACCAGCCCAGCAGGAACCCGCCGCTCTGCATGATGTAGGCCACGCCGCCGAAAAAGCCGTAGATGAACACCGGGTTGATGCCGCGGTCCCGGGAGATCTGGGCGCACTGCATCATCATGAGCATCTGCACCAGCGAGAACACCATATAGGTAAAGGCGGCGAATAGGTTCAGATACACCGGCCCCTGAAACGGCAGCAGCAGAAACCCCGTGATCATCACCGGATACACCACGCGAAACACCGAGGTCAGCCCGAAGCGGAAGCTGATGCGGTACCACAGCACCAGCAGCACCGCCGCCGACAGAAGGGCCCCGACCATGGAGGCCCCGTTCACCACGGCGCTGATCTCCTCGTGCAGCAGCGCCACCCCACGGATAACCCCGCTGGCGAAGGCGAGCGAGCCCACGCACAGGGCGCTGCGCCAATAGTCGGCCACCGCCTGGCGGTACACCCGGGGATGCTGGCGCGGCACGTCCTCGAACATGGGCTGGTCGAAGCACATCTCGCGCACCGACAGCGCCACACACAGGCCGCACAGGGGCACGAACACCAGCGGCACCAGAAACGCCGTCAGCGCGATGGGCACCAGATACAGCGCGAAGTAGATGAAGGGCGCGATGGCGGTGCCCACAATAAGGCGGAAGTTGCCCGCCCGCGGCGGCAACGAGGCGAAGTAGCGCTGCCACAGCATAAACATGCCCGCGCACCCGATGCCCAAAAGCACCCCGCCGGCCGCCACCAGCACCAGAGCCGCTGGCGCCACGTACATGGCGGCGATCAGGCATGCCGATCCCAAAAACAGCAGAATGGCCGACAGCGACACCAACATGCGCCGCGCCCCATGGGGAAAGTAATACGACCCCCACATGCTGGCGACGAATGCGCCGCCCAGGGCCACGGCCTGGGCCAGAAAGAAGATCAGCGTCACTTCGATGGTTTGGAACTCCAGGGGCAGAAACGGGAAGATGCCGCCCCACACCGAGGTGGCGTTCACCGTGAGAAAGCACGCGTACCCCCAACTGGATGCGTGCCCTGTGCCCTCCCTGTGCGCCATGGGCCCCATCTTCCTCTCGTCGCGACCGCGGCCCATGGTAGCATAGGGGCGCGCCCGCGCAGACCGCAGCAGGGGAATGCGATCTACGCCCATCGAACGCGACCTGGGGTTTCTTTCTTAAATCACACGACGAGTGTGATTTGCCGCCCCACCCTTTCGGGTACTTTTGAAAGCGGCGAGAGGAACGAAACCCGAGAAAGAGGAGGGACCTATGACCGAATCCAAAGCCACCGTGTCGCGCCGCACGTTCGTGACCGGATCGCTGGCCGGCTTGGCCGTCGCATCCACCGCCGGTGCCCTGTACGGCTGCGCGCCCGCGGCCGAGGACGACCTGGCCGCCACCGGCGAGACCGCCGAGACGACCCCCGACACCATCGCCTGGAGCCAGTGCGTGGTGAACTGCGGCGGCGCCTGCGCCCTGCAGTGGCACGTGCGCGACGGCAAGATCGTGTACGCCGAGACCGACAACGTGGGCGATCCCAACGGCCTGCAGGCCCGCGCCTGCCTGCGCGGCCGCTCGCTGCGCCGCTGGATCAACAGCCCCGACCGCCTGCAGTACCCCATGAAGCGCGTGGGCAAGCGCGGCGAGGGCAAGTTCGAGCAGATCAGCTGGGACGAGGCCTACCAGACCATCGCCGATAAGCTGAAGAGCGTCATCGACACCTACGGCAACGAGGCCGTCTACGTGAACTACGCCAGCGGCGTGAGCAGCAGCACCTCGCGTCTGTTCCCCCGTCTGGCGAACCTCATGGGCGGCTACCTGGGCAGCTACAACGACTACTCCACCAACATGATGTGCGCCGGCATGCCCTTCCTGTACGGCGACACCTGCTCCCCCTACGACAACGTGTCCGCGTCGTCCATCTCCGAGGCGCAGAACGCCGACCTCATCATCATGTTCGGCAACAGCCCCGCGGAAACCCGCATGGGCGGCGCGAATATCGCCTGGGACTTCGCCCAGGTGCGCGAGAAGGGCGGCAAGATCTACCACGTGGACTACCGCATGAACGAGACCGTGTCGGGCCATCCCGACGAATGGCTGCCCATCCGCACCGGCACCGATGCGGCCCTCGTATCCGCCATCGCCCATGAGCTGATCGTGAACAACCAGGTGAACAAGGAGTTCCTCGACACCTACTGCGTCGGCTTCGACGAGGCCACCATGCCCGCATCTGCCCAGGGCCAGCACAAGTCCTATCAGGACTACATCATGGGCACCGGCTACGATATGGTGGAGAAGACCCCGGAGTGGGCCGCCCCCATCACCCAGATCCCCGCTGCCCGCATCCGCGAGCTGGCCGGCGAGATCGCGAACGCCAAGGCGCTGTTCGTCGCCCAGGGCTGGGGCCCGCAGCGCCACAGCAACGGCGAGAGCGCCTCGCGCGCCATCTGCATGCTGCCCATCCTGACGGGCATGATCGGCAAGCCGGGCACCAACACCGGCATGCGCGAGGCCGAGGCCGGCGGCCTGGTGGGCTCCATTCCCAAGGGCAAGAATCCCGTTGAGGCCTCCATCAACTGCTATCAGTGGCTGAATGCCGTGGATCACGGCGCGACCATGACCGCCGCCAAGGACGGCGTGCGCGGCGCGGACGCCCTGTCCGGCGGCATCAAGTTCATGTGGAACTACGGTGGCAACTGCATCACCAACCAGCATTCCGACATCAACCTCGTCCACGACATCCTGCAAGACGAGAGCAAGCTGGAGTTCCTCGTGGTCGTCGACACGGTGATGGCCGACTCCGCCAAGTACGCCGACATCCTGCTGCCCGACGCCATGCGCGCCGAGCAGTTCCACATGGCGAACAACGGCTACGCCGAATACTACCTGGGCGTGCTCGTGGGCGAGAAGGCCCAGGACGCCCCGGGCGAGGCGCTGCCGGAGTACGAGTTCATGACGGGCATCGCCGACAAGCTGGGCCTGAAGGACGCCTTCACCGAGGGCAAGACCCAGGAGCAGTGGATCGAGGAGCTGTACCGCCAATCCGCCGACGCCATTGAGGGGATGCCCACCTGGGAGGAGATCCTCGAGCAGCATCACTTCAAGATGGAGGCCCCCGCGGCCATCGGCTTCGCCGACTTCGTGGCCGACCCGGCGGCCAACCCGCTGGAGACCCCCTCGGGCAAGATCGAGATCTACTCCGAGCGCCTGGATCAGATGATCGCCGGCCTGGAACTGGCCGAGGGCGACAGCGTCTCCCCCATCCCCGTGTTCGATCCCGGCTTCAACGGCTACGGCAGCGTGAGCGAGGAATTCCCCCTGTATTGCTCGGGCTTCCACCACAAGAGCCGCACCCATTCCTCCTACGGCGGCGTGGAAGAGCTGAAGCAGGTGGCCCGCCAGCAGATGTGGATCAACCCGCTGGACGCCGAGGCCCGCTCCATCGAGAACGGCGATACGTGCCGCGTGAAGAGCGCCGTGGGCGAACTGGAGATCGAGGCTCTGGTCACCCCGCGCATCATCCCCGGCACCATCGGCATCCCCCAGGGCTCCTGGCACGAGGCCGACATGGACGGCGACCGCGTGGACAAGGGCGCCTGCATCAACACCATCACTCCGTATCACCCCTCGCCGCTTGCCAAGGGGAACGGCGTTCATTCCCTCATCGTGCAAGTGACCAAGGCGTAAAGGAGGAAGCGACATGACTCAGTACGGATTCTACTTCGATAGCACGCGCTGCACCGGCTGCCGCACCTGCGAGATGGCGTGCAAGGACTACAACGACCTGCCGGCCACCTACGCCTTCCGCCGCGTATACGACTACGAAGGCGGCGATTGGGCCGATAACGGCGACGGCACCTTCACCCCGACGGCCTTCGCCTACCACGTGTCGGCGGCCTGCAACCACTGCGCCGCGCCGGCCTGCGTGGCGAACTGCCCCCAGAGCGCCCTGGAGAAGGACCCCGACACCGGGCTGGTGCTGCACGACGACGAGAAGTGCATCGGTTGCGCCACTTGCGTGAACAGCTGCCCCTACGAGGTGCCCGTGGTGGACACCGAGCTGATGAAAAGCCGCAAGTGCGACGGCTGCGCCGCGCGCCTGACCGAGGGCAAGCAGCCCATCTGCGTGGAGGCCTGTCCCCTGCGGGCCCTGGAGTTCGGCGACATCGAAGAGCTGCGCGGCGCTCATCCCGAGGCCGTCGATGGCATCGCTCCTCTGGCGGCGCCCGACGCCACCACACCCTCGGTGGCCATCCTGGCCTGCCCGGCGGCGAAGAAGCCCGGCGACACCACCGGCGCCATCGCTAACCCCAAGGAAGTGGCCAACGCCTAAGCCCCCTCCCGAGCGGGGTCCGCGCCCGCGGGCCCCGCTTCCCCCGTTTTTAAGACCCCTCAAGAAGGGAAGCGCCTTCCATGCCCCGCGGATTCTACTTCGACAACACGCGCTGTACCGGGTGCCGTACCTGCGCCCTGGCATGCAAGGATTTCCACGACCACGGCCCCGACCAGGCCTTCCGCCGCGTGATCGACTACGAGGGCGGGTCGTGGAAGGTGGACGCGGACGGCACCGTGTCCACCGATGCCTACGGCTATCATATCTCGCTTTCCTGCAACCACTGCACGAGCGCGGCCTGCACCAAGGTGTGCCCCACCGGGGCCATGCACCGCGACGACATGGGACTTGTGTGGCCCGACATGAGCCGGTGCATCGGCTGCGGCTACTGCACCATGGCCTGCCCGTACCATGCCCCTGCCATCGACCAGGAGCTGAAGCGGTCGAGCAAGTGCGACGGCTGCCACGGACGCGTAGCCGCGGGGCGCAGCCCCATCTGCATCGAAGCCTGCCCCTTGCGGGCGCTGGACTTCGGCACCACCGGCGAGCTGGCCGAGCGCCATCCCGACGATTTCGATCGCTGCACGCGATCGGTCATGCCGCTGCCCCCGAAAGAGGCCACGACCCCGAACTTGTTCGTGCTGGCCTCTCCGGCCGCGCGACGGGCCGAAGCGGGCGATGGCCGCATCGCCAACCGAGAGGAGCTGGGGCTATGAGCGGCTTCGATTCCTTCTCCTTGGCCCTGTTCACCACCTTAGCTCCCGCGGGAGTGGCGGCCTTCATCGTTTTGGCTCTCGTGCGCCTGACCTGCCGCGATCACGACGAGGCGGTGCACATCGACCGCATGATCGCCCTGCCCTTCGCCACCACCCTCGTCGGATTCATCGCCTCGGCCACCCATCTGGGCACGCCGGCCAACGCCCTGCACGTGTTCTCGGGCGTGGGCACGTCCCCGCTGTCGAACGAGGTGCTGGCGGCGGTGATCTTCCTGTTCTTGGTGGGCGCCTACTGGATGAGCGCCTTCAAGGTGAACTTCCCCGATTCCCTGGCGCGGCCCTGGCTCGCCGTGGCCTGCGCGGCCGGCGTGGCGCTGATCGCCTGCACGTCGCTGGCCTACTCGGCGCGCACGGTGCCCACCTGGGACACGCCCTACACGCCCGCGAACCTCATCCTGGCCGCGTGCCTGGCCGGTCCGGTGCTGGCCCTGCTGTTCCTGGCCCTGGCGAAAGTGCGTCGCCGCGGCCTTGCGCGGGCGCTGATGGCGAGCGCGGCGGTGGCCCTGGGGTTGGGCGTCGCCTCCATGGGAATGCAGAACGCCGATTTGGCCTCCATCGCGAACAACGAGGTTTCCGCCTTGTCGCTCGTACCCCACTACGGGCTGATCATCGTGGCCTACGCGGTGCTGGGAGCGCTGGCCGTGACGGCGGCCGGAGCCTCGCTGGGGCGCAGCCTCGCGCCCCGCGGCGTGCTGGCCCTGCGCATCATCGCCGCCGTGCTGGCTTTAAGCGGCGTTTTTCTTGTGCGCACCGTGTTCTACGCCCTGCATATGACCGTAGGGTTTTAGGCGGTCGTTTTCACTGCCCCCTTGTCGCAGCGGTTGCCCCAGCTGTCGATGACGTCCTTGTCGCGGTAGACGCAGATGATCTCGCAGTGGTTGGCGCACTTGCTGCACTCCACCTCGCGCGTCTTGAAGTCGAAGTCCAGCATGGCCTCGAAGTCGAAGGCGCCGCCGGTGAAGGGCCCCGACTCGGCGCCCTCGATGGGGCCGGCATCGGCTGCCAGCAGCGCCACGCCGAAGGCGCCCATGAGGTGTCCGTCCGGGTCCACCGCCACGGGCATGCCCAGCTGCTCCTCGAAGGCGTGCACCACGCCGGCGTTCTTCGAGACGCCGCCCTGGAACACCACGGGCGCGGCGATCTTCTTCCCCTTGCCCACGTTGTTCAGGTAGTTGCTGGCCACGGCGTTGCACAGACCCGCGATGATGTCCTCCCGGGCATAGCCCACCTGGATCTTGTGCACCAGGTCGCTCTCGGCGAACACGGTGCAGCGGGCGGCGATGTTCGCCGGCTTCTTCGAGGTCAAGGCCACCTCGCCGAACTCCTCCACCTCCACGCCCAGGCGATGGGCCTGGCTCGACAGAAACGAGCCGGTGCCCGCGGCGCACAGGGTGTTCATGGCGTAGTCCACGGCAATGCCATCCGATACGCAGATGATCTTCGAGTCCTGGCCGCCGATCTCCAGAATGGTGCGCACGTCCGGATGCAGAAACGTCGTGCCCACGGCATGGGCCGTGATCTCGTTCTTGATGACGCTCGCCCCTAGCATAGCGCCCACCAAACGGCGGGCCGATCCGGTCGTACCGGCGCCCACGATCTCCACGGGCTCGTCGCCCTCGGCCAGCTGGCTTTCCAGCTCGCGCACCACGTTCTTCGACGCCTCGGTGGGATTGCCCTCGGTCCACAGGTAGGACCGGGCGATGATGCGGCGATCCTCGTCGATGACGACGCCCTTGGTGGAAATGGATCCGATGTCGATACCCAGGTAAGCCTTGGTCATTTTCTCTTCTCCTTCTTCATGGCGAGCATGTCGTAGAACGCCTCGAGGCGCGTGTCCAGACCGGTATCGGAGGTCTGGGAGTCGTAGGTGAGGTACAGAATGGGCACGGCGAAGTCCTCGCTCACCTTCTGCAGCACCGGGATGCAGTCGATCTCGGGGGTGCAGCCCGCCGACTTCGCGTGGATGATCCCGTCGAAGCCCCCGGCGGCGTACTTCTTCGCCGCCGCCACGGTGAGCGTGGAGGTGGGGCCCATGTCGTAGGTCAGATAGTCCTTCGCCCCCACCCGTAGGTTCGGCTCGTTGTAGCGAAGGTAGCGGTTTGTGAAGTTCAGCATGCGGTGCACTTCCACGCCCATGGCGACGAGCTTGTGGTCGAGCCCCAGGTTGCTGCGCTCGTCGATGGCCGTGAACATCTCGCCGACGATGCCGATGCGGATGGGATCGGCGGGCTTGGCGAGGGGAATGGCGCGGAAGGCCGCCATGGCCCCACGGTACGCCTCGTTGATGTCGCGTTCGTCTGCGCAAGTGCGCATGGCGTCCATCGCCGACACCCAGGCGGCGTCGAAGGCCCCGCGCTGCACCTCGAAGCCGGCGTTGGCCAGGTAGAAGTCGCGCAGGGAATCCAGATGCGCGATCATCTTCGCCACGGCCTTCAACTTCACCACGCCATGGGGAACGTCGATGTTCGGGTTCACCGTCTTCAGCACTTCCTTGGCCCAGCCGATATACCCCAGCTCGATGCCGCGGGCGAAGTTCATCATAATGAACTCGTAGCCCATGTCCCGCAAGATGGACTCCTGCAGCTCGCCGTAGTAGCCCAGCCGGCACGGGCCGCCGAACTGGATGAGGATGTCGGCACCCAAATCGAGCGCCTCGGCGAAGTCGCCCAAAATATGCTTGAAGGGCGTGCACACGTAATCGCTCGAGTTCTGCACGCCCACCTCGCTGGCGGCGCGCGTAGCCTCGGGCAGGGGCAGGTAGTCCACGTCGAGCACTTGCTCGCAGAAGAATTTGAACGCAGGGTCGTAGTAGCAGTAGCGGAAGAACGCCGCCTTGGTGTACTTGTGGTGCTTCGCCTTGTGCTTGGCGGCTTTGGCGGCCTTGCGGTCGGCCAGAAGCGTCGGGGCATGGCGCCGCTCCAACTCCACGGCCACCGAGGAGCGCACCTGCTCGATGAGGGCCTGAGGCTTACTCATGGGTGTAGCCTCCCTTCTGCTGGAAGCGCAGGATGTCGACGAAGCTTTCCACGCGGGTCTCCACGCCGGCCGTGCCGGACTGCGCGTCAATCATAAGGTTCAGAATGGGCGTGCCCTGGATGCAGCGCATGATGGCATCATCGGTCATGGAATCGGGGCCGCAGGGGAACGCGCTGATGAGCACGATGCCGTCGACGCGGTCTTGGGCCAGAAGAATGGAACCGATAAGCTCGCGATTGATGAGCCACGGCATGGTATCGGAGAACTCGAAGCTTTTCTTGTAGGCCTTGTCGTGGTCCACCGCGTCGGCGTAGACCACCGTGGCGCCCAGGTCGGAAAGTGCGTCCACCACCGCGCCCGACAGGTAGGGGTCGTGGGTGATGTAGGGATGGGCCACCACGAGGATGCCCAGAGGGGCCGCGTCGGCCGAAGCCGCGCCCGCGCCCCCGGCGGCCCCGCGCGCAGCCGCACGGTGCTCGTCCAGGGAGCGCATGAGACGCACCTGCGCATCGGAGAGGGCCTTGTCGTGGGCCTCCTGGGCATCCCAGGCCGCCTTGAATGCCCGGCGCCCGTCGCGGGGCGGCACCCCCATGCGCGCGGCCATCTCCTCGAAGGGACGGCGCACGTCCTTCATCTTGCGGGCGTCGCGCACCTCGCAGGAGACAACGCACAGGTGCTGATCGCGAAAGGTGCTCTTCACCATATCGGTCGCCGACTGGAACTTCGTGCAGAAGCCGGCGCGATGGTCGCCCGTGGGGTAGCTCGGCACGAACACGGCGTCGCAGCGGCCGACAAGGCTCGCCACATGCCCGATGAACACCTTCGACGCCAAGCAGCACTCGTCCACCGACAGGCGCTCGCCCTCGTCAGCGATGGCCTTGTCGGTGGCGTCGCTCACTACGACGGTGCGGCCGATGCCCTCGAAGAACGTCGTCCACAGCACGCCGAACCGGTAGAACAGAAGCGCCCGCGGAATGCCCACCACGCGGACGTCGGCCCAATCTGTCGCTTGGGGCACGAAAACCTCCTCACACGGGAAGCGCCGCGAAGGCGGCGCATATTTCAGTCAATCGCTCATCTTAACACAGGGAAAACAGCCCGAGAACACGCCCTACAGGCAGCACAGAAACGGCTGGCAGAGGGTGGGACCGCATACGGCGCAGCAGCACAACGTGGAGGGATCGCATCCGGCCGAGAAGCCTCGCCGCTCGCTCTCCTGCTGGTAGGCCCGGGCCCGTGCGCCGATGACAGCCTCGGCTTGGCGGTAGTCGCCGTTGGTGGGCTCGGCCTTGCGGGCGGCGCGAATCTGGTCCACGGCGGCCACAGCGTTGCCGGCCCCGTAGTTCGCCAAAGCCGCCAGGTAGTACCACCGCCCGGTGCGCTCGGTCAGGGGCAGGGCCGCCAGCACGGAGAGGGCCGCCTTGTAGTTGGCCGCGTCGATGAACAGCACCGCCTGGCGCAGCTCGGCCGAATCGGTGGCCGACACCTCGGGCCGCGGGATAGAGCTCGCCCGCGCCCAGCTGTTGAAGATATCGTCCCAATCCACTTCCACCCACTGGTACTGGTAGCCGCCCGGACCGCTGCCCGCACCGCCGGCGAAGGGGTTGCCGCCCGCGCCGCCGGCGAAGGGGTTGCCGCCCGCGCCTCCCGGGCCACCCCAGCCATAGCCGGGGTTGTAGGGCGCGCTATAGCGGCGCCGGGCGTCTTCCCGCGCATACTTCTCAGGGTTCGTGATGCGGTCGTAGGCCTCGTTGATCTTCTTCAGGCGCTCCTCTGCCTGCGGATCATCGGGGTTCAGGTCGGGATGGTTCTCGCGGGCCTTCTTGCGGTAGGCCTTCTTTATCTCGTCGGCCGAGGCGTCGCGCGCAACCCCCAGCACCTTGTACGGGTCGTCTACCATGGTCGTGCGCTCCTAGGAGGACCGGTGGGCCGCACCCGGATCGATGCTCATCGACTCGAAGCGGTGCTCCATCCATTGGTTGTCGAAATGCTCGGCGCAGAACTGCTCGAGCGCGTTATCGGGCGCCGCACCCGCCAGGCGGGAATACCAGCAGTCGAGTGCCACCAGGGTCATCACCCCGTTGAAGATCATGAGCGCGGCGCACACCGCCGTGATGGAGTAGCGCCAGCGCCAGGGAATGAGATTCACCGTATGCAGCAGAGCCGGCAGGGCCAACTTCACCCACACCACCCCGAGTGCGCCCCACATGCACATGAACATGAAGTTGGTGCGCCCGTTGATATTGAGGAAGGTGCCGGTGTAATCCCAGGCCACCGCGCCGAAGGCATATTCCATGAACCAGCTGACGAAGTACTCGAAGGCCCCTCCGATAAGGGCGCTCACCAGAAACACTACGGGAACGGGAGCGTTGTGGAACCGATTGAGCGCAAGCGTCATAAGCAGCGCCCCGAAGCCGTAGATGGGCGAGAAGGGGCCCCACAGAAGCCCGGCGCGATCCTCGTAGTGGCCGAAGTCCACCACGAGCACGTGGTAAATGGACTCGATCACCACCCCGGCCACACTGGCGATGACGAAGATCCAGAACAGGTTGAAGAAGTCCAGCTCGATGAAGCCGGCCCCTGACTTATCCAGGCCGAGGGTGCCCTCCTCCATTTCCTCCCGCGTTTCCATGAGGCGCAGCCGCCGCTGCAGCTCGCGCTCGTCGGACAGGGAGGGATCCACGAACACATGGGCCGCCACCAAGATGAGCGCCATGACCCCGATAAACCACAGGCTCTCGTTCACGCCGTACAGCATAAGGTCGCAGGCGAACGCCACGACTAGGGCGATGGCCATGGCCTCGGCGATGAGCCGCGCCCGGCGCCGGCGCCCGCGCAGCAGGCGCACTCCCAGCACCACGGCTGCCACTACGGTGAAGGCCAAGGCAATCACCAAAGCGGCCCACAGCACCACGGTTAGCACCGAGTACTCCCAGCCCGAGCCATCCACGAAGGCCTTGCCCGTGGCGAAGAGCACCACGAGCGTCGAAGGGGCCGACACCAGGCCGCCCACGATCAGCAGCACGCCGAACACCTTCAGGCCCAAAGGCGTGCGCGCCCGACCGCTCCCAATGCCGGGGTCGGGCTGCAAGGGGGTTTGTTGAAGAAGCGTGGAATCCATGGCGCTATGGTATCATGACCCCCGAATTCAGGCCCTAAGCCCACAACATGCCCGCAAGATGCCACCGATTTGACACTCGGCCGATCCGATGGACAGACAGCTCGGGACCGCCCTCCACCCCGAAAGAAGGGAGCCCGCCGGTGACCACAGAGCCGAAGGATACCGCCGTCTGGTATCTCCGCATGTTCTCCTACCTGCTCATCCTCTGCGGTCTGTTCGGCCTCGTCATCGGCGCCGTCGTGCTCTACCAGGCCGTCGCCGATGGGGGCGCCGACGGGATCGTCCTTCCCCTCGGTTCCGTGGCGCTGGGACTCTCCCTCATGGCGGCCAACGCCATCACGCTCGCCGCCGGCCTGCTCGGTCGTGCGACCTCCCGCAACCCACGCCGTGCGCCCTCGCTCTTCACCGTGGCCCTGGCCGGCATTGCGGCCACGCTTCTGGGGCTCGGCCTCTGCTCGGCCACCGGAGCCGGCATGCCCACCTCGCTGCTCTTCAACGGCCTCATCATGATTATCGGCGCCGTTATCGCCCATAATCTGCGCAACGGCGCGGAATAAGCGGCAAGACCTAGCCTTTCGCCCCCTCCGTCGGGTACAATGCGTCAATAAGGCCGCGAGGGGTTGCGGCCCGTCATCCAGGAGGATTCATGACTGACCACGATTCGCAGAAGGCCGCACGCGAAGCCGCCGCCGCTTTCATCCAGAGCGCTGCGGAAGCCACACCCGAGGGTGCCGGCGCCGCGGCCGCAACCGATACCGTATCGGCCCCTGAGGCCACCTCAGCTGACATGAGCCGCGATGCCGCGGCAGTCCCGGGCGACGACCGCCCCGGGAACGCCCCCGCAGCTTCCACCGTCGCCGCAGCGGCCGCCGATGGTGGCGTCGCGGCCGCGGCCCCGGCCCCCAGCCAGAGCGCTCCCAGCGCCGGCGAGGCTTCCGCGGCCACGGCGAGCGGCCCTGCTCCCGCGGCCCCGATCGCGCCCGAACCGCCCCTGCCCCTGGCATCCCCCGCCGTGGCCTACGGCACCGTGGATGCGGCGAAGGCCCAGGGGGGCAAACGAGGCGGTGGTGCCCTGGCCGTGGTCATCACCTTGGCCATCATCGCCCTCGTTGCCACCGGCGCCGTGGCCTACCTCTTCACTTCCGGCTTCTTCGCCCAGGAAGCGCCGACGCAGACCCAGCGCGTCGCCCTGGCCGACAACCGCGTCGAGGCGGCCTTCAACGAGCTGGCCCTGGAGATGCCGGACATCTCCCGCTTCGCCTACGTCTCCCAAGATTCCCTCATCGGCCCGAAGTTCAGCGACATCGCCATCGGCGAGCCGGTCAACCTCGGCGTGAGCGGCCAGACCGTCGTGCAGTGTACCGCCACCGCCACGGCCACCTACAAGAACAAGGGCGTGGAGATCACCATGCCCGTCACCCTGCCCTTCGAGTACTCCGAGACGAGCGAGACCTGGATCCCCGGGGAAGCCACCTGCGGCGAGCAGACGGCCACGCCCCTCACCCCCGCCGCAGCCGGCGACATCATGGACAACCTGAACGCCATCCTGGCCGCCCACGACGCCACCTACAGCGAGGCCATGGCCGGCGCCTCCGTGGTGAAGACCTCCACCGATCTCACCACCGACGGCGGCCCGCTCACCGTAACCCTCTCGAAGCAGGCGCAAACCCAGGTTGACGGGAAGACGGTCAACGAGCAGCGCACATCCGTGGTCACGCTGAACGTGTCCTGGTCCAACAACGAGGGCTGGCACGTGAGCGTCCACAATGCGGGCCAGATCGACTATGACACGGAGCAGCCCGCCGACAGCGAGAACAAGGACGACGAGGATAAGGACGAGGACGATCCCACGGCCGGCAACAGCCCTGCCTCAGTGGACGCGCGGGCCAATACCGCCCCCGACAAGCTCGGCGAGGTGTACTACGGCGACAGCGTGTCGCTGTCCGGCACCCTGCGAGCCCTTGGCTCCTCGAACGCTCTGGCCCAGGGCAACGGCCACAGCAACGGCAGCCTCAGCGCCGATGCCGACGGCCGCGTACAGCTCGTCCTGGAGCTCGCCCGTCCTCTCGAGCTGAGCATCAACGGCACCGCCTACCGCCTCTCCTATGTGGCCGTGGCCGTGGCCGGTCTCGACGACAACGGCCAGGGCCTCGTCGGACGCAGCGCCGATGTGCAGGGCCCCCTCGAGGAGTCCTTCGCCACGAGCTGGTCCCCCATCGGCATCAAGGCCCTGGAAATCCACGTCGAATAGCGAGTAGATCGGCGCATCAAGCGGGAGACCCTCCCGCCAAACTCCACTTATTCCGGCACCGAACGAGAACGGACCCGCTCAATGGCGGGTCCGTTCTCGTTCATCCCCGAGGGAAGAGCGCGCCCTTCCCTACTGAAGGGGCGTGCCGGGATTCTGGGGGTAACCGGGGGTGGGCTGCACCGGGGCCGCCGGCATGGCGAGAGCGGTCCACTCCGGCGCGTAGCGGGCCACCCAATGGCCGAGACCGCGCACGGTGATGGCGTTGGCCGCCGTCTCCACGATCATACCCGCAACATAGACGAGCAGCACCGCGAAGAGCGTCGGGCCGGCAATGAGCCCCACAATGGAGAACACGTCGGCCGCCGAGACCGAGCTGGCGTAGGACGAGGCCATGATGGAGGGCATCGCGCCGCCCAGGCCGAGCAACAGCGCCAGGGTGATGACGATGCCGCCCACCACGCTGACAATGGCGGTGGCGACAATACCCGGCACCAAGGTCACCAGCAGCAGCTGCCCCACATTGCGGCGCGCCACCTGCCAGATGTCCTTCACGTTGAAGCCGTCGCCGAGGGTGTAGCCCATGATCATGCGCATCTCCATGAGGGAGATGGCCACACTGCCGGCCAGCGCCAGCGCCATATAGGCGATCCACCCCAGCACCGGCACTACGCCGAGAATCATGCCGGCCACGCCGACGATGAGCCCTACGACCAGACCGATAACGAAGGCGTAGAAGCCAAACTCGAAGTTCTTGCCGGTCACGTACTTGGCCGGCATGGGGGTCTTGCCGCCGAAGGGCACCTCCCGAGACCAGTGCAGCAGATAGCCCAGCACTACGAAGTTCAGAATGGGCACGCACATGATGAGGCCGAGCACCAGCAGCTTGCCGATGTAGCCCGGCGTCGCCTTGATGTCGGCCCAGGCGGCCCCGATACAGCCCTGGGCGTACGCCGGCTGCGTCGGCTGCGGCTGAGGAGCCGTGTAGTTCATTTGATCCATGACGATCCTTTCTCTTCTGCGGGCAGCGCCCGCCTCACCAGGGCGGCGGTCAGCTCGTTTCGCGCGAGAATGCGTCCGTCCGCGTCGTCGCGCCAAATGGCTGGCATCGTCGCGCCCCCATTGTGACAGCCCGAACTTACTGACGCCCAATCAGTAGCGGAATCGTCATCTTTTTATCAGAGAGCGGGGATCGCGGGCGGGCTGAAGCCCGCGGCCCTACGGAGCCTGCCGAGTTCCGTGGCCATGCCGGATGCCAAGCACTTGCAGGGGCGGGTTTCAGGCCGCCCGCTCAACCGCCCGTCGGCCGCCCGCTCGGCCTCCCCTTACGACAGCTCGCGCCTCTCCATAACCGTATAGGCAGGTCGAATGTTGCGCTTCACGATGCGGTAGCACAGAAGCGCGGTTAAGGGCATCCCCAGGCACAGCACGGCACCCACCTTGAAGGAGGCCATGGTGCCGAACAGATCGATAATGGCCCCGGCCGTAGTGGGCCCGAAGGCCGCGCCGCAGGTGTAGCCGGCATTCAGCCAGGTGATGGCCTCGGTCAGACGGGCGTCGGGCACGGCTCGCTCGCACACGCCGTTGGCCACGATCAGCAGCGGCGAATAGGTGGCCGCCCCGATCAGCGCCACCACCATAAGCGAGGGTGCCGAATTGATGAAGAACATGGTGCCGAAAGACAGCCCCAAAGCGCAGGCGGCCACCACCAGCTGCTTGGCCAGGGGCGCCCGCAAGCGCACCATGCCGAACAAGAACCCCACAACCATGGACACCGCACCAGAGGCCATGAGCACGGCCCCGGCAAAATCGGGGCTGTGCAAATCTTCAGCCAGCGACACCGTCGCCGTGTCGAACAGACCCAAGAAGGCCCCGGCGAAGGCATAGATGATAAACAGCACCCGCACCGCCGGCGACGTGCGCATGAGGCTCTTCTTGGGCACCGAGCGAGCCGCCCCCGCGCCCACCGTCGCCGGCTCGCCCTCCACCTCGGCGGCAGCAGCCTGCGCGCCCTCGGCCAGGTTGTCCGACCAGCCGGGCACCGGCTCGGTGGACTTCGACGCACACAGAAGCACCACCCCCACGGCAAAAGCCACGCCGCCGGCTATCATGCCCGCCGTCGGCACGATGGCCGCCGCCAGTGCGATGGAAATAGACGGGCTGAAGATGAACGCCATGTCGTCCAGCACGCTCTCGTAGGAGAACATGGTGCGCAGATCGGGAGCCGCCTCGCCCAGCTTCCCCGACCGAATCAGATAGGTCCACCGCGCACGGGCCATGGCCTGGGGGCTCGGGTAGAATCCCACGAGCAGCGCACCCACGAACAGCGGCCACACCGGTCCGTGCACTGCCGTGTTCCCCACCAGAATGACCAGGCCGAGCAGCGACACAGCGGCCGCCTTGGGCACCACGGCTGACTGCCCGCGCTCGTCGATGCGCTTGGACACCCGCGGCGTTACCACGAAGATGGACAGCGCGATCAGCGACGAGGCCAGCCCTGCCGTGAAAAACGAGTACCCCGACAAGGTGAGCATGGTCACCACGCCGATGTTCAGCATGGCGCCGAAGAAGCGCATGAGCAGGCAGGCGATGTCGAAGGCGTAGGCCGATCGCACCTGCAGCACCTTCTTGTACACACCGGGACTCACCGCCGCCATGACCTTCACCTCGCTTTCGTCCGTGCAATCCTCGATAAGAGACGCCCGGCCAACCAGCCGAGCGCACGTTATCAGGGTACCACGCCGCCCGCACCTCGCGGAAGGGAGAACCCGCCAAGAAGCCGGCCGCCCCGTTGGACGCCCCCACAAGAGGACGATCCTAGCCGCCAACTTGTAGTACCATAGGCGGCGAACTTTTCACCGAGCAAGCCTATTTCAAGGAGCATCACCTATGTACGATGGACTGACGAGCCCCGGCCGCAACGACGAATGCTGGTGCGGCAGCGGCAAGAAGTACAAGAAGTGCCACCTCGATTTCGACGAGCGCCTGGAAGGGCTCTTCGAGGCCGGAGAGGACGTGCCGAGCCGCGATCTGCTGAAGACCGCCGCCGACATCGAGGGCGTGAAGCGCTCGGCTGCTGTGAACGTGGGCGTACTCGATTACGTGGCCGAGCGCATCGGGCCCGGCGTGACCACCGAGCAGATCGATACGTGGGTGCACGACTACACCGTCGAGCACGGCGCCATCCCCGCGCCACTCAACTACGAGGGCTTCCCGAAAAGCGTGTGCACCTCCGCCAACGAGGTGGTGTGCCACGGCATTCCGAGCGCCGACGAGGTGCTCACCGAGGGCGACATCGTGAACGTGGACTGCTCCACCATCCTGGACGGCTACTTCTCCGATTCCTCCCGCATGTTCTGCATCGGCGAGGTATCGCCCGAAGCCGCCGACCTGGTGCGCGTGACCAAGGAAGCCGTGGAGGAAGGATTGAAAGCCGTGAAGCCCTGGGGGCATTTGGGCGATGTGGGCGCCGCGGTGAACGAGTACGCGAAGGCCCACGGCTACACGGTGGTGCGCGAGTTCGGCGGCCACGGCATCGGCCTGGAATTCCACGAGGATCCCTTCGTCAGCTTCGTCACGGAGCCGGGAGAAGGCCCCATCATGGTGCCGGGCATGATGTTCACCATCGAGCCCATGATCAACGCCGGCGCCCAGGAGATCGACATGACCGACCCCAATGGCTGGACCGTGCGCACAGCCGATAGGTCGCTTACGGCCCAGTGGGAAGTGCAGATCGTCGTCACCGAGGACGGCTACGAGCTCTTGAGCTGGTAGCCGTCCGCACCGGGAGGGGGAGGGGCCCGTTCGCAGCCGACTTCGCGCTGACCCCCTTCCGAACGCGATCATGGCAATAGCGAAGATGACGCACGCATCTCGGTACTATCCCGAAATCATTGATGCTGACGTGGAAGCTATTGCCTGACCATCGCGTTCTCCAGGGGGCGCTCAGACGTCCGCGAACGGGCCCCTCCCTCTCCCGTCACCGCTCGATCATCGTTCTGACCTGGGGTTGGCAACCGCAAGGCGCTTGAAAATGATGCCGCAAGTTGGTGGATTCAGCCGGCCGGCTACCGTAGAGTGGAATGCGTCGACACCGCCTGACCGATCGCATATTCACCCCGAGAGGACCCGCTATGAGTTTCCGCGATAACCTGCAGCACCTGCGTGCCACCCACGCCATGGCCCAAGAGCAGCTGGCCATGATGGTGGGCGTGAGCCGCCAGTCCGTCACCAAGTGGGAGGCCGAGCGCGCCTACCCCGAGATGGACAAGCTGCTGAAGCTGTGCCAGATATTCGACTGCACCTTAGACGACCTGGTGACAGGCGACCTGACCTGCACCGTGCCGAGTGCGGCCGCCCAAGCCCGCGCCGACGCCATGCGACAGAGCGCGGGCGGCCCGCCTCAGGACGTATGCGGCTACGACGAGCACATGCGCGCCTTCGCCAACCGCATCGCCGCGGGCGTGGGCGCGTTGCTGATCGGCATCTCGCTGCTCATCCTGGTCGGCACCGTCACCGAGTGCTTTGCCCCGAGCCTGGAAGCGCTGGGGCTCATCCCCCTGTTCGCAGGCATCGGCATCTGGCTCGCGTTTATCCTCCCCGCCTTCTTCCGGCACAGCGAGTTTCAGCGCAGCCACCCCTACGTCCAGGACTTCTACACCGCCGACGATCGCCGCGAGGCCCAGCGCACCTTCTCCATTGGCCTCGTGGCGGGGCTTCTCCTCCTGTTCATCGGTGTTGTCGCCGCGAGCTTCTCCGACGGCCACGGCGCCCTTGCCGAGGGCATCGCCTCCGCCGCGATGGTGGCCCTCCTCGCCGCGGGCGCGTGGATCATCGTGCGCTCCTCCATCCTGCTGTCCCGCGTGTACGTCGCCAACTACAACGAGGCCCGCGAGCAAGCCATGGCCGAAAGCGACACGTGGAAGTACCTCCGCGAATCGGACGCAGCCCAGCTGCGCGGCTTGTACACCGACGAGCAGATCTGCGAGCTGCTGGGCATACCGAACGCCTCGGATGCGGAAATTGCCCGCGCCCGGGCGCGCCTGGAACGGCGCCATCGCAAGAGCCAGCTCACGAGTGGTCTGTGCGGCATTATCATGATCATTGCCACCATAGTGGGCATGGCGCTGCTGCTCGTGCCCCAGTGGCACACGGCCTACTTCTGGATGGCCTGGGTGGTCGGCGGCCTTTTGTGCGGCGTGGTCGGCATCGCCGTGTCCACCTTCATCAAAGACGATCCGACAGCGTAAGGCCGGACAACCACCGTGCCCGTCTTCGCCAGAGCGTTTTGCGAAACGGTGGCGGAAATCCTACGGTCGCCATACGATTAGCGTGCCGCTCCGTTTTCGGGGCGGCGCGCTCCTTATGCTGGCATAAGTTCCATTGTCCCCATCCCTGAGAGGAGCTTTCCATGGCTGAGAACACCCATCCGACGCCTGGCACCTCTGCCGGCTACGCCGCCGAGGGCCGCGAGCTCGAGCGTGACTCCCTTGCCCCCACCTACCCCATCGAAGGATCCGATAGCACCGTCACGGCCGACGAGGTCGTCACCGAGACGATTGCAGTGGCCGATGAGGGCCCCGGCACCATCGACGGTGTTGAGATGGCCGCGGCGGGCGATAGCAGCGAGATGCTCGGCGAGGTCTTGCAGTCCCAGGAGCTGAACCCCGACGAGCCAGCCGTTACCAACGAGCCCGTGCCCCTGGAGGGAGCGGCCCCCGCAGCGCCCGCCACCCCCGTGTTCGATGCTGACGCAGGCCATACCGTGGAAGGCCGGGCCATGGAACGCGAGAACCTCGCCCAGTCCTATCCCGACCAGCCCGCCGCTATTCCCGGTGCAACCGGAGCCGTCGCTAGCCACCAGGCAGCCTACCAGGCTGCCTACGGCGCCCCCCATGCGCCCCAGCAACCGGCCCCCGCACCGCACCAACCGGAACCGGGCCATGCCGGTACCTACGACCCCCACGCTGCCGTCCAAGCCGCAGCCCTCAAAAAGCAGGCCGCAAGCCTCGATCCCGAGCGCGCATTCCTTATCGGCGGCATCGTCGTCGGCTGCATCGTCATCGTGTTCGGCCTCTGCATGCTCGCCTTCTACACGCCTGCCGAGGTAAGCGAGCTCTTCGATGGCTACCGCATGAACGGCGGCCAGGCCTTCTCCGGCACGGGCGCCACGGCCCAGCAGATCCTGAAGGCCGGCTTCTCCATGCTGCTCATTGCCATCGGCGCCACCGACGTCTGCGCCTTCGGCGCCAAGCTCATGAAGGGCCGCAGGCATCAAAAGTAACGGCTAAAGTTTTTGTTTTGCTTTTTCTATGATGCTGCTATAATGGTCAGCGACTTACGAGGAAGCGTCCAAGCTTCGCATAGATGAGGGTTCTGTTTTTGGAGGGGACAGAACCCTTTGTCTTTTCTCGGCGCCATGGTTCGCAAGGCGCTCCTCTGGATGAAGAAGCCCAAAGACGTGCTCTGCTCGAGGGCGGGCGCCTTCAGCGCCAAGCACGAGCCAAGGCGCGGATGCCGGGGGCAATGAGGCGATGGGAAATGGCAGAGTAGCCCATGAGCAACGTTCCTGGCTGCGCTTTCTTCGCGTCAACCCAATAAGGATGTGAAGGATACACCCGCACGCCCTCCTCAAGTCCCAAGGCTATCAGCTCCTCAGTCGGACGAGCATCGTCCACATGGAGCCATAGATGCAGTCCCGCTCCTTCTCCGTCGATGGCAACCTTATCGCCGAAGGCCTCATGGAGCGCCCCTATGAGAAGTCGTTGGGACGTGCGATGGTACTTCACCTGCCGCCGCACGTGCTTTTCATAGAAGCCATTCCCGAGCATAACGCCCAGGGCTTTCTGCGTGACCCATGAGACAGGACACCAGTACGACCTCATTCGATCGCGGTAAGGCCCTACAAGCTCAGGAGGCAGTACGAGATAACTCACCCGCATAGCCGGCGAGAAGGCCTTGGAAAATGTGCCCGTGTAGATGACGCATCCGTAGCGGTCCAAGGATTGAAGCGAAGGTATGGGACGCTCCTGGTATCGGTATTCGCTATCGTAATCGTCTTCGAGGATAAAAGCCCCCTGGGCATGGGCCCATTCAATAAGCCGCATCCGATCCGCGTAGGACATGATACGCCCCGTGGGAAACTGATGGGAAGGGGTCACGAATACGATCTTTGCGCCGCTGCGCTCCAAATCGCCGAAGAACGCCTCGCTTGACGACACATCAAGCGGGGCTATCGAGAACCGGTTGTTTGCAAGCACCTGCGCCACACCGGCAAAACCCGGCTGCTCGATAGCGACAATATGGCGCTCAGGATCGAACAGGTGCATGAGCCGCTCAATGCCGTCCCGCGTTCCCGATTGGATGGCAATCTGCCCGGCCGAGCACCGCACGCTGCGGGCGCGGCCAAGATAGCCACTCAGAGATTCGCGCAACGAGAGCAACCCGAACTCGTCGGAATAGTCGTTGGAACCCTCCAGGGAGCACAGCGCCTCCCCCACCGCCTTGCGCAGCGCTTCAGCGGGAAACAGCTCCGTTGGAAGGCTTCCGTAAAAGAAGTCATAGGGAACCGGGGGATCTGCGGGGGCCTTGAGCATCTCTGCCAAAATGCCCTCCGAACGCCCGGACCAATCGGTCCCGCATCCTTCCGTCGGCATAGCCGGATCGACGTAATAACCCGAGCGGTTCCGGGACACGACATAGCCCTCGGCGTAGAGCTGCTGGTAGGCCTTATCCACGGTGTTGCGCGAAACGCCCAGCTCTTCCGCCACATAGCGCACCGAAGGCAACTTTGCGTCGGGCTCGTAAATGCCGCGCACAATGTCTTCGCGCAAGCCCTCGTACAACTGGACGTAGGCCGGTGTTGCCGAACTTCGCTCAATGGAAATCATGCCCGCCCCCTCTTCTCGGGTCTATTGTAAGGCGTTTTCCGCTCGCGAGCCATCTCCCTGCACCAGGGTGCTCGCCACCTGGGCGAGCACCGCATAAGCCGAAGACGGCTCCTGTGCCGACAGGCGAACGGAGAACGTACCGATCCACCGCCCCACGTGCTCGCGCAGAAACCTCTGCCGAGCCCCTCTCGCACGGGTAACAGCGGCGTCGTCCCCCTCGCTCAGAGCATGGAGCTCTTCCCGGCACAGAGCTGCCACGAAATACAGCTCCGTAGCAAGAAAATCTTCGGAGACCCGCGGATAACCCTGAACGCGGTATCCGAAGGATGCGTAGAACTTTCGCACCGACAAGGTGTCACGGGAGAACAGCCCCCGCGAGCCGGCCGTGTGCGCCGATTCCCAAGGAGGCACCGGCAAGACGCCAGGGCCGAGGAACAGCCTTGTGTATTCGGGGCGAGACAGGGCCGCCGCCAGATCGGAGCGCCGCAGATCAGAATCGAGCTCGCCGCATTTCTCCACAGCCCCCGCTTCCACCAGGCATCGCCAAGCCTGCGCCGTCAGCGGCGACGACAGCGCTTCCCGCAAGGCGTCATCGGGCTCTTCGGCGAACGCGCGGGCAAGCAACTGGTAGAGGTAGTGGCGCGCGGCCGCCTGCTCGGCAAGCGCTTCGGCCTCGATCATGTCGGCATGAGCGATTTCCATCATCACTCCTTTGACGAAACGGGAATCGGCCGTGCGGCAGCCGAGGACAAGACGCCTCGTCCGCCGCACGGACCGAGGAGGGGTGCCTATACGGTAAACGCCGAGCCCTCGTTCTCAAGGGCAACGGCCTTCGCCCGCATAATCAGCGAGGGGGTCGTCTCGCTAGCGGAAGGCATGCACGGCAGCTCGGACACGCATTCCCCGCCATACTGGGCGCGCAGCTCCTCGATATCTCCAAACCTCAGCGCGCGCATGGTGCAAGCGGCCACGCAGACAGGGTCTTCCCCCTGCTCGCGAAAGCCGAGGCAGCCATCGCATTTCTGCACGATCTTCAAATCGTCGCGGAACTGCGGCGTCCCGTAGGGACATGCCTTCACGCAAGACTGGCAGCCGATGCACGCCTCGTCGTCGTGCTGGATGGTACCATCCGCCTCGTCCACGACCATGGCGCCGGCAGGGCACACCTCAACGCAGGCCGGCGACTCGCAGTGGTTGCACCCCAAGCTCACGTGAAACATAGACGCTTCGGGGTAGGCGCCACCCGTCAGGCTGAACACCCGGCGAAACGACACCCCCAACGGGACATCGTGAGCCTCGATGCAAGCCGCCTGGCACGTACGGCAGCCAACGCAGGCGCTCTCGTCGAAATAAAAACCTTTTCTCATGGCAATCCCCTTCTTACTCGTTCGCGGCAAGAACCACTTGGGCAGCCGCATCTGCCCTCAAAGCGGCTCCGGCATATGGCTCGACCTTCACGTTGAGCGTGTTGTAGCCCGCCGTGCCCATGCCGACGCACACCGACCCCGTAAGGGAGTTCACCGCACCGGCAGCATCCACGCCGTTCTCGTCGAACTGAGCCCAGGCGCCGTTGGGCAGCCCCACGCAGCCGGGCATCGTCAGCGGCGAGAGGCTGGCATGGCGCAGCACCGAGCCGTATCGACTGGAAACGAGCACCGTGTCTCCGTCTTCGATACCCAAAGCCGTCGCATCCTCGTTGTTCATAAAGACCGGGTGCTCGAGAATGCTTGCCAACATCATGGTGTTTCCGAACACCCCGTTGGCGAAGCGCATATAGTGGGGGTTGTAGCACTGGAAGGGGTAATCACCCTTCTTCTTGGCTCCCCAATCGTCGAAAGTCTGCTCGAAGCCCTCGACGGGCACATGGTAGGTGGGATAGGGCTTGTACGTATCCTCGGAGTACCCCATGGCGTTCAGGGCATCGGCCTTCCACTGGCAGCAGATCTCGAACTTGCCGCTCTCGCTTTCGCGCGGGTTCTTTTGGGGGTCGGCGACAAAATCCTCGTAGGCGATATAGCCGTAGCCGTCATCGGCCGAGGACCGCGGAATCTGGTAGACGCCTTTCTCTCGGAACTCGCTCCACGAGATAAGGCCCTCCTGCGGGGTGCCCTCCACCCCCCAGGCGTCGATATCCTCCTGGGTGATGGATACCAGGGTTACCTGGTTGTCCGCAGAGCCATCGGCCACCGTGGTGCCGGCAATCTCGTTGAAGGTCTTCTGCCGCTCCGACAGGGGATGCAGCCCGCGGTGGTCGTAACCCATAGCCTCGAGAATCAGGTTGTCTATCTCATCGCTCGATTTCGACTCGTAGATCGGCTCGCAGACCTGCGAATAGCAGAACACGACCTCACGACCCCCATCGCCCGTGCCCATGAGCGTGCCACCGTCGCGCTCCAAGTCGCTGCATAGCGGCAAGATAATATCGGCGTACTGGGCATCGAGGCGCGGAACGAAGCTGCGGTTCACAACAAACTCCACCCGGTCGCCGCGCAGCGCCTCCACGGCTTGGTTGGTGTCGAGCAGAGAGCGCATGGGCGACCAGTTTCCGTTCTCGATCATGCGGATGTCGATGGTGCGCTCCTCGCCGGGCACGACGTCGATGCCGCACGGGTTGCCGATAAAACGGTAGGAGCCGGTGGCCACCGCCCGCCACAACTCCGAGGAGCCGATGAGGTCGTCGGGGGCCTCGAAACCGAAGTCGGGACCATCCACGCCCAGCGCCTCGGCAGCCTCGGCCTCGCCCGAGCCGCCGGTGAGAATGAGGTTCACCGGACCGTCTGAGGCGCTGTCAGCATAGTAGACGCCGCAAGCATGCCCGGGCTTCCCGAAGTGGCCGCCCATAGCGCCGACGGTCATCATCAGCTGGGGCAGGTCCTCGGCGCCGTTGCAACGGTAGGCCGCGAAGGAGCTTGCGATGAAGACAGCCTTGTCGCAGCCGAGCTCGCGAGCAAACCACGTGATGTCCTCGGCGGGGGTGCCGCATATCTCGCTCGCCCACTCGGGCGTCTTGGGAACACCATCGTAGTCGCCGCGCACGTAGCCGAGGAAGTGCTCGCCGTCCCGAGAGGGACTCTCCTCATCGAAACCGATGCAGTAGGTATGCAGGAAATCCCAATCGATAAGGCCCTCGCCAGCCTCGTCCTGTCGCATCATCTCGTAGGCCACGGCAAGCAGCAAGGCGGTATCGGTGCCGGGACGCGTGCGAACCCAGCGCGCTTCCAGCATGCTGGCACTGGCATTGTAAGTGGGCCCCACGAAAACAAACTGGGCGCCGCGCTCTTTGGCGGCCAGGAAATGCCACGTGGGAGATCCCATGGCCGACCATGCGGGGTTGCAACCGTACAACACGATGGTCTCGGCATTGGTCGCCATGTCGTAGCGATCGTTGCACTGACCGCGCTTCGCGTTGTCGGTGAGGCCGAGCTTCGAGGGCCCGAGGCGAGCCGAGCCCTGGGAGTTCGTATCCCACATGCCCACATAACCCCCGAGATAGCCGTGCAGCGCGCTGCCAAAGGCACTGGGCACGAGCACGGAGCGCGGACCGTAGGTCGAGTAAATGCGCTTAGTCTCGTCGGCGACATACCGAATAGCCTCATCCCAGCTAATGCGCTCCCATTCGTCGCGGCCACGCAACTCGGGATGGAAGTCCTTGCCCCCCCGGCTGCCAGCCCTTGCGCTTCAGGGGATACTTGATGCGGTCGGCCCCGAACGCCATCTCCCCGATAGCACGCCCGCGCAGGCAACCGCGCTGCTGGGGGAACTCCTGGCTGTCCTCGTGGGTGTCATCGGTCTTCTGACGCAAGATGACGCCGTCTTCCACGAGCGCCTTGTTCAGGCAGCGGCCGCCGCACGACTGCATGCAGGAGATCGTCGTCCACACCCCGCCTGCTCCTGCGGCTCAGATGGCGCATCGCCAGTTTCGGCCATCTTCTCCACCGAGGGCGCACATCCGGCCAGGGACAGGCCCACCGCAGCCGCCGTCGAGGCAGCCACAAACGCACGGCGGTCCATAGCCGGCTCTCGCTGCGCGAATCGGTCGTCGGTCATTTCCTCTCCTCTCTCCAAAAGGGTGGAAGGGTTTCCTTCCATCGCGCATGGTACGAAGCGGAAAGGCACAAGCCACAGGGGCAGTTTCGGTTTTTTCGAGAGGACAGATGGCCCCTTCCTCAAAAGGCGAGGCCCTCTCCGGCATAGCGGGGAGGGCCTCATGGCAGAGAGCCGCAACGGGCGCTCGATGGCGGCTGGGACACTACACGGCGAACACCACGGAGCAGACGCTCAGCAGGATGGCTCCGAACACGAGGGTGAACACCATCATGGGCCACACGAACTTGAACCAGTGGGACATCTTCATGTCCAGCATCTGCAAGGTCGCCATCACCAGGCCAGTCGGCGCGATGTAGAGCATGGCGTACTGACCGAACTGATAGGCGGCTACGATGATCCAGCGCGGAATGCCCACGGTGTCGGCCAGCGGCGCGAAGATGGGCATCGACAGCACGGCCAGGCCACTAGAGGAGGGCACCACAAATCCGAGCACGAAGAAGATAAGCAGCAGGCAGATCACGAACATCGGGCCGCTCATGCCGGTGACCATGTTCGACGCGGCATTCAGCATGGTGTCGCTGATCATGCCCTCGGTCAGCACATGGTTCACGCCGCGGGCCAGGCCGATGATGAGGGCCACGGGCACCAGGCTCGATGCGCCGGAGCCGAAGGCGTCCACCATCTTCGCCTCGCCCACGCCGTCCTTGCCCGTGCCGCCGATGAGCATCACGAGAATGGACAAGGTCACGAACTCAGCTGCCATCTGCGGGAACCACCAGCCGAGGTTCATGACGCCGATGATCATGATGACGAAGGCCATCACAAAGATCACCAGCACGATCTTCTTGCGAATCGAGAACTCATGAGCCGCCGCGCTGTTGTCGTCCAGCTCCCACTGGGCATTGAACTTCTCCCCCGTATACGCGGAAACTTTTCAACTTCTCGGGAACAACCGTTGTATCTCCCAGATATTGTGGTAGTATTCTCAATCGCTAACTACATATGGTGAACATTTGGGATCGCAGCGGCCAACCGCTCGTTCCGCCGACAGCAAGGAGCACCCATGGAGAACAAGATGATCGACGGCGTGAAGGTGTCCGTGAACTACGCCCAGGCCGACGACGCCCCCGTGTCCGACGCGGAGATTCAGGCCTACATCAAGCGCGCCCACGAGAAGTACCCCCACGGCCAGCTGGAGTCCCTCACCTTGGACGTGGACGGCGAGGATGTGGGCATCCACTACGGGCTCGCCCCGGTGAAGTTCGACCGCATCCGCCGCATCACCGGCTATCTGGTGGGCACGCTGGATCGCTTCAACGATGCCAAGCGCTCCGAGGAGCACGATCGCGTGAAGCACGAGGTTCCCACCTGCTGCATCAAATAGCATCCTTGCGCGAAAAACGCGAGAGACCCGCTGCGGAATCGCCCGCAGCGGGTCTCTTTTTCCGTCCGGTGGAAAAGGCGCGACCTACAGGGGCAGGCGCCCCTCCAGAGCGCGGCCGAGGGTCACCTCGTCGGCGAATTCCAAATCGCCGCCCACCGGCAAGCCGCTGGCGGGCCGGGTCACCTTCACGCCCAAAGGCTTGATAAGCCGGGCCAAATAGGCGGCGGTGGTCTCGCCCTCGATGTTGGGGTTCATGGCAAGCAGCACCTCGTCCACCTCCTCGCGGCCCAGACGGGCCATGAGATCGGCGATGCGCAGCTGGTCGGGACCGACGCCCTCCATGGGGGCCAGGACCCCGCCGAGCACATGGTAGACCCCGCTGAACACGGCGGTGCGCTCGATGGGCGGAATATCGCGCGGCTCGCTCACTACGCAGATGACCGAGCCGTCGCGCTTCGCACTCGCGCAGATCTCGCACAGATCGCCCTCGGCGTAGTTGAAGCAACGTGTGCAGAAATGCACGCCGGCCTTCACCTCGCGGATGGCATCGGCCAGGCGCAGGGCCTCGGACGCATCGGTGTTCAGGATCCAGTAGGCCATGCGCTGGGCCGACTTCGGGCCCACGCCGGGAAGCCGCTCCAGCTCGTCGAGGAGCTTCTGTATGGAAGGTGCCGCCTGCACGAATATCGCCTCGGATCGCGCCGATTACATCAGGCCGGGAATCTTCATGCCGCCCATGATGGCGTTCATGCGGCTATTGGCCGCCTCGGAGGCGGAGCGCAGGGCCTCGTTCACCGCGGCCACCACCATGTCCTGGAGCATCTCCACGTCCTCCGGATCCACCGCCGCCGGGTCGATGACGATGTCGGTGACCGTCATATCGCCCGTGGCCATGGCCTTCACCATGCCGCCGCCGGCAGAGGCCTCGAAGGTCATGGCGGCGATCTCCTCCTGGGCGAGGGCGGCGTCGCGCTGCATTTTCTGGGCCTGCTTCATCATCTTCTTCATATCCATGGGGTGCACTCCTTGGTTCTCGGAAATGAGCGGAACTATTGTAGGCCATCGGGCCCTAGGACACGGGCTCGAAAGTCACGCCGTCACCGAATCCGAAGGCCAGCGAGGCGTTCAGATCGGTGTCGTCGGGCTCGGAGGAGGGGTTCGGCGAGGGACCCGACACCGTATCGGGCTCCGGCGGCAGCTGCGTCGAGGGCACCATGGCCGGCGCAGCCTGGGGCGCCGCCGGCTGTGGCGCCGCCGCGGCATCCGGGCCAGGCTGGGGCGACGAGGCCGCAGGACGAGCCGGGGCGGTCTCCCAGGGCGGCACCTCGCTCGGAGGGACGTCCCCGTCGTCGTAGGGCACGTAGTCGTCGTAGGGAGGCTGATCGTCATCAAGAGCGGGCGCCGGCGCGGGGCTCGGAGCCGAGGCAGCCGGAGACGGCGCCGCTCCGGCGGTCTCGGCCGGGGCGGGGGCCGAAGCGCCGCTCGGACCGGCGGCCGGGCCGGCAATCACCGGAGCGGCCGCAGGAGCCGGCGCGGCCGCCGGGATGCTCGCCGCTGCCCGCGCCGCCGCAGCGGCCACGGGATTCGGCGTCGCGATACCGCCGGCCGCAGGAGCCGATACAGCCGCCGCAGCTGCGGTGCCGCCGGCCTTGCGCAGGGCGAAGGGCACGTCGCAGCGGGCCTCATGGCGCAGGGCCGCCCCCAGCTCCTGCTGCACTTCGGGCTTCTGCACGGCGCGGAACGCGAAATCGTTCTCTGCCGGAAACTCCACGATGAGAGACGAGCCGTCGAATATGGCCTTGGTGTTCATGAACAGGACGCCGTAAGCGGCCTTCGACTTCTTAAGGGACGCGAGCACCCCGGCCCACAGGCGCTGGAGCGCTGCCGCATTGGCCAACGTCGCCGCCATCTCGGGGGACAGGCTGCCGCCCGCAGCCGGAGCCGAAGCCACCGCCGGGCTCGCGGCCGCTGCGGGCACCGGGGCCGCCTGAGCGGGATTCGCCGCAGCACGCGCGGCCGGGGCGCTCTCGCTGGGCGCAACCGCGGCGGCGGCAGCCGGGGCCATCGTCGGGGCGGAAGCCGGCGCAGCGGCCTGGGGAGCCGTCGCGACCCCCATCGGAACCGCCGATGCGTCCGCTGCGCCCTCGGACACCGCCGGCGCAACAGGGGCGCTCGGCACCGAGACTGCCGGGGCGGCCGCACCCGACGGCGCCGCGACAGCCGAGGGCACAGCCGGGACCGTCACCGCAGGCTCGGGGGCAGCCGCCCCGACCGCGACCGGCGCCGGAGCCCCGCCGATTGCGGGAGCCGCCGTCACCACGGCCGCACCGGCCAGCTGGCGCTCGAGGGATTCCACCCGCTCCGCCAGGGCCGCCAGGGTCATATCTGCCTCGGGCCGCACCATGCGGGTCAGGGCGATCTCGAAGGACAACCGCGGGTTCGTGGAGGTCTTCAGCTCCGCCGACACATCCCCCAGCACCGCCAGCAGGCGTGCCAGGCGATCGACGCCGAACAGCGGCAGCTCCTCGGCCAGCTCCCGCCGCGTGCTCTCGCTCACTTCCAGCACCACGCTGTCGCCGGCCACGGCCATCACGTACATGTTGCGCACATGGGCCGCCAGGTCGCCCACGAACTGGGCCAGGTCGGCACCGGTTTCCATATATTCGGCCACCCACTGGAAGCAGGCCGCCGCATCCCGGGCGCCCACGGCCTTCACAATCTCGGCCAGATCCGTGTGATCCACCGACCCGAGCATGCGCTCGGCCACCTCCATGGTCACGGCCCCGTCGCCGAAGGCGATCAACTGCTCCAGGGAGGTTAGGGCGTTGCGCATGCCGCCCTCGGCCCGGTGGGCGATGAGCTCGAGCGCCTCCCCTTCGAACTCCACGTCCTCGGCCGTGCAGATAGCGCCGAGGCGCGACACCATGGCCTCGGTGGAAATGCGCCGGAAATCGAAGCGCTGGCAGCGCGAGTGAATGGTCTCGGGCACCTTCTGCGGGTCGGTGGTGGCCAGAATGAACACCACATGGCTCGGCGGCTCCTCCAGCGTCTTCAGCAGTGCGTTGAAGGCCGCTTGGGAAAGCATGTGCACCTCGTCGATGATGTACACCTTCGAGCGGCCCCGGGTGGGAGCGAACTGCACGCGCCCGATGATCTCCTCGCGCACGTTCTCCACGCCGGTGCGGCTCGCGGCGTCCAGCTCGTAGACGTCGGGGTGCTCGCCGGCGGCGATCATCGCGCAGTCCTCGCAGGTGCCGTCGGGCTCAGCCGTAGGCCCGTGCTCGCACAGCAGCGCCTTGGCCAAAAGGCGGGCCGTCGTGGTCTTGCCGGTGCCGCGCGGGCCCGTGAACAGGTAGGCGTGGCTCACCTTGTCCTGGGCGATGGCATTCTTGATGGTGCGCTCGATGTGCTCCTGGCCGACCACATCCTCGAAGATCTGCGGTCGGTACTTGCGATACAGTGCCTCGGCCATGGCCTATTCCCCGCCTTTCCCCTTACGCCCGTTCATCGCCGCCTTGATGACGCCGATGAACGCCGGCGCCACCGACACGGCCACGATACCCAGCACGATTACCTCGAAGTGCTCTTGCACGAAGGGCACGCCCCCGAAGAAGTAGCCCACCAGAACGAACAGACTCACCCAGGTCACGCCGCCGATGACGTTGAAGAACGTGAACTTGGCGAAGTTCATGTGACCCGTGCCCGCAATGAAGGGGGCGAAGGTGCGGAAGAACGGCATGAAGCGCGTGATGACGATGGTCAGGCCGCCATAGCGCTCGAAGAAGTGATCGAGCTTGGCCATGCGCTCGGGAGTAAGGGCCTTCACCTTCCCCGAATCGATGATGCGGCTGCCGAACAGGCGGGCGATCCAATAGTTCGAGGTATTGCCCAAAACGGCCGCCAGATAGAACACGATGAGCGTGGCCCACAGGTTCAGGCCGCCTCCATCGGCGGAGAACACGCCAGCGGCGAACAGAAGCGAGTCACCGGGCAGAAACGGGAAGAACACCAGGCCCGTCTCCACGAACACGATAAGGAACAGCGGCGTGTACACCCATACCGGACCCAAGGCCACGATCCAGCCGGCAATGAAGCCGCGCGGGTCTTTCAGCAAGTTGACGAAGAAGTCGATAATGCCCATGAAGTCTCTAAACCTTTCATCAGGACGCCGCGAGCGGCGCGTCATGCCATGAAAAAGTGCCCCGAATAGGTATGGGCGCTCGTCAGCGGTCCCTTATGGCTGCTTCCTCCCGGACCTGACCAGGTTCGGAACTTGTCGCCGCCCATACCCATTCGAGGCACTCGAACTCGTAGGCCACCAGTATAGGCGAAACGGGCAAAACCGAGCGCGCCCGCAGCGCCGCGCAACCAAACTTCCACAGGGAACGACACGGCTCGGGCGGGGGCCTGCCCCTTCCCGGCGCGGGATCCCGGGCGTTCTCTCGTCATTTTTTGCCGTTCGCGTTAAGGAATTTGTAAGAAGTCGCCCCCGAGAAACCGTGAAGTGCTACTATGGGCCTGCTGAGAAACAACGCTTAAACGCCACACCTGCGAAGGAACGTATGTCCCGATCCGACTACAGCCGCTACGACGACGAGCCGCGACGCCCCCAAGGCGGCCTCTCGCTTTCCACGGGACGGCTCGAGGGCCGGCCCCGCTCGGCAGCCGATGCGCGACGCACCCGCCATAACCCTCTGCGCGACGATTGCACCAACCGACGGGCGCCCCAGAGGAGCTCCGCTCGCGCCGGCGCATCTTCGACCCGACAGCGGCCCGCAGGGGCACCGAACCGGAGCCGGGGCGCCTCGCGGGGCCATGGCGCGCCGACCGCCCGCGGCTCGCACCGAGACGGTGCGGCCGCATCTCCCCACGGGAGCCGTACACGCCATTCCGGCCTCGCGAAGGCCATCTTCGCCGGCGCCGCATCGCCCTTCACGCCTAAGGCCCGCACCATCGGCAGCCATGGGAGCGTCCCGGCCGGCGTCTTCGCCGGTGGCCTCGACGTGCGCCGCATCGGCGCTGCGGCCCTCGTCGTCGCCGTGGCCGTCATCTTCGTCATGGCCATCGCCCATGTTGGCCCCTTTGCCCCCGATACGCCCCGGGACGGCGCGAAGCACGTCGGGGTTCAGGGCCTCAACGCCGTGCAGGGCACCGGCGCCGCAATCAGTCAGAACGTAGCCACCCAGGTCAGCCTCGCGCGGCCCGTAGAGCCCGATCTGGCAAAGCTTCCCGCCCACACCCCCACCCGCGAGGAGATCACGGCCCTCCCCGACCAGGCGACCCCCTTCGCCTTCGCCCTAAGCGCCGACGGGGAAACGGCCGCGCCGGAGCTGTCCGACCGCTCGCTCGCGAGCCTCGATCACGCGCTCGCCTACTACAGTGACAACGGCTACGAGGCCGGTTACCTGATCATGGACCTCGGCACGGGACGCGGCATCGCCGGCAACCTGGACGCCTCCATCTACGGGGCGAGCTCCTTCAAGGGACCGTACTGCGCCTATGTCGTGAACAAGGAGTTCCCCAACGACATCAACCGCACGAGCTCGACGCGCCTGGCGCAGGTGGAGAACACCATCGTGTGGTCGGATAACTCCTCCTACGGCAAGCTGCGCCGCACCTACGGCACCGACGGCATGGAGGAGTGGCTCTCGGAGGCCGGAGTGAGCACCGCCCTGGTCAACGACACGTACTTCCCCCATTACACCACCCGGCAGTCGGCCCTCATGTGGCTGAAGATCTACGACTATCTCACCACCGCCGACACTTCGGCCGCCCAGTGGCTCTCGGACACCTTCGCCAGGACCGAGGTCTCGTTCCTGCGCAACGGCGCCTCGGGCACCACGAGCGAGGGGCACACCGACTACCTGCCCGAGGAAGGTTCCGGCACCGAGGAGGGCGTGGATGAGGATGCCGGGGAATCGGAAGCGGAAACCGACGCCGAGGGCGATGGTGCGGCAGAGGCCGATGCCGAGGAGAGCGTGGCGGATCTCAGCGAGGCACTCATCTCCGCCACCGGCGCAAGCGACACTGCAGGCGACCTCGCCGTGGCGGTAGCGGAAGAGCCCGACCTCGAGACAGGCGAGGCCGGCTCGCCGGACGAGGAGGGCGGGACCGCCGTGGCCTCCATCGGCAGCAACATCACCGTGCGCAACAAGGCCGGCTGGATCAACGGCGAGGAAGACGACGCGGTCTGCGACTCGGGTATTATCACCATCAACAACCGCGACTACCTCATGGTCGTCATGACGAACGCGCCGGACTCCGCCGAGGGCGAGCAGGCCTTCGCCCGCCTCGCCCGCACCCTCTTCGAGATTCGCGGCGATCTGGTGTGACGGAAGACGGCGAGCCCTCCCCCTCGTGGCCGGCGTCATCGGGAAATACGGAGCGCCCGAAGAGCGCATGAGCGCCAACTACCGCCGCTACGGCAGCTTTTCCGCCTACCTTCGCAATGGCCTGCGCCTCACCGACGAGGCCGTCGCCCGCCTGAAGGTGCTGGCGGGAAAGTAGGCGTCGTCGACCAATGCGGGAGGCTCGTCGGGTAAAGGCTCGTGGAGCGGGCAACGAGAAAGGCGGCAGTCACGGCGGGTGCGGAAACCGCCAGTGCCCAAGGGCCGAGCAGCTCGAGAACGAACATGCCGGCCGTAAGCGGGCAGTTGGTGCAGCCGGCAAAGAACGCGGCCATAACGGCCACAGCGAGCATGCCCCGCGCAACCTCCGTCGCACCGAGAGCCGCCGCCCCATCGGCCAGGGCGACTCCCAAACAAGCCCCTATGGCGAGAACCGGCATGATCTCGCCGCCCTTGAAGCCGCCGGCCAACGTGAGCAAAGTAAGGGCGGCCTTCATGGCGAAGGCCCACCACGGCAGATCGCCCCCGGAAAGGGCCACGGATATCTGGGCCGTTCCCGTGCCGCAGAAGGCACGCAAGCCCTCATAGTGAAACAGCTCCGCATAGCCCAAAACGAGCGCCGTGGCCACCCCTCCCACCGCCAAGGCGAACACCGGGGCGCCCAGTCGCGCCAGTCCCTTGCGCAAGGCCAGCAGGGCCCTGCAGAACAGCAGGGCGAGCAGGCCGGCGGCGAGCCCTCCCGCCAGGGCCGCCCCTCCCGCCAACCCGAGCGCCGCAGCATCCAGGGCAAGAGGGGCTGCGACCAGGAACCGAACCCCTGCCGCCTCCGTCACGCCCCAGGCCACCAGCGCCGTTACAACCGGCGCGAAGACATCCGCAACAGACTGGGGGCGCCTTCGCAGCGCCTCGAAGCTGAAGACCGCCCCAGCCAGCGGAGCGTCCAGCATGGCCCCCAGCGCCGCCGCCAGGGCCGCCGACGGCAGCAAGCGGGAAAGGCGCCCGGGAAGAAACCTCCGGAAGGGTTCGCTTGCGGCCGCGCCCATTTGAAGAGCGGCCGCCTCCTTGCCCACCGAGCCGCCGCAAAGAACCGTCAGGGACGTGCCAACGATAATGGCCGGGGCAAGCGGCGCGGGGACGGGGCGCCCGTCGCGCACTGCCTCCATGACCTGAGCCGTGCTCCACGAGAAATCGAGCCGCAGCGCCCGATAGGCGCCAAAGGTGGCAAACCCTGCCACAGGAAGCAGCCACCCGAGCCATCCGCAGGTTCCGAAAACGGCGGCGGCCCCGTCCACAGCAAAATCGAGCGCCACCGTAAGCGCGCCGACGACGACCCCCAGCGCGGCGAGGGAAATCACGAGCAGCGCGCCCTCCCCCGCGCTCTGCCGTGTCATTGCCATCTCCCGTCTCCCCTCGCCCGCGCAGCGCACGGAAAGCACGTCGTCGCAGCGACCGCGGCGACTTCTCAGCGCCGCGTCGGATCGTTGTACACGATGGCCCCGTCGGGCCGGGCCTGGCAGATGAGGGTCAGATCGAACTCCCGGGCCAGGCGAATGGTCTCGTCGGTGGGAACCGCCTTGGTGGCCAGCAGCGGAACCCCGGCGTGAATGGCCTTCATGACCATGTCCACGGGCAATCGCCCGCTAGAGAAGATGAGGGCGTCGCGCAGATCGATCCCCTGCCGCAAGGCCAGGCCCACCACCTTGTCGAAGGCGTTATGGCGCCCCAAGTCCTCGCAGCAGGCCACCACAGTACCCCCCAGCACCAGATAGCAGCTGTGGGTACCGGTCGTGCGCCGATGCAGGGGCGTATCCTCGGCGAAGGCCCGGGCCGCGGCGAGCACCCATTCAGCCTCCCAGGGAATGGGCGTCACCTTGGCCGGGGGCGCGTCGCTTGTGAAATAGCGGTTGTAGGTGCGGTTGCCGGTGCAGCAAGAGGGAACCGTCTCCACTCCGCGGCGGGAGAAGTCGGCCCGGTTGCAGCCGAGCAGCACCGAGGCGCGGGTCCCCTGCTCGCAGAGATACACTTCCTCGATCTCGTCGACACCCCCCACAATGCCCTCGGTGAATAGCCGCCCCACCACGAGATCGACCAGATGATCGGGGGTGCACACCATCCGCAAGGTGGGCACGGTGTTCACGAGCACCTCCATAGCGTGCTCGGCGAGCACCGGCCGGCACACCGGCTCGAAGGATCCGTCGGGACGCAGCAGCGCACCGTCGCAGACCTCCACGGCCTCGCCCTCTCGATATCGGTCGACCACTCTCACGATCCTCTTCCCTTCACCCGTTCCCGGCAGCGTGCGTCGCAGCCTCTTTAAGCCTGCTTCTTATGGTAGATGAACCAGTAGGCCAGGCCCACCACCAGGCCGCCAACGATATTGCCGAGGGTAGCGAGAACCAGGTTGTAGGCCACGCCCCCCGCGGTGATGGCCCCTGCGGCCCCGATACCGGCCACCGTGTTCAGCAGCAGTCCCATGGGCAAGAAGAACATGTTCGCCACGCAGTGCTCGAAGCCGCAGGCCACAAAAGCGGAGATGGGCAACAGGATGCCGAGCACCTTGTCTGCCGTGGTCTTCGAGGAGAAGCCGATCCACACGGCCAGGCACACGAGAATGTTGCAGAGCACCGCCTTGAAGAACAAGGTCACCGGCTCAAGGGCCACCTTGCCGGCAGCCACCGAGACGAAGGCCTCGCCCACGGCACCTCCGTTCATGGCCTGCAAATTCGACATATAGATAATAGCCAGCGCCACCAGGGAGCCGGCCAGGTTGCCGAGCCACACGATACCCCAGTTGCGCAGCAGGCCGGCAAAGCTGATCTTCTTCGACGCCTTGGCGCAGGCCATGAGCACATTGCCCGTGAACAGCTCGGCCCCGCAGCAGAGCACCAGGCACAGGCCCAGGCAGAAGCACAAGCCGCCTACCAGGCGCTGCACCCCGAAGGCCATGGTGGTATCGCCCAGAAACGTGCAGAAGTACATGCCGCCAAAGCCGATGAAGGCGCCGGCCAGCATGGCGGACACGAAGCACTTAGCACCGCCCATGGAGGCCTTGGTCACGCCGACGGCCTCGGCCTTGGCCTCGGTGGCGGCCGGCGCCAGCGCATCGGGGCTGATGGACAGCAGATCCTCTTTTACGATTGACATGGATATTCCTCCCCTATCATAACGTTACAAACGGGTATTGCTCGAAATTGCCGCCCTCGACAAGGGCGGCGTACACCGACTCCACGGCCGCCAGCACGCGCGGGTGCACGGGATCGAAGAACTCGGTACCCCCAGGCTGGATGCCGAGGAAGGTCACCTCCCCGCACATCTGCTCCAGCTCTCCCAGCAGGTAGGTGATGGGCAGCGTGTGGGTGGTGATGAGCGACTGCACCGCCACGTCCTCGGCACGCAGGCGCCGGACGGCCCCCGGCTCAAGCCCCATGGCCGCCGCGTCCACCAGGAGCAGACGCTGCGGGGCAAGGCGGCGCAGATAGCCCAAATCGTTCTCGGGCGTCTGGCCCCCGTCTACCGCCAGCCAGCCGGCCACGGGGTCGTCCTCCAGGCGCTTGGCCAGAAGCGGGCCGGCGGCGTCGTCGCCACGCAGGACGCTGCCCGCGCAGAAGACGACGTTGCCGCCCCGCGCCCCGGCCTCGCTCGCGGCCAGGATGTCCTCGGCGCTCGCGCTCACGACACCCTCCTTCCCATGGCGTACACGGCCGGCTCGCACTGCACCTCGTCCAGCAGGAACAGAAACTCCTCCAGCCACGACGGCACATCCGCGGCAACCACCAGGCCCGCGGCAGCCGTCCCCGGCTCGGGTACCGTACCGCAGCCTTCCAGGGCCGCCAGCACCGCCGGTTTCAGCAGGGGAACGTGCTCCTTCTTCAGCTCGATCTCGCCGAAGCGCTCGATGCCCCTCAGCTTGTCGGCCGCCTCGCCGGCACCGAGGGCCGCCAGCACGTCTGAGAAGACGACCCTGGACGTGGCCAGACGCGGCTCGAGGCAGTCGATGACCCCGGTATGGTGCCCGATGGCCAGGGTGTAGTAGAGCACCGAACGCACGTCCTCGGGAATAGAGCGCTCATGATCCACGAACTTCTTCCCCAGCCGGTAGAACACCACGTCCCGGGCCGTGCGCCCATCGGTGGTGTGGGCCGCCGCCGGGCGCACGGCCCGTCCGCGCTCTGCTCCCGTTCCCCCGTCCGCACCGGGCGCCCTCCCCGCACCCGGCGCAGACGGCCGTTGGCGCACCGTCACGCTCATTCCTGCACGACCTTACTCAGCAGAAGCGCCTTCAAATCCATGAACACGGCCTTCTTTCGCGTATCGGTCTCGCGCTCGACGAGTCTGTCGGCGGCGGCCAGAGCGTCGGTTTTGTCCTTGGCGAGCGCCATCATGAACTCGTCCACGATCTGCTTGCCGTAGTAGTAGCCGCTCATGCGCCGCGCCTCGCGCTCGAAGGCGGTGCGCACCTTGTAGGGTATCGCCGGGAAGGCCACGGGCGCCTGCTCGCCAGCCGGGGCCACATGGCGGCTTTCATGCAGCTTCTGGTCGAGCAGCCCCAAGGCGCAGGCAAAACCGTAGATAGTGGCCGGCGGCGAGGGCGGGCAGCCCGGAATGTACACGTCCACGGGAAGAATGGGGTCGGTGCCTCCCCACACGCAGTAGTTGTCGTGGAAGATGCCGCCGGTGCAGCCGCAGGCCCCGTAGGAGATGACGATCTTCGGATCGGGCGCCGCCTGATAGGCGCGCAGCGCCGGCTCGCGCATGGCCCGGGTCATGGCGCCAGTGTACAGCAGCACATCGGCGTGACGCGGCGAGGGCACCACCTTGATGCCGAAGCGCTCGGCATCGAAGGCGGCGGTGATGGTGGCGAAGATCTCGATCTCGCAGCCGTTGCAGCCGCCGCAGTCCACGCGGTACACGTACACCGACCGCTTGATGGACTGGAGCAGCTTCTCCTTGGCCTTAGCCACCGACGCGTCCAGGGCCACCGGGTCCGGCCTCCACTGGAGAGACGCGGGAAAATCGTTCTCGATCATCGGGCACCTCCTTCGGTGCGAGCCTGGGCCTGGAAGGCACGGGCATCCTCGCGGCGACGGCAGGCCAGGCACTCGTCCAGCTTCCCCACATCGGCAGCGGCGGGACCTCCCACGCTCTTCAGAACCCGGCGCGCATAGTCGACCTCCTTGGCGGCGGCGTAGGGCTTGCCGCACACCGCGCAGCGCGCCACCTCGTAGGCGCAGGACTCGGACAGATCGGCCTTGTTCAGCACCGCCAGCTCGAAGTCGGTCGTCAACTCGATGGCGAACAAGGGGCACACCTCCTGGCAGCGCCCGCAAAAGATACAGCGGCCGTAGCTGATATCCCAGGTCACATAGGACTGATCATCGTTCAAGTCCATGGTGATGGCATTGGCCGGGCAGGCAATGGCGCAGGCTCCGCAGGCAATGCACAGCTTCTCGTTGTGCTCCGGCTTGCCGCGGAATCCCGCGGGCATGTCCAGCGGCTCGAAGGGGTAGCCTGTCGTGGCGTCGCCGGCCTTGCGGATTTCCTTGAACAGCTTCAACATCGCCTACACCCCCGTTCCCGAGAGCGGCGAGTGAGTGCGGCGACGGCAGTAGCCCTCCAGCTGGTCTTTGGTGAGCACCGTCTCCGTCTTCTTCTTCACATCAACCACCGTCACGCGATCGGTGCAGGAATAGCACGGGTCCATGGAGCCCACGATGATGGCCGCATCGGCCACGGTGTTGCCGCGGAACATGTAGCGCAAGATGGGCCAGTTGGAGTACGTGGCCGCCTTGGCCCTCCACCGGTAGCACTTCTGGTTGTCGCCCACTTGGGCCCAGTGCATGTCCTCGCCGCGCGGCGCCTCGGTGTAGCCCAGGGCGAACTTGTGCGGCGTGTACCGCCAGTCCTCGGTGAGCACCGGGCCCGCCGGAGCTCCGTCCAGCAGCTGCTCGATCATGGTCAGCGAGTCCATGAACTCCTCCACGCGCACCAAGGTCCGGCTCTGCACATCGCAGCCGTCGTGGCTGCGGGCCTTCATGCCGCTCAAGTACTTGTAGCCATCGAAGGGGTGATCGAAGCGCACGTCGCGGGCAATGCCGCTGCCGCGCACGCAGGGGCCCACGGGGCTGTAGTCGCGGGCCACCGCCGGGTCGAGCCGGCCCACCCCGGCGGTGCGCGACTCGAAGTTCGCCGTGGACACGAGCATGTCTACCAGCGCCTCCACCTCGTTGCGAATCTCGCGCACGTACTTGATGGTGGCCACCTTCTGCGCGTCCAGAATGTCGCGGCGCACCCCGCCGATGAGGTTCAGGCCGTAGGTCTTGCGGGCGCCGGTCAGCAGCACCGCCAAGTCCATGGTCTTCTCGCGCACGCGGAAGAAATGCTGGAAGCCGGTGTCGAAACCGCAATAGTGGCACACGAGCCCCAGATTCAGCAGATGGGAGTGCAAACGCTCCACTTCCAGCAGGATGGCGCGGATGTACTGGGCGCGCACGGGCACCTCGATGCCCTGGGCGTGCTCCACGGCCTCGGCATAGGCCACGGAGTGGGCATTGCCGCAGATACCGCAGATGCGGTCGGCCAAAAACGTGACCGCATCGTAGTTCAGGCGGCTCTCGGCCACCTTCTCCATGCCGCGGTGGACGTAGAACAGGCGGTAGTCGGCGTCGATGATCTCCTCGCCCTCCACGAACAGGCGGAAGTGCCCCGGCTCGTCGGAGGTGATGTGCAGCGGGCCCATGGGCACCTCGGTGACCTCCTCGGCCCGACCCTCGTAGAGGAACGAGTAGTTCTCCACGTCGGTGACGGGAGCCGGCCGCTTGCGGTAGTCCATGGAATCCTTGCGCAGCGGATACAGGTCGGCCGGCCAGTCGTCGGGCAGCACCAGCCGCCGCTCGTCGGGCAGCCCCTGGGCGCGCAGGCCGAACAGGTCGAAGGCCTCGCGCTCGCTCCACACGCAGGCGGGCACCCGCGGAGTCACGCTCGGGTACTCCATGGACTGGGGGTCCACCTCGGCCCGCACCGTCACGAAGCCCGGGTCGCTCTCCTCCATGGACAGCAGATAGTACAGGGCGTAGTTGCCGTTGATGGGCCGCTCGTCGTTGGCCACCATGTTCGGCAGCCAGCCGCCGCGACCGTAGTACAGAAACTCCACCACATCGGGCAGCATGTCCTTGGGCACCGTGACGGTCACCTGGTCTTCGGCCTGCCACGCGGCATCGAGCACCGCTCCGGGGAACGTGTCGCGCACGGCCTGCACGTGGGTTTCCCCCACCCGCAAGGGCGCCTTCTTCTTGACCATTACTCGGACACCTCCTCTTCAACCTCGTCTCCAGCCAGGGCCGCCAGAGCCCCCTCAAACAGATTCTCGCTCGCCGGGCACTCGTCCTCGTAACTCATGACGATGGCCCCGGCGCGCTCGATGGAGCTGAACAGAGGGCCGGGCAGGGCCACGCCGAGCAGCACCACCAAAGCCAATAGCACGCATTCGGGCACCAGGGCCAGGGCCGGCACGTCCTTGCGGGCCATCCCCTCGGGCGCACGCCCCAAGGCCGATCCGGTGATCATGGTCACAAGCGCCATGATGACCACCACCAGAGCCACCAGCACAAGCGCCACAAGCCAGAGGGCATCGGCGGCAATGCCGGCCAAGATCATGGCCATCTCGCTCACGAACATGGCGAAGGGCGGGAACCCGGCCAAGGCGAGGCAGCCGGCCACGAACAGCACGCCGGTCACGGGGGCCACGGCCAGAATGCCCTTGATCTTCTCCAGATCGCGGGTGTGGTACTTCATCATCACGTTGCCGGCCACGCAGAACATGAGCGCCTTGGTCAGGCCGTGGGCGATGCAGTGCACCAGGCCCGCGATAATGCCCAGAGGACCGCCGATACCGAAGCACACGGCGATGAGGCCCACGTTCTCGCACGAGCTGTAGGCCAGCTTACGCTTGATATCGCGCTGCCGGTACACCTCGAAGGCCGCGTAGCCCACCGAGAGCACGCCCAGAATCACCATGACCAGCTGGGGGAAGCCCGCCCCCACGTTGGCCGCGGCTAGAATGTAGAACCGCAGCACGATGAGCAGCGCGCACTTCAGCAGCACGCCGGACAGCAGGGCCGACACGGGGCTCGGCGCCTCGGAATGGGCGTCGGGCAGCCAGGTGTGCATGGGAAACAGGCCCGCCTTGGTGCCGAAGCCGATGGCGGCGAACACGAAGGCGATCATCGTGAGCGAGTGGTCGAGCGCGGGAGCCATGGGCAGGATGGACGTCCAGAACACCGCCTGATGCGCGTCGGCCATCACGTCGGCGGCGTTCGCGTACACGAGCAGCGTGCCGAACAGGCCGAAGGCCACACCGGCCGTGCAGACGATGATGTACTTCCACGCTGCCTCCAGGGCGAGCTTGGTGCGGTACACCCCCACGAGGAACACCGTGGACAAGGTAGTGGCCTCCACCGACACCCACATCATGATGATGTTGTTGGAGGTGACGGCCAGAATCATCGAGAACACGAACAGACTGAAGAACACGTAGTACTGTTTCACCTGGGAGGGCCCGAGCTTCCCATCGGCCACATCGTGGGCCACATAGGGCAGCGAGTACAGGCCCGTGGCCGGCGCGATAACGGCAATGAGGCCCAAGAACAGCGCCCCCAGCCCGTCCAGATGGAACCAGCCGCCCAAGGCGAAGAGGTCGCTGCCGGCGAACACCGAGGCCACGAGCCAAAGCCCTGAAACGGCCACGACGGCCAGGGACAGGACGTGAATGGCCTCGAACAGGCCGCGGGGCGCGGCCTTCGCGGGCAGCAGGGCCATGGCAGCGGCCGCAACCACCGGGCAGCCCAGCAGGCAGATTAGCAGAATAGAGTAATCCATGGCTTATCCCTTCAGCTCGCAGAGGTCGTCGGCATCAAGGGTGCGGGCGTAGCGCGCCATGCGCCACACGAGCACGGCCAGAATGATCACCGCGAAAATGGCGTCGGTGGCCACCCCGATCTCCACCAGCTCCGGGGCCTGGGGCGCCAAGAGCGCCAAAGTCACGTGGGAGCCGTTTTCCATCAGGCAGTATCCGAAGATCTGCTTGAAGATGGAGCGCTGGATGACGATGCAGGTGAGCCCGATGAAGAAGTGGGCCAGCGACACCGCCAGCGTAGGGCGCACCTCCGCAGCCGTCGGCAAATCGATCCCGGAGACGGCCACGAAGCACACGAACACCTCCACGGCCACCAGGGCCACCGACTTCATGGGGTTGAGCTTCGGCGGCAGATCCGTCCGCGCGTCATCGCCGATCTTCTTCAGGGTGAACAGCAGGATGGCGGGCACGAGCACCACCTTGGTGGCGAAGGCCGTAGCCGACCAGGTGAACAGCTCCACCGAGCCGGTCACCGCGCCGAGCGACGCGAGCACGGCCACGAGCACGAGCGACTGGAGCGAGTACAGCCAGGCCGCCGCGCGCCCCGTGCGGGCGAGCACCACCAGCATCGAGGTGATGATGAGGCAGGCCCCCAGCACATTGACTAACGGGTATCCGAACATATTCATCACCACCTAAATTCCAATGACGAGGAACACCAGGGACAGAAGGGCGATCCCCGTGACGAACCAGGTATAACGACCGAGCAGCTTGTAGCGCACGCGCATAACGGCGTTCTCGATGATCGAGGCCGCAACCATGACGACGAGTACTTTCGCGCCATAGGCCAGCATTCCCGCGAGCACCGCCGCAGGCGAGGCGTCCACCGCGGCCCCGAAGGGCAGAAACAGCGCCACGAGCAAGCTCGCCACCACCAGCTGCTTCACGGACACGCCCAGCTTCAGCATGGCCAAAGACGGCCCGGAGTAGGCGGCCAGGGGGCCTTCCTGAATCTCCTGCTCGGCCTCGGCCAAGTCGAAGGGCAGCTTGCCCATCTCGATGTAGCAGGCCATGGCGAACGCCACGCCGGCCACTACGACGGCCACGAGCGGCTGGGCCTGGAGCGAGCCTGTGGCCGCAGCCATCAGCCCGGTGTTGGTGGAGCCGGCGGCCACGGCCATGACGAACAGCACCAGCACGAGCGCGGGCTCCACGAGCACGCCCACCAGCAGCTCCCGTACACCGCCGATGGCCGTGTAGGAGCCGGCAGAGTCGATGGAGGCCAGGGCGAACATGAAGCGCGGCAGGGCCATCAGGTACAGGATGGTGATGATATCGCCCAGGATGGGCACCGGGCAGGCCTGCATGAACAGGGGCAGGCCCGCGGCAATGAGCACGAAGCTGCCGAGGAACACCGGCGGCATGGCCCGGGACACAAGCCCGCTGCCGCCCTCGCGCACCTCGCACCGGTGCCAGAGCTTGGCCAGATCGCGGTAGTCCTGGAAGATGTCGGTACCCGTGCGGGAGTGCATCTTGGCGCGAATCTTGCGCGTGATGCCGCTCACGAGCGGAGCGGCGGCCACCAAGAGGACAGCCTGGAGTATCGCAACAATGACAGACATGGCATCCTCCTATCGGACCAGAATGATGAGCGCCAGGAAGAACACCAGGGCGCCGACGATGTACACGATATAGGTGCGGAAATCGCCGCTCTCCATGCGGCTGAACCAGGCGCCGAGATCGCTGACGATGGACAGCACCGAGTGCGAGAGCGCCGGGGCGCGGTGCGGGGCCGCGGCGATGCCCACCGTGCGATCGCGGTCGAAGCGGGACAGCACCGGCTCGGGGGCCTTGGAGGCGGACGGAGCCGTCTTTTCGAGCCCCAGGGCACGACTGAACAGACGAGCCACGGCGGCACCGGCACGGTTCACGGTGAAGCGGATGGCGAACAGCGGCCCCATGAAGTTCTTCACGTTGGCGCCCACCGTGGAGGCCAGCGTCTCCATGGTCAGGTCCGCCTGGTAGCCGCAGGCCCAGGTCTGCGGATCGTCCTTCATGCCGGCGGCGCGGTTCGCACTGTTGCGCACCAGGGCGCACGCGGCGATGACAAGAGCCATGAGCACCGCCAGCACCAGCGGCGAGACCACCGATGCCGTATCCAGCGACACGAGCGTCGCACCCTCCACGGCCGGCACCGGGGGCACCGACAGCATGGCGGCGGCAATGGAGTCCACCACCGGCGTCACCAGAGCCGCTCCCAGGCCGAGGAAGACGCAGGCAACGGTGAGCAGCACCATGGCCCCCTTCATGGGAGCGGGCACCTCGCGGGCCTGCTCGGCCGCCTCAGAGCGCGGCCGGGCCAAGAACGTGACGCCGAAGGCCTTCACGAAGCAGGTGACGGCCAGAGCACCGGTAATGGCCAGAGCCACCACGGCAAAGGCGAACAGGATGCGCATGAAGATGTCGCCGTCCATGGCCGCGCCGATGAGCCCTTGGTACGTGAACCACTCGGACACGAACCCATTGAGCGGGGGGATGGCCGAGATGGCCAGCGATCCCACAAGAAAGCACAGGGCGGTCACGGGCATCAGGCGCGCCAGACCGCCGAGGACCTCCATGTTGCGCGTGCCCGTCGCATGCAGCACGCTGCCGGCCCCCAGGAACAAAAGCCCCTTGAACATGGCGTGGTTCACCAGGTGGTAGAGCCCGGCCAGAAGCCCGATGGCCGCAAGCCACGGAAGATGCGCGGCCCAGCCGTAGATGCCCGTGCCCACACCGAGCAGGATAATGCCGATGTTCTCCACGGAGTGATAGGCCAGCAGGCTCTTCAAATCGTGCTCGCCCAGGGCGTACACCACTCCCAGCACGCTCGATACCGCGCCGATGATAATGACGAGCACGCCCCAACCGATCTCGCCCCCGGTCGCGCCCAGCAAATCGAAGCACACCTTGCATATGCCGAAGATGCCGATCTTGATCATGCCGCCAGACATGAGCGCGCTCACATTGGAAGGCGCCGCCGGATGGGCTTGGGGCAGCCACGAATGGAAGGGCACCATGCCCGCCTTGGCGCCAAAGCCGAAGAAAGCCAGCACGAAGGCCACCGTGGCCACACCGGGGGCAAAGGCGCTCGTGCGGAAGGCCTCGAACTCGAGGGACCCGGCGGCCGACGCCATCACGAAGAACGAGATGGCGATCATGAGAAAGCCGATATGGGCCATGATCAAGTACAGAAAGCCCCCGCGCAGCGACTTCTCCGTCTGGTCGATGACAACCAGCACGTAGGAGGTAAGCGACATCAATTCGAAGAACACAAGGAACCAAAATGCGTTGTCGGCCAGAATGACCAGGTTCATGGAAGCAATGAACAGGTTCATGAAAAAGCCGATGATCCCCATGCCCTTCTCGTAATACTCGTCGAAATAGGACAGACCGTAGAGCCATGCCACGAAGGCCAGGGCCGAGATGACCGCGATGAGCAGTCCCGCCAGGGGATTCAGCAGCAGCGTGAAGCTCGCAAACGCCATGGGCCCCGCCCAGCTGGCGTGCACCGCCGGCCCCAGCAGGGCCCCGGCGCCGCCGATGAAGGCGCAGGCCGCCGAGGCCATGCCGCCCACGCAGGCGATGGTCTTAGAGGCGGCAGGGGTCTTCCCCGCCACCAGGGACAGCGCGCCGGCGACGCAGGAGAGCCCAAGGGACACAAAGATAAGTTCCAGCATTTAGGCCTCCTTCAGGTTGGTCGAGCGGCCCATCATGATCTGATTGGCCGTAGCGGCTGCTTTCATTTTGTCCTTGCGAGCGTCACCGAGCGTTGTGGCATCTCGCACAAAGAGCGCGTTGGTCGGACAGGCCCTCACGCAATGGGGACCCCCTTCGGGGTCGTACGTGGAGCACAAGTCGCACTTCACGGCACAGGTGTAGACGCCGATGCTCCAAGCCAGCAGCGGGGAGGTGCCCCGGGGCTGGCTCGGCGTCTCAAAGGCAATGCCGGCAACGCCTGCCGTGGACGTGCCTGCCGGATGGATGGCGCCGAAGGGGCACACGATCGCGCACAGCTTGCAGCCGATGCACGCCTGCTCGTTCACAACGACGGCCTCGTCGGTGCGCGCGATGGCATCGACGGGACACACGGCCAAGCAGGGAGCCCCCTCGCACTGATGGCAGGTGACCGCCGCGGTCACCTGCGGGGCGAATGTCAGGGCGAGGCGGGGCTCCGCCTGCAGCCCGGCCACACGGTGACCATGACTGCAGGCGGCGAGACATGTGCCGCATCCTATGCACCTATCCGGCTCTATGGCGATGAAGGTGTTCATCAGAGTCCTTTCGGGTGAAAAAGAGCGGACGGCCGCGGGCTACTCCGCAGACGCCTCGGCGGCCGGCGCCACGTTCTGGGGCGCAGCCTCGGCGGCCAGGCGATCCTTCAGGGCGCTGTAGAGCGCCTGCATGTGGCGCTCGGCCCACACCTGGTCGTCGATGGAGTGCACCTCGCAGGCGGAGTACTTGTCCTCGGGCGTGCCGGACAGAGGATCGGTCACGTGCATGGTCAGATCGTTGCACTTGCCGATCCACCACTGGTAGGTCATGTACACCGCGCCCTTGTTGATGCGCTCGTCCAAACACGCGCGGGTAATCACCTTACCACGGCGCGAGCTGACCCACACCAGGTCCTCGTCGCGGATATTGCGCGCCTCGGCGTCGGCAGGGTTGATGTGCACATAGCCCGGCTCGTCGGCCAGCATCGAGAGCACCTTGCAGTTGCCCGTCATCGAGCGGCAGGAGTAGTGGCCCACCTCGCGCACGGTGCACAGCACGAGCGGATAGGCGTCATCGGGAAGCTCAGTGGGCTCCACGAAGTCGTGCGCCATGAGGATGGCCTTCTTATCGGCCGTGTTGAACTGGCCGTTCTTGTACAGCGTCGGGGTGCCGGGGCACTCCAGCGTGGGCACGGGCCACTGGGCATGACCGGTGCCGGCCATCTTCTCGTAGGTGGCGCCGTAGAAGTTGGGGCACAGCTCGCGCACCTCGTTCCAAATCTCCTCGGTATCCTCGTAGTGCATCGGGTAGCCCATGCGCGTCGAAAGCTCCTGGAAGATCTGCCAGTCGTGCTTGCACTCGCCCTTGGGCGGCACTGCGGCCGTGAAGCGCTGGAACGTGCGATCCGAGGCGGAGAACACGCCGTCGTGCTCGCCCCAGGACGTGCCGGGAAACACCACATCGGCCAAAGCCGTCGTCTGGGTCATGAAGATGTCCTGGGAGATGAGCAGATCCAGGTTCTCCAGGGTCTCCTTCATATCGGCGGAATCGGGCTCGGTCTGCAGCGGATCCTCGCCGAAGTTGTAGAAGGCGCGGATCTTGCCCTCCTTCACCCCGTGGGGCAGGTCGGTCAGCTTGAAGCCGGGCTCGGCGGGAAGCGCGCCGGCCGGCAGGCCCCAGGCCTTCTCGAACTTAGCGCGCATCTCGGGGTTCTCCACCTTCTGGTAACCCGGCAGAAGACTCGGCCACATGCCCATGTCGCAGGAGCCCTGCACGTTGTTCTGACCGCGCACCGGCGCCAGACCGGCGTTGTCGCGACCGATCTGGTTGGCGACGCAGGCGATGGCGGCGATGGTGTGCACCACCTTCACGCCCTGGCGCTGCTGGGTCACGCCCATGCCCCAGCCGATGACGGAGTTGGGGGCCGTGGCGTACATGCGCGCCGCCTTGCGGATGTCGTCGGGATCGCAGCCGCACACCTCGGCCACCGATTCCGGCGTGTAGTTCTTAATGGTCTCCCACCACGCGTCGAAGCCGTTGGTGTGGGCATCGATGAAGGCCTTGTCGTGCATATTCTCAGACACGATGACGTTGGCGAACGCGTTCATGAAGGCGAGGTTGCAGCCGTTCTTGATCTGGATGTACAGATCGGCGATGCGGGCGGTCTCGATGGAGCGCGGATCCACTACGATGATCTTGGCGCCCTTCTCCTTGGCCTTCACGATGCGGCGAGCCACAATGGGATGGGAGGCCGAGGGATTGTAGCCGAACAGCATGATGAGGTCGGCGTTCTCCAGGTTGGGAATGGACACCGACATGGCACCGGATCCCACGGTGTCCATAAGCCCGATCACGCTGGGGCCGTGGCAGGTGCGCGCGCAGTTGTCGATGTTGTTCGTGCCGATGCAGGCGCGGGTAAACTTCTGCATGACGAAGTTGGCCTCGTTGCCCGGGCCGCGGGAGGAGCCGGTCAGCATGATGGCATCCGGGCCGTACTTCTCCTTGATCTCGGTCAGCCGCTGCGCCGTGAAGTCAAGTGCCTCGTCCCAGGTGACGCGCTCCAGCTCGCCGCCCTTCTCGCGGCGGATCATCGGGTGCAGGATGCGCGGCGTCAGGATCTTCGTATCGTTGATGAAATCGAAGCCCGACAGGCCCTTCAGGCACAGCTCGCCCTCGTTGGTCACACCGTCGATGCCCTCGGCGCCGATGACCATTCCGTCATCGACCAGCAGGTTGAGCTTGCATCCGGCGCCGCAGTAGGGACATACGGCCATGTGCTTTTCCATAGTTTCACTCCCCCGTTCTAGTTGAGATCCATATTCAGCGGCACGCTGGCAAACGCACCCGAGGCTACAGCGGCCTTCATGCGCCGGGCCCGCTGACGAGCAGCAAGCTCCTCCTCGTCGACGACCATAAGGCCGCCGGTGGGACAGGCCTCCACGCACGCCGGGCCGCCCTCGCGGTCATAGCACAAATCGCACTTCACCAGGAAAGCCTTGGGCGCCGACTCCACCGTCAGGCCGCCCAGCTTCGCCGCGCCCTCTTGGGAGACCACGTCCACGGCGCCGTAAGGACAGGCCAGCACGCAGCTGCGGCAGCCGATGCAGCGCTCCTGCTTCACCGCCACGCGACCCTCGTCGAAGTACAGCGCCCCTTCCGGGCACGAGGCCACGCACGGCGCATCGGCGCAGTGGTGGCACACGATGGGCGCGGAGATGGTCAGGGTGGTAATCAGGTTCAGACGGGGCTTCGCAACGTCCCCCGGCGCACTGTGCTTCAGCAGACAGCCGGCCATGCACGTCTGGCAGCCGATGCACAGGCCCGGGTCGGCAATGACGAATTTAGAGCCCATGAACTCCTCCTCTTTCTCATAGCTCGAAGCATGTATTCCCCCGCTTCGCTCCTGCCTGTCCCCTTCTCGAGAACCGGGGTGCACGAGACCAAGGCATCGGTGGGACGCCTTGCTGAAACGGATTGGAATCTATGGGAAGCGCGCAGGGTTTGCGCATCGGGAAAGTCACCTTTGACCTGTTGGGGACGTTATAACGCGCTCAACGGCTATTGGCAACCCCCTATTTCGCCGCTTCTGACGCTCCCGCCTTCCGGCGCAGGAATCCAGGGGCCTTCCGAGTGTGTTACAATTGCACTACATCTTCCCTCGTTTTGCTGGGAAGATGTCGCGGAAGCGCTCGCAATAAGGCGCATTTTCATCCGCCTTCGATCTGCTTCGCGAGGCAAAAAAATTTTTCGGAGGTGCTCTATGGGCAAGCACGCCACCCTGCAGGTACGCGTCGAGGACGCCATGAAGGCAGAGGCCGAACAGCTCTTCGAGGCTCTGGGCCTCTCGCTCTCCGAGGCCGTGCGGCTCTTCATAGCCGAGAGCGTCAACGGAAGGCGGCTCCCCTTCACGCCGCATCTCAGCAAGAGCGAGGGAGCCACGAGCGCCTTCGGCAAGCTGCGTCATTACGGCAATCCGACCCAGTCGAGCGACGAGCGCGCCGCATGGCTGAAGGAGCAGGGCGCATCCGACGCCGAGCGGCCGAAAAGCACGCCTCGGGGACGTTCCCGCGATATCGTCATCGTGGACAAAACCGTCCTGCTGCACTATTTGCTCGACAACGATCCGCGCCGCGCCGCCAAGGCGCGCCGCATTATCGCCGGCGGCGCGGCACGGGCCTACCCGGAGACCATCGTCGCCTGCGTGGCGGCGCTCGAGAACGACTACCACGTGCCGCGCTCGCTCATCGGCACGGTCATGGCGCTTCTGGCCGACGACGTGTCCATGGAGGACGGAGCCGCCGTGCGCCTGGCGGCCCGGCTCTACGGGGCGGGCAAGCTCTCCTTCGCCGAGCATCTTCTGGCCGCCCGCAACGTTCTCACCGGGTACCCCGTCGAAACCTTTAGCAAGCCGCTTTCCCGCACCATCATGTAAGAGGACCCAACGGCGAGCGGTCTTTCCCTCCTCCCGCCGCCTGAGGCCCTCAACGGCGAGCGGTCTTTCCCCGCCCGCTGCCCGAGGCCCTCAACGGCGAGCGACCCCTCCCGTTGCCGGAGGCCCAACGGCGAGCGGCCCCTCCTTCCCGCTGCCCGAGGGGTGGGGGGTTACTCGCAAAGGTCTCTCGGCCCGACAGATGCGCGCCCCGCCACGTCAAAGGGGCTGCGCCCTCAGGCACAGCCCCTCGCACAGCTCGTCGCGTATCTCACGGCATGCTACAGAATGCGCAGGTTCACATCCTTCAACTGGCGGCCCGTCACCGCAGAGGGCGCGCCGGTCATGGGGTCGCTCGCCGAGGAGGTCTTCGGGAAGGCGATGACGTCGCGGATGGAGTCCTTGCGGGCCAAGAGCATCACCAGACGGTCCAGACCCAGCGCGATGCCGCCATGGGGCGGGGCGCCCAGCTCGAGTGCACGGATGAGGTGGCCGAACTTCTCGTCGATCTCCTCGTCGGAAAGCCCCACGACGCGCAGGATGCGACGCTGCTCCTCAGCGTTGTGGATGCGGATGGTGCCACCGCCCACCTCGAAGCCGTCCATCACCAGGTCGTAGGAATAGCTGCCGCAGGCGAGCGGGTCGCTCTCGATCTTGTCCAGATCCTCCTTCAGCACATGGGTGAAGGGGTGGTGCTCAGCGGCGTACTTCTTCTCGTCCTCGTCGTAGCGGAACATGGGGAAGTTCACCACCCACAGAAGCGCGTGACCCTCGCGGGGCACGTTCAGCGCATCGGCCATATGCAGGCGCAGGGCGGAGAGCACGGCGTTGGCGATCTCGGGCGCGTCGGCCGCGAACAGCAGAAGGTCGCCGGGCTCCACTTCCATCTCGGCCTTCAGGGCCGCCCACTCTTCGTCGGTGAAGAACTTCTTGATGGGGCTCTTCTCCTGGCCGTCGGTGGTGAACGCCACCCAGGCCATGCCCTTGGCGCCGTTGGCCTCGGCGATGGAGGCCATCTTCTCCACCTCGCCGCGGCTCCAGTCACCCGCGCCCTTGGCGTTGATGGCCTTCACCACGCCGCCCGAGGCGGCCACCGACGAGAACACCTTGAAACCGGTGTCCTTCACGATGTCGGTAATGTCGTGCAGGAGCATGCCGAAGCGCACATCGGGGCGATCGCAGCCGTAGTCGCGCATGGCGTCGGCGTACTGCATCTTCTGCAGGGGGAAGGCCACATCGGTCACGCCGACGGCGGCAAGCGTCTCGGCCATGACCGCTTCCATCATGTCGCACACATCGTCGCCCTCCACGAACGACATCTCGATGTCCACCTGGGTGAACTCCGGCTGGCGGTCGGCACGCAGGTCCTCGTCGCGGAAGCAGCGGGCAATCTGGTAGTAGCGCTCTACGCCGGCGCACATGAGCATCTGCTTGAACTGCTGGGGGCTCTGGGGCAGGGCGTAGAACTTGCCCGGGTTCGGACGGCTCGGCACAATGTAGTCGCGAGCGCCCTCGGGGGTGGAGTTCGCCAGGATCGGCGTCTCAATCTCCAGGAATCCGCGCTCGTCGAGGGCTCGGCGCATGGCCTGGGTCACCGTGTGGCGCAGCTTCAGGTTGGCGAGCATCTCCGGACGGCGAATGTCCAGGTAGCGCCACTTCATGCGGGTGATCTCGTCGGTCTCGATGCCGTCTTCGATGGAAAACGGCGGTGTCACCGAAGTGTTCAGCACCTCCACGGCGCTGGCCAGCACTTCGATCTCGCCGGTAATCATGTTCGGGTTCACAGCCTCCGGTGCCCGCTCGCGCACGCGGCCGGTCACCTTCAGCACGTACTCGCGCCCCAAGTGCTCGGCTGCATGGAAGTCCTCCGCGCTCACGCAATCCGGATCGACGACCACCTGCGTGTAGCCCTCGCGGTCGCGCAGGTCGATGAAGATGAGCCCACCGTGGTCGCGCGTGTGCCACGCCCAACCGGCCAGCGTCACCTCTTGGTTCACGTCGGTCGCACGCAGCTGCCCGCAGGTGACGGTGTGCATGCAATATTCGTTGCGGAAGTCTTCCATAGTTACGTCGGTTCTCCTAGGGTCAAAAAATCACGTGCCCGTAATCGTATCGCAAATCCCCCGCCTACGCCAGCTATTCCGCACGTTCTCCGCAGGGGCAGCGCGCCCGCGACGGGAGAGTTACGAGGAACGGGTAGCGCGAATGGAACGACCCTCCCATAGGGACTCACAGCTCATAGTCCATAGCTCATAGTCCATAGCTCATAGTCAATAGCTCGCAGGGCGTCCATCCCAACATATGATGGCAGGGCAGCCTCCAAAGCCCTTATCGCATTTTCTGGCGCAAAGTGTCGGTGTGCTCGAGCAGATCGGTATTTCGCGCCAGAAAAAGCGCTTCTTGAGCCTTTTGAGAGAAAAATACGCCCCGAAATGTCGATCCGCGCGGGCGGATCGACATTTCGGGGCAAACAGACCGCGCCGCAACGCACCCTTCGTCGCTTTCCCATACCCGCGAGCACCACTTCGTCGCCTCCCCGCGCCCGCGTGCACCCTTCCCCACGCACCTTTTCGCCGCCTCATCCCAAACAAATGGGATCGAAAGCTTTCGTCCCCGATCCCACTGTCGAGGTTCAACGCATCAAGACAGAGGGGGAAGCGCCCTCTGTCTGCTGCCACATGGCTAGTCGATCAGTTCCCGCAGGACGTACTGGAGGATGCCGCCGTTCTCGTAGTAGCGGCCCTCGGTGGGGGTGTCGATGCGCACCGTGGCGTCGAAGGTCACCGCGCTGCCGTCGGCGCGCTCGGCCGTCACCTGCACCACCGCCGGGGCCGGCAGACCCGCCGAGAAGTCGATGGGGGCCACGGTGATGGTCTCGGAACCGTCGAGCCCCAGCTCATCGGCATTCTGGCCCTCGGTGAACTGCAGCGGCAGGATGCCCATGCCGATGAGATTCGACCGATGGATGCGCTCGAAGCTCTCGGCGATGGCCACGCGCACGCCCAGCAGCATGGGGCCCTTGGCCGCCCAGTCGCGGGACGAGCCCGAGCCGTACATCTTGCCCGCCAGCACCGCTGCCGGGGCGCCTGCCGCGCGGTAATGCTCGGCCGCATAGTACAAAGGTGCGATCTCACCCGTGGTGAAGTCGCAGGTCCAGCCGCCCTTGCGGCCGTCGGCCAACTTGTTCGTCAGCTTCACATTGGCGAACGTGCCGCGCATCATCACCTCGTGGTTGCCGCGACGGCTGCCGTAGGTGTTGAAGTCGGCCGGTGCCACACCATGGGCCTCGAGGTATTCCGCCGCCGGCATATCGGGCGCAATGGCGCCAGCCGGGGAGATGTGATCGGTGGTGATGAAGTCGCCGAAGTTCCCGAGCACCCGGGCACCCTCGATGGGGGCCTGGCCCTCCACTGCTCGGCCCATGCCGTCGAAGTACGGGGGCCGGCGCACGTAGGTAGATGCCTCGTCCCAGGCGAAGGTGTCGCTCGGCTCGGCGCCCAAGGCCTGCCAGGCGGCATCGCCCTCGAACATGCCGGCAGCACCCTGCTCGTACAAGTCGGCGGTCACGTACTGGCTCACCAGCGCGGCCACTTCGGCCTCGTCGGGCACGATATCGGCGAAGTACACCGGATTCCCGGCGCTATCCACGCCAAGAGCATCCTTCTCCAGATCAATATCCATGGTGCCGGCAATGGCGTAGGCAATCACGTTGGCCGGCTGCATGAGATAGTTCTGCGACACATCCGGCGAGATGCGGCCCTCGAAGTTGCGGTTGCCCGACAGCACGCTTGCCAACTCGATATCGTCGGCGATGGCGTGCATCTGTTCCATGAGCGGGCCGGAGTTGCCGATGCAGCTCATACAACCAAAGCCGCAAGTGAAAAAGCCCAGCTGACGCAGGGGCTCGGTCAGCCCCGCGCGCTCCAGCAGCAGCTCGGTGGCGCGGCTGCCCGGAGCCAAAATGGTCTTCACCCAGGGTGCGGGCGCAAGCCCGTGCTCGGCGGCATTGCGGGCCATGAGCCCCGTGGCGATCATCATAGCCTGGTCGGTAGCCGTCGTGCAGCTCGTCACTGCAGCGATGGCAATGGCCCCGTGGGTCAGTTCGTGGTCGACGCCGCCAATTTCCACGTGCGCCGTCACATCGTCCAGGCCGCGCTCGGCGCAGATGGCGCGGAAGCGCTCGCCAGCCTGGGCCAGGGCAATGCGGTCGTGGGGTCGTGACGGTCCGGCAATGGAGGGCTGCACGCTGCCCAGATCCAACTCGATCACATCGCTGTACACACGCGGTCCGGCATTCGGATCGTTCCAGTAGCCCTGGGCCTTGGCGTAAGCCTCCACAAGGGCCACCTGATCCTCACTGCGGCCGGTCAGGCGCAGGTAGTCGAGCGTTTTCTCGTCCACGGGGAACAGGGTGCAGGTGCTGCCGTACTCCGGGGTCATGTTCGAGATGCAGGCGCGCTGGGTGGCAGAAAGTACGCTCACGCCGGGGCCGAAGCACTCCACGAAGCAGCCCACCACGCCGCGCTCGCGCAGCATGCTCGCGAACGTCAGCGACACGTCCATGGCCGACACGCCCGCCGCCAGCTCGCCGGTCAGCTTCACGCCGATCACGCGGGGCACCAGGGTCGTAATGGGCTGGCCGAGGGCCGCGGCCTCGGCCTCGATACCGCCCACGCCCCAGCCGAGCACACCGATGCCATTGGCCGTAGGCGTATGAGAGTCGGTGCCCACCAGGGTATCGAAGTACACTACCGGCGTGCCGTCGGCGCCCGTAAGTCCCGAAGGCGACTCCATGACCACACTTGCGAACTTCTCGATGTTCAGCTGGTGGCAGATACCCTGCCCCGGCGGCACGATGCGCACGTTCTCGAAGGACTCCTGGGCCCACTTCAAGAAGTCGTAGCGCTCGCTGTTTCGCGCGAACTCCAACTTCATGTTCTCGTCCATGCATCCGGGGCAGCCGGCCTCATCGGCGATGACCGAGTGGTCGATGACCAGATCGCACGGCACCTGAGGGTTGATCTTCTTCGGATCGCCCCCCAGCTCAGCGCAGGCCTCGCGCATCACGGCGAAGTCAACGAACACCGGCACGCCCGTAAAGTCCTGGAACAGCACGCGCGCCGGCGAGAACTCCACTTCCTCGCCCGTATGGCCCGCAAGGCCGGCCTCGGTCACCCGGGCTGCCATGGCCGCGGCCTCGTCGGGCGTGCGGCCACAGCGCAGCACATTCTCCAACAGCACCGTCAGCGAGAACGGCAGCCGATCCGCACCTTCGATGGTCGACACGGGATAATAGGTGTAGGCGACATCGCCCACCTTCAAAGTAGATGCAAAGCCCATAGTGCACTCCTCCTGCAATCTATGCTCGGTCATACGTTGGGAAAGAGAGAATCGCGCCCGCTCTCCATGCGGGCGCGATTCCTACGATACGTTCTCGACGATCTGGCTCGCCCGCTTCTTCAACATGCCGCGACCGTTGGTCGCATCGAAGCGCATGCGATCGCCCAGAGCCTTCTTCACCTCGGGCGCCAACTTTCCCTGAGAGAAATCGATGACAGCCAGCAACATGTCCTGGAATTCCAGATCGCCGTGCCAGCACTGAATGCCCTCATCAATGAGGGACCATACTTTCTCCGAGCGCTTCTCGGTCGTCGCGCCGAGGGCGCACAGAAAGCGCATGGCGGCCAAGCGCAACGGGCCGCTGCCCTCATCGAAGAGCGCCGTCTCCGCACCGGGAATAGCCTTCTCGCAAGCGCGAGCGTCAAGGGGAATGATCCGCGTGAGAGCCTCAAGGCACTCCCAACGCGTTTGCGCCTCTGGACGCTCAAGGACATCCACCAATGCAGCCCCATGGCCAACGAGCAACTCGGGATCCTCCCGCGCCACGCCGGCGATAATGCGCGCCGCCTGCTGACGGCCGCGACGACTTCCGTCGGAAAGCGCGTCAACCAACGCCTCTAGAACCGCCGGCTGTTTCGCCGCATCTTCAATGCGCTTCTTATCTTCAGGGCTCTCTGAACTCACGGGAACACCACCTCTCTCGATACCAACAGCCTCGTTCGCAATGAGACAAGGCTCTGTGGGTATTATACGCGCGCGCCTCTTGCAGTCGAGAGAGGCCGACCCCATTTCACGGCCGATGGCGACGAGAAAGACAGCCCTAAAAAACAAAAGACGCCCGGGCGGGCGTCTATGATGACGGCATCTCCCCATGGCCGGAGACCCCGTCGATGCCGCCCCTCTGAGGAGCGGGCCGCGCGGAGACGAGGCCCAGAAAGCAAAAGGCACCCCGCGGGGTGCCGAAGACGGCATCGGCCCCGTTCGCCGGGGCGTCAGCGCCGGCGAACGGGGCCGGGCCCGGGGGCGATGGGAAAGCGCCCCCTGCGAGCGGAACGACCTGTCCTCCCGCGGCCTCGCGCCGCAGTACTTTCGGCGA